>JAFLCQ010000396.1 GCA_017302815.1 Planctomycetota bacterium
CAGGCCGCGAGCAGGACCAGGCAGGCGAGCAGCGGCCTCACCGGAAATAGCCCAGTTCGGGATGGTGGATGGTCTTGTCGAGGATCTGCATGGGGGTGCCTGCGGGTCCCAGGGGGACGGCATCGATGTGCGTGTCGACGAATGCGACCGAGCAGCGGCCGCGGTGGCGGAAGGCGTAATTGGCGTCGTAGAACTGGTTGGCGTGGTCGAAGACCAGCGCGCGGGTGGAGGCGTTGCGCACGCGCGCGACCGCGAATTCCATGAAGTCGTCCATGTTCCACGACACCATCCAGTTCGAATTCCACGATCTCGGCCGGTCGAGGACGTGGTTCATCGCGTAGCCCAGCTGGCCGCTGTTGTAGGCCTGGGCATAGGATGGGCAGCCGGTGAGGACGCCGGCCTCGCCGTTGTTGGCGGCGGTGCCGGCGGGATCGTCGACGTATGGCGCCACCCGCACCGACCACAGGACGTTCACGCCGGCCGACTGCTCCTTCACCCAGGGCAGCAGGCCGTCGTTGTCGGCGGCGTAGGCCTGGAAGCCCAACGCCACCTGGCGCAGGGCGCTGCCGCAGCGGATCTGCTTTGCGGTCTCGCGCACCAGGCCGATCGCGGGCAGCAGCAGCGCCGCTAGCACGGCGATGATCGAGACCACCACCAGCAGCTCGATCAGGGTGAAGGCCTGTCTCTGGTGCGGATGCAGGTGGGTCGATGCCGGCACGGAGGACCTCGGCTGCAGTATCGGGGTGGACGCGGCGGCAGCAATCGCTGCCTGCGGCTATTTTCAATTGATAACGTTATCAATCAAAGGTGAAGCGGAGCCGGACGGGCGGCGCATTGTCACGCCAAAGATGTATATACGTTTACTGGCATGCCGTACCGCATCCTCGCCTCCTGCGTCCTGCTGGCCTGCGTCCTCGGAGCCGCCGATGCGCCGGCCCTGCCGGACGCGCAGGGCCGCCTGCTGGATGTCGCCGCCCTCGACCTCGCCACCCTGACCTGCAACAGCGCGACGGTCGAGCGGGCCGGCACCGCCGAGGCGCCCGCCCTGCGGGTGACGGCGAAGAAGCAGGGCAGCTGGCCGGGGGTGAACATCCCGGCCCCGGCCGGGACGTGGGACCTCTCCGCCTACGCCTTCATCAGCCTCGACCTGCGCAACATCGACGACCACGACATCGACATCTTCGTGCGCATCGACAATCCGGGCGCCGACGGCTCGAAGCACTGCATGACCGAGCGCGTCGGCACCCAGCCCGACCAGCGCGTGACCCTGACCCTGCCGATCAAGCGCGCGTCGCAGAGCGCGATCAAGCTCTTCGGCATGCACGGCTTCCCCGACGGGCTCTACGCCAGCGGCGGCATCGATCCGGCGAACATCGTCGCCATCACCGTCTTCACCGAGAACAAGCCGGCGGTCGACCACCGCTTCGAGGTGGCGGCGGTGCGCGCCTTCGGCGCCTACCAGCGTCCGGCCTGGGTCGACATGACGCCGGAGCAGTTCTTCCCCTGCATCGACACCTTCGGCCAGTTCCGCCACAAGGAGTGGCCGGGCAAGGTGCACGATGCCGTCGAGCTGACCGCCCATCGCGAGGCCGAGGACAAGGCCCTGGCGGCCTCGCCGGCGCCGGCGGAATGGAACGCCTGGGGCGGCTGGGCCGCCGGTCCGCAGCTTGAGGCCACCGGCCACTTCCGCACCGCCAAGCACGAGGGGAAGTGGTGGCTGGTCGATCCCGACGGCCGTCTCTTCTTCAGCGTCGGCCTGACCTGCGTCGGCAGCGGCTTCGCCGCCACGCCGGTGGACGACCGCGAGCACTGGTTCGCCGATCTGCCGGTGGCGGACGACCATCCGCTGAAGGCCTTCTACCGTCCCGGCGGCAAGTCGTGGGGCGGCGGCTACTACGCCGGCAAGTCGCCGAAGCAGATGGACTTCTCGGGCGCCAACCTCCTGCGCAAGTACGGGCCGGAGTGGAAGACCATCTATCCCGAGGTGATCCACCGCCGCCTACGCGCCTGGGGCATCAATTCGATCGGCAACTGGTCGGACGGCCGCGTCACCGATCTGCGCCGCACGCCCTACACCCGCACATTCTTCTACGACGTCGCCAAGCTGAAGGGCGGCAAGATGCAGTTCCCCGACATGTTCGACCCCGCCTTCCCCGCCGCCCTGGACAAGGGTGCGGCGCAATTTCTCAAGGGCAGCACCGACGATCCGTGGTGCATCGGCTACTTCGTGGACAACGAGATGCCGTGGGGCGGCGAGACCTCGCTGGCCGAGTACGCCCTCGCCTCGTCGGAGAAGCAGGCCGCCAAGCAGCGCCTGGCCGCCTGGCTGCAGGAGCGCCACGGCGCCGACATCGCCGCCCTCAATGCCGCCTGGGGCACGGCGTGGGCCGACTGGGCCGCCTTCGCCGCCGACCAGAAGGCGAAGCCGGCGACCGACGCGGCGCGCAAGGACCTCTACGACTTCACCGCCCTGGCGGCCGAGACCTACTTCCGCGAGGTGCGCGACGCCATCCGCCGCATCGCGCCGCAGAAGCTCTACCTCGGCTGCCGCTGCGTCGGCGGCGGGCGCAACCTGGTGGCGGCGGCGGTGCAGTACAACGACGTCCTCAGCTACAACCGCTACTGCGCCTCGGTGCGCGACATCACCCTGCCCGAGGGCCTGGATGCGCCGGTGATCATCGGTGAGTTCCACTTCGGCGGCCTCGATCGCGGGCAGTTCTGGGGCGGCCTGTTCTCGGCCGAGAGCCAGCAGGACCGCGCCGCCAAGTTCACCGCCTACGTCAAGAGCGCGCTCGACAATCCGCAGATCGTCGGCGTGCACTGGTTCCAGTACGGCGACGAGGCGACCACCGGGCGCATCGACGGCGAGAACGCGCAGTGCGGCTTCGTCGACACCTGCGACACGCCCTACGCCGAGACGGTGCAGGCGGCGCGGGCCAGCGGCGAGAGCATGTACCGGGTGCGGATGGGTCGGTAGGCGTTGATGGGTGGAGGGCCGCGTCGGAATACCGTAATCCGCGTCGTCCTCCGCCATGTCCGGCCCGGCTCCCGCCGGGCATGATGGGCGGCATGAACGCCGCCCGATCCGCCCGCCAGCCCGTCTCCTCCTTCGGCTCCTTCAGCGACGATGGCCGCGAGTATGCGGTCTCGACGCCGGCAACCCCGCGTGACTGGTACAACTACCTGTGGAACGAGCGCTACGTCGCCCTGTTCTCGCACACCGCGCAGGGCGAGGCGCTGCGTCAGGACCGCCTCGGCCGCCGCATCCCGGGAGTCAGCGGGCGCATGGCCTTCCTGCGCGACCGCGACAGCGGCGCCTGGTGGAGCCTCAACGGCCTGCCGGTCGATGCGCAGCGCGGATCCTACCGCTGCCGCCATGGCATGGGCTATTCCATCATCGAGCAGGAGGCCGGCGGCGTCGCTTCGTCGTGGCGCTGCCTGGTGCCGCGCGAAGGCAGCTGCGAGGTGTGGACCCTCGTCCTGCGCAACCTCGGCGCGGTGCCCCGCCGCCTGCAGCTGTTCGTGGCCGCCGATACCGTCTTCGACGGCATCCTGCGCCCGCAGGCCTACTACGGCGGCAGCGGGGCCTTCGAGCGCGACCTCAACGCGGTGGCGCTGCGCCGCTTCCAGGACTTCGAAGGCGCGGACCGCACCTGGTGCTATCTCGGCAGCGGCATGCCGGCGGCCGGCGCCGACGCCTCCGCCGCGGCCTTCCTCGGCCATGGCACCCTGCAGCGCCCCGACGCGGTGGTGCGCGGCGCCTGCACGGGCTCCGAC
>JAFLCQ010000397.1 GCA_017302815.1 Planctomycetota bacterium
GGCGACTTCGCCCAGGCGCAGGCGCAGCTGGCGCTGGCCGCCCGGGTCCGCCACGACCCCGACACCATTCCCGCGGCATTGCGCCGCATCGATGCCATCCGCGGCGCGCGCGTGCGCTGGCTGCGCGACCAGGGGCTGATTGCGCTGGGCGACGCCGGCGGCCTGGACGTGGCGCGCGAGCGGCTTGCCGAGATGCTGCGGATCGCCGACCCGCGCGATCCGGCCAGCGTCGAATTGCGCAAGCGCATCGACCTCGTCACCCACTACGGGTTGTTCCGTCCCGGCCAGGTGTTCACCGACGGCATGCAGGACGGCTCGCGCGGGCCGGAGCTGGTGGTGGTGCCGCATGGCGCGTTCCGCATGGGCTCGGCCAAGGACGACCCCGAGGGCGACGATGCCGAGCGCCCGGAGCATTACGTCCGCCTCGACCGCGGTTACGCGATGGCGCGACGCGAGGTGACCGTCGGCGAATTCCGTCGCTTCGTGCAGGCGACCGGTTACGAACCGCGCGCCAGTTCGCGTGGCCACTCGATGGTGTACGACGGCCGCAGCGGCAACTTCGTGCGCGCCAGCGGGATCGACTGGCGCTCCGCCTACGACGGCCGCCCGGCGCGCGAGGACGATCCGGTCCTGCACGTCACCGCGCGCGACGCCGAGGCCTACGCCGACTGGTTGTCCGCGCAGACCGGCGCGCACTACCGGCTGCCCAGCGAGGCCGAGTTCGAGTACGCCCTGCGCGCGGGCGGGCAGGGCCGCTATCCCTGGGGCGATGCGCCGATGCCGCCGGCCGGCAGCGAGAACGTCACCGGCACCGCCGACGTGTCCCCGCAGGGCCGGCGTTGGAGCAATGCCTTCGCGGGCTACGGCGACGGTTGGTGGGGGCCGGCGCCGGTGGGCTCGTTCGCGCCCAATGCATACGGTCTTCACGACCTCGCTGGCAACGTCAGCGAGTGGGTGGCCGACTGCTGGCATGTCGGCTACCGCCGCGCACCGGCGACCGGCGCCGCCTGGGTCAACCCCGGCTGCCGCAACCGGATGTACCGTGGCGGTTCCTGGGCCAGCGCGCCGGCGCAGGTGCGCTCGGCGTGGCGTGCGTTCGGCGGCACCGATGCCACCAACGCGCGGATCGGGTTCCGGGTGGTTCGACAACTTTGACGATGACGGCGCCTGCGGGCGCGGGGAGCAGGCGATGCGACAGGATCCGTTCGGCAATCAGGGCGCGCCGCGCCGTCGGGGACTCGGGGGCGGCGGGCTGCGCATCTGGGTGCTGGTGGCGTTCGCGGCCTATGCCGCCTACTACTACTTCTCCAACCGCACCGTCGATCCCTACACCGGCGAACAGGTGATGATCGACAAGAACCTGAGCGCCGCCGACGAGAACGCGCTGGGCCTGCAGGCCTACCAGGAGATCCTGAGCCAGGAGCGCCCGGTCGACCCCAATTCCGAGGTGGCGCGGCAGATCCGGTCGATCGCCGAGCGCCTGATCGCGCGGGTGGACGAAGTGGAGGCCGACCTCGCCGCGGAGAAGGGGTTGCAGGCGCAGAACTTCGCCGCCAACTTCGAGTGGCAGGTCAACGTGATCCAGTCCGACCAGGCCAATGCGTTTGCGCTGCCGGGCGGCAAGATGGCGGTCTACACCGGCCTGGTGCCGGTGGCGCGCAACCAGGACGGGATGGCGGTGGTGATGGGCCACGAGATCGCCCACGCGCTGATGCGCCATGGTGCACAGCGCATGGCGCGCGGCAAGCTGGAGCAGATCGGGCAGATGGCCGGCGCCGCCAGCGGGATGGACGCCGGCACCCTGCAGACCGTGATGTCGGCGTATGGCGTCACCTCGGCCCTGCCGTACGCGCGGGCGCACGAATCGCAGGCGGACGAGGTCGGGCTGATGCTCGCCGCTGCGGCCTGCTTCGATCCGGCCGAAGCCGTGCCGCTGTGGGAGCGCATGGGCCAGATGAGCGCCGGCCAGAGCCCGCCGGAATTCGCGTCGACTCATCCCAGCGCCGAGACCCGCATCCAGCACCTGCAGGCGCTGCAGCCCAAGGCGCTGGCCTTCCGGCAGAAATACTGCGGCCAGGCCGGCACCGCGGCGGCCAACGGCTGATAGTCCCGCGCCATGGCGTTGCACAAGGACGGGCCGTGAGGCCCGTCTTGCGTTCGTGGCTTTGTTGACACTCCCCGTCATGTCGATTAATGTGTTAACGCGTTAATACATTGGATCGCCATGAAGAGCCGGCCCTACAACCCGCTCAAGCGCCAGAGTGCCGCGGATTTCCGCGCGCTGGCGGAGGCGTTGGCCGCGCTCGACGATCCGCGCCAGGTCGCCGCGTTCCTGCAGGACCTGTGCACGCCGGCCGAGCTCGAGGCGATGTGCGACCGCTGGAAGGTGGTGCCGTTGCTGCGTGCCGGCGAGCCCTACCGCGGCATCCACGACAAGACCGGCGTCAGCGTCACCACCATCGGCCGCGTCGCCCGCACCCTCGAGCAGGGCGCGGGCGGCTATGCCGCCGCGCTCGCCGCGCACACTCCTTCCCATTGAGGTCACCGGCATGAGTCCCGTCGCCGCCCCCGGCGTGCGCGATCGCCTGCGCATCGCCATCCAGAAGAACGGCCGCCTCAGCGAGCCGGCCCGCGCCTTGCTGGGCAGTTGCGGCCTGTCGTGGCGGGAGAGCCCCGACAAGCTGTTCTGCTACGGCGACAACGCCCCGGTCGACTTGTTATTGGTCCGCGACGACGACATCCCCGGCCTGATCGACAGCGGGCTCTGCGACCTCGGCATCGTCGGCCGCAACGTGCTGGCCGAGCAGGCGGCGGAGCGCGCCGGCGATGGCCGCGGCGCCAACTTCCGCGAATGGCGCGCGCTCGGCTTCGGCGGCTGCCGGCTGTCGTTGGCGGTGCCGCAGGGTTGGGACTGGCAGGGCGCGGCGCAACTGCAGGGGCGCAGGATCGCCACCTCGTACCCGGCGCTGACCCGCGCGTGGCTGACGGCGGCGGGCGTGCAGGCCGACGTCGTGGTGTTGTCGGGGTCGGTGGAGATCGCGCCGCGGCTCGGGCAGGCCGACGTGGTCTGCGACCTGGTCTCCAGCGGGGCGACGCTGGCGGCGAACCAGCTGGTGCCGGTGTGCGACCTGCTGCAGAGCGAGGCGGTGCTGGCGGGGCCGGTCGCCGACCTCGACCCCACCCTGGCCGAGACCGCGCAGATGCTGCTGCGCCGGATCGACGGGGTGATGCGCATCCGCGACAGCAAGCTGCTGATGTTCCAGGCGCCGCGCGCGGCGGTCGCGCAGGTGCTGCGCCTGCTGCCGGACGCGGAACCGCCCACCAGTTACCCGATGGAGGGCGAGGACATGCTCGCGATGCAGGCGCTGTGCCATGGCGTGGTCACCTGGCAGCGGCTGGAGGAGCTCAAGCGCGCGGGTGCGCGCGGGCTGATGGTGCTGCCGGTCGAGAGGATGCTGGCATGAAGCGCATCGAATGGTCCGCGATGGACGACACGACCCGCGCGCAGCTGCTGACGCGGCCGACGCGGTCGCTGGCGGCGGGGGTCAAGGCACGGGTGGAAGAGGTCATGGCCGACGTGGCCGCGCGCGGCGACGTCGCCCTGCGCGTGCTCACCGAACATTACGACGGCGTGCGCCTGGAGGCGTTCGAGGTCGATGCCGCGGAACGCGCGGCCGCGGTGGCTGCGGTGGGCCCGGCGTTGCGCGCGGCGATCGACGAGGCGGCGTCGCGGATCGACGCCTTCCATCGCGCCGGCATGCCGCGTGCGTACGC
>JAFLCQ010000398.1 GCA_017302815.1 Planctomycetota bacterium
GGTGGTGATCGCCGGTGCCGCCACCGCCGCGCCGCCGCCGCGGCCGCGGAACTCGATCTCGGCGACATTGCACCAGGCACCGCTGGCGCAGCGGTAGCGCAGATAGCGCCAAGGCGCGGCAGCGCTGACCGTGGCGGTGGTCCAGGCGCTGTCCGAGGCGGCGCTGACGCTGGCGAGGGCGGTCCACGGTCCGGACGCGGAGGCGGCACCCTCGAAGACGCCGCCGAGCATGCGCGCGGACCAGCCCGCGCGCGCCCACCAGCGGATGGCGGTGACGGTGGCGGCGCTGCCGGCATCGATGCCGGTCCAGGCGGCGGCGATGCTCGGGTCGTAGAAGGTCGCGGTGCTGCTGTCGAAGGCCTTGTCGGCGGTGTTGGCGGTGCCGCCCCAGCTGCCGTTGCCGTCGCTGATCACCGCTGCGGCGGGGATCAGCGGATCCAGCCCGATGGCGGCGGTGTTGACGGTCAGGAGTGCGACGTTCGAGGTCGCCGAACCGGCGCTGTTGGTTACCGTGCAGGTGTAGCTGCCCATGTCAGCGACCTGCGCGTCGGCGATGGTCAGGGTGGCGCTGTTGCCACCGACCACGGCGCCGTTGCGCGTCCACTGGTAGGTCAGCGGAGCGGTTCCGCTTGCCACCACGGTGAAGGAGGCGCTCTGGCCGACGCTCAGGGTCTGGCTGGCCGGCTGGGCGGTGATCGCCGGCGCGACCACGGCCGCGCCGCCGCCGCGGCCGCGGAACTCGATCTCGGCGACGTTGCAGGCGCTGCCGGTGGGCCCGCGATAGCGCAGGTAGCGGCAGGGGGCGGCGCCGGCGACCAGCACCGTCGTCCACACCTGGTCCGAGGCGGCGACCACCGTCGCCAGGGTGGTGTAGCCGGAAGCCAGGCTGTTCGAACCCTCGAAGACGCCACCGACCATGCGGCCCGGCTGGCCGGCGCGGGCGATGAAGCGGATGGCGGTCACGGTGGCACCGGCGGCGCCGACGTCGATGCCGGTCCAGGCGTTGGCGGCGGCGGCGTCGTAGAACGTGGCGGTGCTGCTATCGAAGGCCTTGTCGGCGGTGTTGGGATAGCCGCCGTAGGTGCCGCCGCCGTCGTTGATCAGGGCGTTGGCGGCGATGAGCGGATCGAGGGCGGCGACCACCGTCAGGGTGGCGGCGTTCGAGGTCGCGGTGCCGGAGCTGTTGCTGACCGTGCAGGTGTACGGCCCGGCATCCGCCGCCTGCACGCCTGAGAGGGCCAGCACCGCGCTGTCGCCGCCGACCGCCGTGCCGCCGCGCCGCCACTGGTAGGTCAGCGGAGCCGTACCGCTGGCGACGACCGCGAACTGGGCTGAGTCGCCGACCCCGGCCACGGTCGCCACCGGCTGGGTGGTGATCGTCGGCGCCACGATCGCGTTCACCATCAAGGTCGCCGCATGCGACGTCACCGAACCGGCGCTGTTGCTGACCGTGCAGGTGTAGGCCCCGGCATCGGCGGCGTGGGCGGCGGCGATGGTGAGGATCGCGCTGTCGCTGCCGACATGCGTCGTCCCCTTCCGCCACAGGTAGGTCAGCGGGTTGCTGCCGCTGGCGGCCACCGTGAAGGTGGCGGTGCGGCCGTCGAACACGGCCGTGCTCTGCGGGTGGGCGACGATCGCCGGGCTGAGCGCGGCGGTGGCGCCGGTGGTGAAGCGGAAGTTCTCCCACATCGGCCGCTGCTGGTAGGATCCCAACCCGATCAGCCCGCTGTCCAGGCCCAGGGTCTCGCTGACGTCCAGCCTGATGGTGCTGACCGGCCGCGTGCCGTCGTCGGCCAGCGAGCGTTCGCTGGTCTGGAACGACAGGCTGCCCGGCGCCACCTGGATCTGCCAGGTGCGCAGCCTGCTGCCGCCGCCGATGCCGTGCAGGGCGTGCTCGCTGTTCTGCACCGGCAGGGTCTGGGCCAGCACCCGCGGAGCGCCGACCGTGGTGATGCTGCCGGCGATCCGCTTCTCGAAGCGGAACTGCTGCTGGTTGTGGCGGTTGTCGTAGACCAGGCGGTACCAGTTGTTCTGGTTCTGGTAGAGGAAGTAGACGTGGAAGACGCCCTGGTTGTCGATCGCGCCCGCATCGACGGCGATGCTCAGGTTCTGGCCGTGGGTCGAGTCGTTGTTGAGGATGACGTGCTCGTACTGGGTCAGGCCATCGATGTAGCGCAGGTCGCAGGGCCGGTACGTGGTGTAGATCGGGCCGGCGCCCGGCGTGGTGAGGTTCACCTCGGTCCAGCCGCTGTAGACCCAGGTCTGGGCCCAGCGCGAGTCGCCGGAGGCATTGGCCGCCTTCACCCGGTAGGCGATGTTGGCGGTCGAGGCCAGACCGGTGTCCGAGAAGCCGGTGGCGTTCGCGCCGACGCTGCCGACCTGGGTGTAGGTCCCGTTGATCCCGCGTTCGATGACGAAGCCGCTCTCGTTGTAGGCGTTGTCGCGCCACGCCAGGTCGATGCGGTTGCCTCCGGCCACCGTCGCGCGCAGGTTCGACGGCTGACCCGGCCGGCATGGCGCACCGGTGTTGGGCTCCAGCATGATCAGGGCGTCGATGCTCTCCTGCACCGGGGTGCGCACCTGCTCCAGCAGATAGCCCTGCTCCTGGTCGCCTGCCGGATCCGGGCTGGCGGTCCACCAGTTGCTGCCGCTGGTATCGGCGTTGTTGCGGCCGGTGGTCTGGCCGCCCCAGAAGGTGTCGAGGCCGCGGGCGGCGACGTAGACCATCTGCTGCCCCCACGACGGGTAGGGGTAGTCCTCGGTGTTGCTGTCGACGTAGACGTAGCGGATCGGGCTGTCGGCGCGCGCCTGGTCGAGCAGACCGCCGGTGTAGATCGACTGCCCCATGTTGTAGCTGATGAACCAGGCCGCGGTCGGCCAGTCGTTGACCACGCGGTAGGCGGGGCGAGGCGTGGTGTCGCCGACGCGGAAGTTGAACTCGCTGCCGCTGGGGTAGTCGCCGCCGGCGCAGGCCAGCAGGCGGACCTTCTGGCGCACCAGATCGATGCCGGACAGCGCGCTGTAGGCGTCCGGCGCCGAGTTCATCAGCGCCTCGACGTTCTGCAGATAGCCGGTGGTGACGATCACCACGCTGCGGTCGGGACTGGCGGTCAGCAGCTTGCGGTAGAGGTCCTTCGCCCACAGGCAGGCGCCTGAGGCCAGGCCGGCCTCCTTGGTCGCGCCCATGCTGTGCGGCCAGCGCCCGGTGCCGACCGCCACGCCGGGATATTCGCCGACCCCGCCGATGTCGGGCGGGATGCCGATAGGGATGTCCGGCTTGCCGTACCAGGTGTTGACCGCGTCCATGAACTGGGCGGTGCCATAGTTCTTCGACGACACCATCATGCCGATGATCCGCACCTCGCCCAGGGCGGCGAGGCCGTGCAGGGTGGCGATGTCGCCGACATCGTCGTGGTCGCTGGACATGTCGGAGTCGAGGATGACCAGCGGGGGATCGGCGGCGGCCAGCGGCGCGGCGCAGGCGAGGATGCAGGCGAGCAGCAGCGGCAGCAGGCGGAGGATCGGCATGGGCGGCTCCTTCCCGGCCATCCTGGGCAACGGCGTCGGCAGCGGCAAGCGGACGTTCATCCAGCGCGGCAGGACGAAACCACGGCGGATGCATCCGCGCCGCCGCCGCCATCATGCCGGCATGGCCGACCGCGCCGCATTGCTCGACTGGATCGGAGTGCCCGAGGCCCGGGAGGCGCTGCTGCGCGCCGACTGCGCTCCCCGCGCGGTCACCGCCCTGCGCGACGCCTTCACCGCCGGCC
>JAFLCQ010000399.1 GCA_017302815.1 Planctomycetota bacterium
GGGCGCGCTCGACCAGGCGGCGCGCTTCGGCGTCCAGGCCGCACCACGACCCGAAGGCCCAGCGCCCGGCGGGGGTGCAGCGGTCGAGGCGGATGACGACGTAGTCGAGGGCGCCGCGGTGCATGACCCCGCCCTCGCCGCCGTGCTCCTGCCAGGGCAGGGTGGCGAAGCCGTCGCCGGGGCCGATGCGGTGGACGCGTCCCTCGACCTGCCAGCGGTAGATGCCGGCGCGGATGCGGCACAGTTCGATGCCGCGGTTGCGGTGCGGGCCCAGGCTGGCGGCAGCGGCGAAACGGCAGCCGCAGCCCTGCTCGGAGACCATCGGCAGCTCGGGGACCGGTCCGGCCATGTGCGGAATCTACCGCCGGACGGACGCGGAAGCAAACGCGGCGCGTCAGGGCACGATCAACGCCGAGGAGACCGGCCATGACCGCCGCCACCGCCGTGCAGCCCGAATGCGCCATCACCGCCGCCGACCGCCTGCGCCTGCGCGGGCTGGCGTCGCGCTACGCCGAGCTCGCCGGGGGCGAGGCCAACCGCCGGCGCATCGAGGCATGGAGCCGCCACAACCGCCTGCAGGGGGGCCGGCCGCTCATCCTCGTCTTCCCCGAGGGCTCGTGGAGCGAGATCGGCCCGGCCGGCGGCTTCACCGGCCACCCCGACCGCGCCTTCAACGACCTGTGCTGGTGGTTCTGGGAGCAGCTCTGGCTGGCCGAGCGCATCGGCGCCGACAACGCGCTGCAGCCGTGGCTGCCGGCGCCGCGCCGCATCACCTCCACCGGCTGGGGCCTGCAGGAGGAGTGGACGCACAGCCGCGAGGCGCGCGGCGCCCGCACCTTCAAGCCGGTGCTGACCTCGCCCGACGACCTCGCGCGCATCGTCGCGCCGGTGATCGGCGAGGATCGCGAGGCCTCGGCGCGCACTCTGGCCCTGCGCCGCGAGCTGGTCGGCGACCTCCTGCCGGTGCACCAGGTCGGCGTGCAGCACATCAGCTTCCACCTCATGGCGCAGTACACCGCCTGGCGCGGCCTCGAGGAGATGATGCTGGACCTGGTCTCCGAGCCGGACCTGGTCCATGCTGCGATGCGCCGGCTGACCGACGGCCACCACCGCGTGCTCGACCAGTACCGCGACCAGGGTCTGCTGACCGCCAACGCCGACAACACCTACCACTCCTCCGGCGGCAACGGCTGGTGCGGCGACCTGCCCGCCGGTCCGCAGCCGGGACGCCTGGAGACGATGTGGGGCTCGGCCGAGAGCCAGGAGCTGGCGGCGGTGGGCCCGCGCCAGCACCGCGCCTTCGCCCTCGTCTACGAGGCCGAGCTGCTGGCGCGCTTCGCCCGCACCGGCTACGGCTGCTGCGAGGCCCTGCACCACAAGCTGCCCGATCTGCTGCAGCTGGTGCCGAACATCCGCCGCGTCTCGATCAGCCCGTGGGCCGACGTCCTGCGCAGCGCGCGCCAGCTGGCCGGCCGCCGCGCCATCCTGTCGTGGAAGCCCAACCCGGCGCAGCTGGTCGGCGCCTTCGACGAGACCGCGATCCGCGACGGCATCCGCGCCGCGGTGGCGGCCTGCCGCGAGCACGACTGCCAGCTGGAGATCGTGCTGAAGGACACCCACACCTGCGAGCAGCGGCCGGAGCGCTTCACCCGCTGGACCGAGCTGTGCCGCGAGGCGATCGCGGCGGTGTGGGGGCCGGTAGCCTGAGCCGGGGATTCTCCGCTGGTGCCTGCCGCTGGGGATCCACAGGGAGGACCAGAGCAACCAGAGCCGAGTGCAGATGACATCAGCCCCAATTCTCCGTCCGACCTCCAGATAGAGGCCGGATTGAAGAATGGTCATCCTCTGGTCGCTCTGGTGCTCTGTGTGCATCCATCTGGGGAGCCCGAGCTGATCGCTCTCATCGTGCTCTCATGCAGGCCGGCTAGGCTCCCGCGCATACCTGGAGCCAACCATGCCCCGCACCCTCATCGCCATCGCCCTCCTCTGCACCGCCTTCGCCCTGCCGGCGATGGCCGAGGAAGGCCAGGCCCCCAAGCCCGAGAAGGGCGACAAGCCGGCCGCCGCCAAGGCCCCGGCCCTGACCGTCAACGATCTGCCCCCGGCGGTGAAGGCCGCGGCCGAGGCGCAGGCCGCCGGCGCCGCCATCGACAAGGTGCGCCTGGAAGAGAAGAACGGCGAGAAGGCCTATGCCGTCCGCTTCGTCCGCGACAACGTCAAGACCGAGGTGAAGTTCAACGCCGAGGGCAAGGTCCTGCGCCTGCGCGCCGAGCGTGGCAGCAAGGAGGGCTCGGTGCCCACGGCCGGCCTGCCCGCCGCGGTGCAGACCGCGGTCGCCACCAAGCTGAACGACGGCAAGGTGGTGCAGATCGAGGAGCGCACCGAGAAGGACAAGCAGGTCTACCGTGTGGACATCGAGGGTCCCGCCGGCCGGCTGCAGCTCGAGATCGACGCCGCCGGCACCATCCTCAAGGAGCGCAAGCCCGAGGACATGAAGCGGAAGGATGGCGAGGGCAAGAAGGACGGCGAGGGCAAGAAGGACGGCGAGCACAAGAAGGACGAGGCCAAGACCGAAGGCGAAGCCAAGTAAGGCGTCCGCGCCGCCCGGCGTCCGGCCGGGCGGCTTGCGGCGCGATGCCGGCGCGACGATGATCCGTCCGCCGGCGGAGGTGGCGTCCATGCGTGCGCTCGTGGTCGAGGACAACGCCGCCCTGCGCGGTTCGGTTGCGGCGGCGGTGCGTGATGCCGGCTTCGCCGTCGATGCGGCGGCCGATGGCGAGGACGGGCTGTGGCATGCGACCTCCTTCGCCTACGACGTGATCGCCCTCGACATCATGCTGCCCCGCCTGTCGGGCCTCGACCTGCTGCGCCGGCTGCGCGGCGGGGCCGGGGCATCGGCCGCGTCCGCGGTGCTGCTGCTGACCGCCCGCGACGCGGTCGAGGACCGCGTCGCCGGCCTCGACGCCGGGGCCGACGACTATCTGGTGAAGCCCTTCGCCATGCCCGAGCTGATCGCCCGGCTGCGAGCGCTCTCGCGCCGGGGTGCCGGCCGGCGCGATCCGGTGCTGCGCTGCGGTCGCATCAGCGTGGACACGGTGGGGCGCAGCGCGCGTGTCGACGACACGCCGTTGCTGCTGACCGCCCGCGAGTTCGCCCTGCTGCAGACCCTGGCGCAGCGGGCCGGCGAGGTGGTGGCGCGCGCCGAGCTGTGGGAGGCGTGCTACGACGCCAACGCCGAACCGGGCAGCAATGTCATCGATGTCTATGTCGGCTACCTGCGTCGCAAGCTGGTCGCCGCCGGCTGCCCCGAGGCGATCCGCACCGTGCGCGGGCAGGGCTACGTGCTGGAGAGCGCGTGATCGGCTCGCTGCGTGTGCGGCTGGTCCTGGGCACGGCGGTGCTGGCCGGGCTGGTGGTGGCCGGCGCCGGGGCGGTGGCCTGGGCGATGGCGCGCACCGAGCTGCTGGACCAGTTCGACACCACCCTGGAGGTGCAGGTGCACGCCCTGGCCGGCGCGGTCGAGCGCCAGGGCGGGCGCACCGTGGTCGACATCGATGCCGTCAACCTGCCCGAGTTCACCCGCCGCCACCGCCCGGACCTGGGGGCGGTGTGGGACCACGACGACGTCCTGCTGCTGCAGACCCCGGCCGCGGTCGGGCAGTGGAGCGCGCCGCCGGCGTCGCGCCGCTCGGCCTACGCGGTGGCG
>JAFLCQ010000004.1 GCA_017302815.1 Planctomycetota bacterium
AGGCCCAGCGCGCGTGCGGGATCGCCGGCTCGGCGAGGACGGCGGTGGCGCCGTTGGCGGCTGCCTGGGCCATGTGGGCCTCGCGTTCGCCAGCCTCGGCCTGGGCGATGAAGGCCACACCGGGACGGGCCCGCCGGCTGTCGCGACAGACCCCGTCCAGCTCCGCGGGCAGCGGAGCGGCGATGGCCTGGTCGGCGAACAGCCGGGAGGTCTTCAACGCTTCCCCTTCTTCGGCGGCTCGGGCTTGTCGACCTTGGGCACGCGGGTGTGCTCGAGGGAGAATTGCAGCACGCGCTGCACATAGGGCGCCGCGACCTCGGCGCCGTAGTGGCCGTTCTGGCTCGGTTCGTCGACGGCGATGAGGCAGACCAGCTTCTGATCGACCGGGGCGTCGGCCTGCGCCGGCGCCCAGCACACGAACGAGCCGACGTGGCTCTGGTCCGAGTAGCGGCCGTTCACCAGCTTCATGGTCGTGCCGGTCTTGCCGGCGGCGATGTAGCCGTCGAGGTCAGCCTTCTTGCCGGTGCCCTCGGTCATCGTGTGGGTCATCGCCTGTTCGATCTGCGCGGCGTCCTCGGGGGCGAATACGATCGTGCGTTCGCCAGCGTCGGGAGGCAGCGGCAGATCCTTGGCCCCCGCGGCGCCCTCCTGCCAGATCCGCTTGACCAGACGCGGCGGCAGCCACATGCCGCGGTTGGCGATGGCGGCGTGCGCCATCACCAGCTGGATCGGCGTGACTGCGATCTCGTGGCCCATCGGCACCGACATGCAGGCACCGAGCTGGTTCCACTTGTCCTTGGGATTGACGATGCCGGCTCCCTCGCCGGGCAGGCAGACGCCCAGCTTGTGGCCGAAGTTCATCTTGCGCACCCAGTCGTAGAGGCGCTCGGGACCCAGCCGCAGGCCCAGCTTGGCCATGAGGATGTTGTCCGACAGGGCGATGCCCTCGGTCACGGTCAGGTTGCCGTGGCCACCATGGGTGACGGAATGGTCGCTGATGGTGCGGGCGGCCTTGCCGACGCGGTGGGTCCAGCGGCCGCGCTCGCAGAAGATCGATTCGTTCCAGCTGGTCAGCCCTTCGGCCTCGGCGGCGCCGGCGATCAGCGGCTTGAAGGTCGAGCCGGGTTCGAAGACCATCTGCACGGCGCGGTTGTTCAGCGCGTCGGGGTTGAAGCTGGCGCGGTCGGTCGGATCGAAGGTGGGATAGCTGGCCATCGCCACGATCTCGCCGGTCAGCGCGCGTACCACCAGGCCGGCGACGCCCTTGGGGCGGTGCTTGGCGCCGGCCTCAGCGACCGCCGCCTCGAGCTCCTCCTGTATGGCGACCTCGATGGTCAGCTGCACATTGGCGCCATGGATCGGCGGCACGGTCTCGCCGCTGGCGTCGAGGACCGGCTTGCCCAGGGCGTCGATCTGCAGGGTCTCGCGGCCGGGGGTGCCGGCCAGGCGCGCATCGAGGGTCTGTTCGAGGCCGCCGCCGCCCTTGCCGTCGGCGTTGACGAAGCCGATCACATGCGGGGCGATGGCTCCGCCCGGCCAGGCCCGGCTGGCCTCGCGGGTCAGGGTCAGGCCGGCCAGCTTCAGCGCGCGCACCGCCTGCGCCTGCTCATCGCTGAGCCCGCGCGCCAGGGTGCGTCCATTCTTGCCGCTCTCGAACTGGCGGCGCAGGGCGTCGCGGTCGACTTCCGGGATGATGCGCGCGAGCTCGATGGTGGCGCGCAGGCGGTCGTCCATGAACGACGGATCGGCGGCCAGCGTCCAGCCCGCCTGGCTTACCGCGATCGGGGCCCCGCTGCCGTCGTAGATCGCGCCGCGGCTGGCCGGCAGGACCCAGGTGCGCACACGCTGGCGCTCGCCGCGCTCGCGCAGCGCCGGACCCTCCTCGACCTGGAGGTGGTGCAGGCGGAAGCCGAGGACGCCGAAGAGGCCGACGAAGATCGCCAGCAGCAGCGCCGCGCGCCAGATGCGGGGAGGGGGTCCGGGATGGTTCACCTGCTGGCGACCTTCGACGGCGGCTGCAGGGGCAGGCCGAGGCGGTTGACCGCCTGGTCCAGGGAGGGCGCGCTGGCCAGCCAGTCGATCTCGGCGCGCAGCTTGTCCTGCTGCACCGACAGCTCGCGCCGCTCCTTGTGGTCGAGGCCGCGCTTGCGCTCGAGGGCGGTCTTCTCGCCGCTGGCGACGGCGATGGCTATGGCGATCCACACGCCCATGCCGATCCACACCAGGGCCAGGCAGAGGTGGAAGCGCGATTCTCCGGGGTTCATGCGACTCTCCTGGCCCAGCGCAGCTTGGCGCTGTGGGCGCGGGGGTTGGCTTCGGTCTCGGGATCCTGCGGCACGACCGGCTTGCGGGCGATCTCGGCCCACAGGCCGCGGTCGCGCTGGGCGCGGAAGGAGGTCTTCACCAGGCGGTCCTCGAGGGAGTGGAACGAGATCACCACCGCTGTGCCGCCGGTGGCGACCAGGCGCGGGAGCTGGGCCAGCAGGGTCTCCAGTTCGCCGAGCTCATCGTTCACGGCGATGCGCAGGGCCTGGAAGGTGCGCAGGGCTGGATGGCGCGGCTGATGGCCCGGGACGCAGCCGCGGATCGCCTCGGCGAGACCGGCGGCGCTGTCCACCCCGGCGGCGCGGGCGCGCTTGAGGGCCGAGGCGATGCGGCGGCTGAGGCGCTCCTCGCCGTAACGGTAGATGATGTCGGCGAGATCCGACTCGCGGGTGCGGTCGATCAGGGCGATGGCGTCGTCGGGGCAGCCGTCGCCCATGCGCATGTCGGCGCGGGCGGTGTCGCGCAGCGAGAAGCCGCGGCCGGCGTCGTCGATCTGCATGCTGCTGACCCCCAGGTCGGCCAGGACGCCGTCGAACGTCTCGCCCTCCGCGGCCAGCTGCACGGCCGCGTCGGCGAACGTCATCGCAAGCACCTGCAGCCGGTCGGCGTATCCGGCGAGGCGCTCCCGCGCGAGGTCCCGGGCGCGCGGGTCCCGGTCTATTCCTACGACGGCCGCGCCGGCGGCGAGCAGCGCCGCGGTGTGGCCGCCGGCTCCCAGCGTGCAGTCGAGGAACCGCCTGCCGGGAGCCGGTGCGAGCAGCCCGACCGACTCGTGCAGCAGGACGCTGACGTGAGGGGCGGGCTGCATGGCATCAGGCGCTCGCGGCGAGCTCGGCCGGGGCCGTCTCGCCGGCGAAGCGGCGGAGGAAGTGGAGGTAGGGGCTCTCGTCGACGCGCACGCCGGCGCGTTCGAGCGCCTCGCGGCGCAGGCGAGACTCGTCCAGCGCGGACGCGAGCTGCTCGCGGTCCAGGGCGTGGACGTCCTCGGCGGCGGCGTCGAGGGCGGTGGTGAGGGTCGCGGAGACGGCATCGCACATGGCAGGGTCCTTTCTCACACGAGGATGAACTGGGAGAGGTCGGGGGCGCCGACGGGTTCCGGAGCGTCGCTCCAGCGCCGGAACTCGTCGGGATTCCACACGTAGATGAGATCGCCGGTGGTGACGAAGAAGACGTCGCGATCGAGGTGCAGGTACTCGACCATCGCCTGCGGCAGCACCACGCGGCGCTGCTCGTCGATGGCCAGCCACTCGGCGCCGGCGTTGAGCTGCAGCACGAGACGCTGCTTGTCGAAGGCGCTCAGAACCTGGTCGTCGATGATGCGGCGCTCGCGACGGCGCAGCTCGGGCTCGGTGAGCAGCAGCAGGACCGGCGAACGGTCGGCGGGCGCGGTCTTGCCCGGCATCCAGCTCGGCAGCGCGCGCACCTGCACGGGATTTCCCGCCAGCGACGCTGCGTCGCGGGGCAATGTCACCTGGTTCTTCGGCGACAGGCGGTTGGTGCGCGGTGGGGTGAGCACGGAGGACTGACCTAGGTGCGGGTTATGCAACTCGGCCCTACTCTTTGCAACTGTTAACTACCACCGCATGTCGTTACTGATACAGGGGTTACAGGCCACAAATAGAGTCATTACAAACCCATAACGACGTCAGCGATTGCCGAATGCCCGGGTCGGCCTACAAGCCCACCCGCCATGTCCGATACGCCGCTGCTCGCCGATCTCCTCAAAGCGCATATCGAGAACGCCGGCACCAGCGCCCGTGCCCTGGCCGAGAAGATCGACGCGAGCTACCCCAGCGTGCTGGCATGGATGTCGAAGGGCGGCATCCCGCGCAAACCCGAGCATCGCGAAGCCCTGCGCCGCGAACTCGCGCTGGCTCCGGACGTGTTCTCGCGCGTGCTCGCGGTCAGCTCGAAGGAGTCGATCGACCTGCCCGAGGACGGCCCGCTCGACCTGCGTCAGCTGGTGCTGAAGTGCCTCGGCGAGCGCAACCTCACCGAGCGCACCTTCGCCGACCTCGCCAACATCCCGTACGCGACGCTGATGGGCGTGACCCGTCGCGGCGCGGTGCCGCGCGGCGCCACCCTCGAGCAGCTCGCGCAGGCGCTCGGCCTGCCCATCGAAGAGGTGCGCGAGGCGGCCGGGCGGACGCGTGGCGAGGCGGAGGCTGCCGGCCACGCCGTCGAGGTGACCGACGAGCATGAGACCCGTTCGCACGGCGTCGCCGACCGTCCGTTGACCGCGCAGGTGCAACCCGAGGCTGCGCATCCGGAACCGCCCAGCGGCGAACTCGCCCGCGTCGCCAACGAGCGTGTCGCCGCCAGCGGCCTGTCCGCCGCGGCCTACGCGCGCACGCACGGCCTGCCCTACCTGGCGCTGTCGCGACTGCTGGCGACCGGCGAGGAACCCGAGGCTCCCGAGGTGCTGGCGCAGCTGCGTGCAGCCTTCCCGGCCGCCCCTCCGGCGCCCGTCGCCGCGCCGGAGAAGCCGCAGGTGCGTGATGACGATTCGCGCGCCCTGCACCGCAGCGACGACAGCGGCCCGCAGGCCGGGCATCCCCTGCATGCCGCCCTGCTCAAGATGGTTCGCGATCGCGGCTGGAGCCAGATGCGCTTCGCGCAGGAGAGCGGGCTGGCCGTGCCGACGGCCGCCAAGCTGCTGAAGGGCGAGCTGCCAGGCCGCGGTCCGACGCACCAGAAGCTGCGCGAGCTGCTCGGCCTTGACCAGGCCGCCTACGCCGCGCTCCTGCCGCCGACTCCGCAGCCGGCCGATGACGCCCCCGTGCGCCGCGCCACGCCCAGGCCGATGCCGGCGGTGCAGCCCGCCGTGCAGTCAGCCGCTGCCGGGGACAGCGATGAGCTCCGCCTGGTGCGCGCCATCGCCGAGCTGGATGCCAGCCAGCGCGCCGCGGTCTGGCAGCTGGTGCGCACCTTCCGCAAGCAGTAGCCGACCCGTCATCACGAGGTGATGACGCGGCCCTCCGGCCAGATCACACCGCTGAGCTTCCTTCCGGGCAGGCCGCCGCTGGTGTCGCAGAGGATGCGCTGCGCTGTGACCAGCGGCTGCGGCACGGGCAGGTGGCCGCTGACCAGCACGCAGTCCTCCGGCATGCCCGGCGGCACATCGCGGACATGGATCTTGTCGTAGAGGTGCTCGGGAGCCTCGCGCAGGTTGCGCCAGCCGTCGGCGAGCAGTGCCAGCTGCGCGTCCAGCGGCAGATCCGGGCGCATGCCGGCATGCACGGCGATCCAACCCTGGCCCTGCATGCACCAGGGCAGCGACGCCAGCCAGGCGATGAGGTCCGCGCCCAGCGCACGGCGCAGGCCGCGGACGTCGGCGACGCGGTAGCTGTGCAGCACGCAGGCCCCGCCATGGCGTTCGCGCCACAGATCGAACCAGCGCGGATCCGCCTCCAGGCCGATGGTCGGCGCGCCGATGCCGCGCAGCAGGGCGTATTCGTGGTTGCCCAGCAGGCAGCGCATGCGCCCGGCGGCGCAGCCGGCGCGCACCCGGTCGAGCACCCCGGGCGCATCCGGGCCGCGGTCGATGAGATCGCCCATCAGCACGATGTCGCCCTCGGCCTGGGCCAGGACGGCGTCCAGTCGAACGGACCAGCCATGCACATCGCCGATGAAGGTGACGGTCATCGCCGGCATCATGCTGCGCCCCATCCGCATGCGCCAGTGCCGCCGCGTTGTGCATGCCCTTGACGGGAGGGGGTCGGCCCTACTATCCCGCGCTCCACCTGCGCGGGTGGCGGAATTGGCAGACGCACTAGCTTGAGGTGCTAGCGAAGTAAAATTCGTGGGGGTTCGAGTCCCCCCCCGCGCACCACGAAACCCTCGGTGAAAACCGAGGGTTTTGATTTTCTAGATGAGCCGGTTTCTCAACAGCGCTAACACTGAATACGCTAAAATACGCTAAAATACGCTACCCAGTGTTAGCGCAGTAATGCTAGCGCAGTGATCTGTGGCTCCGCAGGCCATAGGTAAAGGGAAGAGTGGCCGGGGAGCCCCTTGCGAGGCTCCCCGGCAGGCGTTCAGGCGGGCGTGTTCACCGCGGGCTTGGCGGTGGCGAGTTCCTCGGCAGCGGGGCGGTTCAACCGGCGGATGTCGTCGTCGTAGGCGGTGAGATGGGCGTACAGTTCTGTTACTGAAGCTGTACTGTGGCCCATCCATGCGGCGATCTTGTAGAGGCTGACCCCACGCTGGGCGAGGGTGCTGGCGAAGGTGTGCCGGAGCGCATGGGGGGTGATGACGCGGACATCGAGCTTGGCCTCGATGACCATGTCCTTGAACCCCTCGCGGAACTCCCAGCGGTACCGGGCCTTGTCGCGGTACCGCTTCTTCGGCGCCATGACGAAGCCGGCGGCCTGGCGGTACCTGGTGAAGATCGCCATCATCTCATCGCAGATCGGCACCGCGCGGTACGTGCCGCTCTTCGTGGTGAAGTCCTCGGTGTTGACGATCTGGGCGGTCTTCCGGTCGATGTTGATGTCGGTCCACTGCAACGCGTTCATCTCGGCCTTCCGCAGGCCCAGGTAGACCCCGGTGGCGACGAGGAGGTGGTAGTCCCGCCCCTTCGCCGCGGCGACGGCGAGGAGACGATCGCGCTCCTCGGGGGAGAGGTAGCGCGGCATGCGCTTGGGCACCTTCGGCAACTTGATCGTCTTCGAGGGATCCTGCGCGAGCAGGCCGTGCTCGATGGCGAAGCCGCAGAGGCGCTTCAATGCGGCGACATGCCGCCGTACCGACTCGGCCGACATGCCCTCTGACTGGACCGTGGTGATCGACGCCAACAGCATCGCCGGGGTCAGGGCCGTGATGGGCGTCGTCGGCGGGATGGTGCGCAGGACGATCTGCCACGAGTACTTGTAGGTCGTCAGGGTGGACGACCGGACGGTCGCCGTTGCATGCGTCTCCAACTGGCGCACCAGATCAGAGAGGCTGGGGATAACGCCGGTGGTCGCCCCCAACGGTGCCGACCGTGGCGACCATGCCCCCGGCGTCTGGGCCAGACGCAGGTTCCAGGACTTGACCATCTCGGCGAACAGCGCGGTGACGCCATCGGCCGTGGCATGCGGATCCGGGGGGACAATGTCGACCTGCTGCTGGTGGTCCTTGATGGATCGCTTCGGGAACAACCAGCGCAGGGTCAGTGCTGATCCGCGGGCATGGAGGGCTGTCTGTTCACCATTTCCCGTTGCACGGGCACGGAAATGCGCCGTGCCGTGTGGCGTGGTGTAGCTACCCAAGGCGGCTTTGGCAGCGCGGGGCATAGGGTGTCCTTGTGTTCAGGTGGTGAGCTCATCGGCCAGAGCGGCGATGCGCCCGGAATGGGAAGGGGTGGGATCGGTCGCCGTCATCGCGTCGGGGGAGGTCCCCTGGAGCGCGGCCAGCAGGGCGCGACGGTCGAAGCGGAGATGGCCGTTTGCCAATCGCAGCGCGGGTATGCGACGGGCTTTGACCTGTCGGCGGATCGTCTTCGTGGAGTAGCGCAGCAGAGCGGCGGCCTCGTCGACGGTGAGGAGGTCGTGGTTGTCGACCTGGCCCTGAGAACCCTGAAAACCCTGAGAACCACCGGTCATGTCGGGTTTCCAGGGTTGTCAGGGTTCTCAGATGCCGGGTTGGTCGACGACAGCAGCGCCGGATTCACGGCGTAGCCCGAACTCGGACGGCCGCCGCTTACACTGGAGTGCCAGGTCAGGGGACGGAGGTAGTGGCGGTGGCACAGCAGGTCGATGACCGGCGTCCAGTCCGCGGCCCTGGGCAGGTCGTTGCAGCGCAGGGACTGCGTGATCTCGTTGCGCGTCACTTCGGAGCGGCAGCGCTGGCGGAGCCAGTGCTCGACGCGCCTGGCGTGGAACAGCAAGAGGTCGGCCTCGCCGACGGAGATGTACAGCGCCGCGGTGTGCGCGGCGAAGTAGTCCATCCAGCGCGTCGCCGCCTGCATCGCTGCTGCCGAGATCTCGGTCGTTCCCACGTTGGAGGCGAGGGCGAGGTTGCCGGCGATGCGCAGGGCCTGGCCGTGGGCCTTCGAGTACCACTGCTGCTGAAAGGGCGACTGGTCGGGATCACGACGCCGCTGGTCGAGGCCATCGGTATACGTCGCGTAGATGGCGAAGGCGTCGGGGCTCAGCGCGATGCGCCGCGGCGCATCATCCGACCGGGGCAGGCGCAGGAGATCATGGGTGTGCGCATGCCAGCGCTGCGACAGGCGCTGATCGAGTTCGCGGACGTCGGCGTAGCGCCGCGCTCCCGGCATCGGCGGGGGATAGGAGTAGAGGAAGCGCTGCGGGAATCCGCGGCCGATGAGATCGGCTGCGGTGAACATCGATGTGGCCACGTCTGGCTGGATGATGAGCCCGACCACGATGGCCGTCCGCGGCAGCGAGATCGGCGCCTTGGATCGGCGGATGTGCAGCGCGTCGCCGCTCCACCCCTTCAAGAAGATGTCGAGCCCACCCTGCGCCACTGACTGGCGGAACTGCGCGACGACATGTCCCTCGTCGGAGATGATGCCCTGGCGGCCCTGCCGGTACTGGACCGCACGTGCAACTCCTGCGGGCGTGGTGTCTGCCGCGATCAGCGCCTGGCCCGGGGTATCCCCGCCGAGGATCGACCGTGCCGTGAAGACCTGGAGGACCGAAGCCGCTTCCCCAGGTGCGTTGACCGGGAGTACAGTCTCCCACCAGGGCTGAAGGAGGCGACGCAGTGTCGAACTCTTCCGTTCGCTGGGCGGCGCCAGCGTGCAGGTCCAGATGACGGGGATTTCGATGTGCGATGGGCGCCCGGCGAACTCCACGGCGCCGCTGACCGCCAGCGACAGCAGCGACAGCGCCATGGGGGCCGGCAGGCAGGGATGGACCTGGACCTGGGCGGCGCATTCCGCGAGGTAGTCGCGCAGCCATGCCGCCTCATCGGGAATGATGGCGTCGAGCTGCACGTCAGGCAGCGATGGGCGTGTCGGCACCAGCGGTAGGAGCGATGCCCACCATTGGGGCTGTGCGGTATCTGTCGACGTCGGCATGGAGACCGTGACGCGTACCGCGAAACGCGTTGCATCTCAACTTGTGCTAGAACGGCGCAGTGCTGGTCGACCAGCGTGTTCCTAAGTTGCGCATAGATCGAGGCTTGCTGGTCTGCTGGTGACTGGCGCGATCCGCCACTGTACGCATCGGTGCTGCGCCTGCGACGAACGTGGAAACCGATCGATCAAGCCAGTCGGTATTTCGGTGCCAACACCACCTCGGTGGTGTCTGGTGCCGCACGTGAAAGCCGTGTCAGAACGGAGCGTATTTGTAGTAATGCAACCGGATCCTGTTCTACTCCTGGTGCATGGCCAGATCCACGCGGAGCCTCAGTCAACGGGAGCAGGATGCACTCCGCCAACGCGGCATCGCGATGGTGCGTGCGGGTACATCGCAGATCGTCGTGGCCCGCAGTCTAGGAGTTCGACCGGCGACGGTGTGCGCGTGGATGCGCCTGGCCAGGAGACCTGCGGACCTGTCGATCCGGTCCCGGCGCCGTGGACCACGGACATCGCCCCATCGCAAGCTGAAGGCCTGGCAAGCGCATCGCATTGCCGTCCATCTCGCCAACAAGGAGCCCATGCAGATGCGCTTGCCCTACCCGCTGTGGACGCCGCAGGTGGTGGCCGAACTGGTCCAGGTCCTCTACCGGGTCGAACTGTCGCGGTGGGCCGTGCACAGGTACCTGCGGCGGTGGGGATTCCTGCCGCAGGCACCGGTTCAGCAGCGTCCGCAGCCGCGACATGCCACGACGTTCGCCGAGGTGCAGGCGGCGGCCACACGGGAGCACGCCGCCATCTGGGTGCAGCGTCAAGCCGGCAAGCGGCCGGATGAACTCGCGCAGGTCCTCTTCGCATCGACGCCGCGCGGACGGTGTGCCTTCGCCGTCTACGCCGGCGTCCTGACCCCATCCGTCTTCCTGCGGTTCGTGCAGCAGATCTGCGAACTTGAGCGTCGGAAGATCTATCTGGTCGTCGACGGTCATCCCATCCATCGAAGCCGATCGCTGGCGCAGTGGGCAACGGCGAACGCGCACCGCCTCACGGTGGTGCAACTTGCCGGATTCGGTGATCCAACTCCCCCAGTGACATCGCCGTGAATGCGATGATCAGGATGGGCGGCTAGTCCTGACGACCATCCCGATCACGACCAGCACCGCAGCGACGACGAGATAGGGCCAGACCGCGTTGATGATCCAGGCGACGAGCAGTGCCGCGGCGATGATGCCAGCAACGGATCTGCTCGCTCGGCCACCAATGTGGCTCGCCTGGAATGACGGAGACGACGGCTTACATGCTTGGCGGCGTTGGCCGCGGATCACGTTTAGGCAGCCAGAGCGATCACTGCGTTCCACGCCCGCTCCTTCACCTCGGCGCCGCTGCCGAAGGTCGCGCTGAACAACCGGGCCCCATCGGCGTCGCCGCCGTCGGTCGTCCTGGTCATGCGGTCGTGGTCGGCCCATTCGCCGACCGCGAACAGGGCTGACAGCAGGCTGTCCTTGGTCCCCGTCTGTTGGGACGTCGGCGATGCCATGATGGCCGCGATGCGCTCCTCGCGCGACTTCCGCAGCGCCTTGGCCCGATCGGTCTCGTCAGGTCCGGGGGTGCCGAAGACCTGCGCCATGAACGCCTGCTCCAGCTTCCGGTTCAGCGGAATGTCGGCGAGCCGGTTCCACGCCGCCTTGGTCGTGGCGTGGGAACGGATCACCGCGGCGAAGGCGTCCTTGGCCTGATTGACGCTCTCGTGGATGCCCGGCAGGTGCTTCAGGGTGAAGCCGCCGGCCAACCCGAGGCGACGGTTCGCCTTGGCCTGGGCTTCCGCCATCGCCAGGGTGTTGCGGCAGACCACGCGGATGGTCGTCGGCGCGATAATCAGGGTCTTGTTGCCTGTATGTCCATTGGATACCAATAGATACGTCTTGGATTCGTCGTCGCCGATCCGAATCCCCAGGTCGGGCAGGTGCGCCAGCGCCCAGACGACCTTGCCGCCGTTGAAGGCCCCGGCGGTCTCAATGGTGAAGGGCAGGCCGCCGTCATCACGGCCAACGCGAGCGAGGTCAGAGAAGACCTGGAACATGCCGGCGTTCTGAAACGGCTCGTAGTCGGGGCCGACGACGCCGAGGATTTTCCCCGTGTCCGAGCGCCGGATCGCGGCGAAGTCGGGCACGGGGTCCAAGCTGTCGGCGGTGCGCAGATCGACCCGGCTCACCGTCCAGTCGAGCCCGGCCTCGCGGATGGCGACGGCGGGGTCGGTGGCGGCGGCCGGCGACAGCGCGCGGCCCACGCGCTGCCAGGGGTTCTGGCGTGGCGGGGGCAGGCCCAGCCTGGTGGTCTGCGGGGCACGGCTGGGCTGCGGGCCGTCGGGGTGGTGGCTGGGGGTACGCACCAGGGTCGGGGCCACGGCATCGACGATGGTGCTGATGGGTACCGGTGCCGGCAGGGGTGGGAGGATGTCGGAGAATAGATCCATGTGGACTCCGGCCCCGGAAGCGGTCGCCCCCGGGGGATATGTAGATGTGGACGAGGACGTCAGGCCGCGACGGCGGCGGCCTGAGGGAGGGCCTGGGCGTGCTGGGACAGGTCGAGCTGGCGTTCGGCGTCGCCCCGGGTGATCGGCATGACCAGGAACGCGAGTTCGTGGTCGGCCCAGTAGGCCGGGGCGGCGACGGCGGCGCGGAGATGGGCGAGGTCCAGGGTTTCGCCCGGCGCGGCCCCGGGAACGGCCCAGAGACGTTCGAGGCGCCCCGCGGGCTCGACCGGGGAGGCGAAGAGCAGGGCGTTCCGGCTGCCGCTGATTCGCTGGGCGATGGCGACGAGGCCGCCGTCGAGGCTGGACAACGTCGGCATCCAACGCCGCCCCGCCGTCCGGCTCCAGACGTGCTCGATGCGCGGGAAGGTACCGTCGACGCGGCGGACGATGGCCGACGCGGCGCCGTTGGTGAGGCGGGCTTCCCTGGGTCCGATCTCGACCTGGATGCGGCCACCGCTCGCCTTGCTGGTTGCCTTGAGGGCGGCGGAGATCTGGTCGGCGTCGAGGATGACGTCCCCGGGCTCCCCGGTCAGGACGTCCAGGGGCACGACGAGGCTGGCGAGCAGGCGCCCGTTGGTGGCGGCGAAGCGGGCGGCGGTCGACGTAACGCAGACGCCGACGTGGCCGAGGGGACCGTTCTCGTCGGCGCAGGCCAGGGGCAGGCGTGCGAGGCGGTCGGCGGTGATACGGGGGACGGAGAAGGTGGTCGTGGACATGGGTGATCCTCCGAGGGGATTGTGAGTGGAAACGGGGATTTCTGTTGAGCGGCAGGACAGTACGCTGGGCAGCATGCGCTGCCTGATCCTGGTCTGCCTCGTTGTGTGCGGATGGTCGGCGGTCAGCGATGACGGCCCCTTCCCTGTGCCGAGCATGCGACCGCAGGCCTGGCAGTGGGCTGCTCTCTACGGGAATGGTGATGGTTCCGCCGTAGTGCTGGCGATGGCGGATCGCACGGGGGAACGTGTGAATCTCGGCGTCGGTCATCCGGCACGTACGGTGTCGGTGAGCATCGACGCGGCTGGCGTACTCAGTGATGGCCTACAGGTGTTGGACCATGCCCGGCGGATCGCGACGCCAGATATGCCGCTGGTGGCGCGGTGGGTGCGCGTCGCACGGGATACCGGCTTCGAGAGCATCTCGGTGACGGTGCCGATCCCGGAGCGACGTGATGATCCGCTCCGGGCCGTCTTCATCGGCCATCAGGCGGCGATGCTGCGTGAGGCCCAGGAGTGGATGGAGCCCACTACGGACAGCCCGCGTACAGTGCCCGCTGAGGAACCACTGCCGCCGTTCAGTTGGCGCTACACCGATGATCGTCTGACCGAGGTGACCTGGTGGTCGGCTGACCTCGTCAGTACCCTGGACTGGCGGGTGTACTACAGCGGCGGCGTCCACGCGAATACGACCCTCGCCGGCCATACCTGGCGTCGGGATGCGGCGGGAGCCTGGCAGCTCCTCACCCTGGTTGACGTCCTGGGTGCGGAAGCCACCTGGAGACCAGCAGTCTTGCGTGCCATCACGGATGACCTCGTCCGCCAGCAGGCTGGCTGGTATACCTCTGGAGACAGCGGACTCCAGCCGGCGGACGATGCACTGCTCAAGGTCTGGTCGGTCTCCGGCGACGGTCTGGTGTTCAACTTTGCTCCATATGTGGTCGGGCCGTACAGCGAGGGCGTGTTCCAGGTCCGCGTACCGTGGCGACAGGTCGGGCGCGAACGACCATAGCCAGGCCGGCATAAGTCCCAGCCAATGCATCGCCGGATTGCGCTGCGCGCGTTGTGGTGCGGTTCGCTATCACAGACACCGCAGCTGGCGTAGCGATGTGCAACCGGAACAGCATGCGCATTCATCGCGATTTCCAGGGCGGCGTGGCGATCATGAGTCCGGTGGTAGGTGATGAGCGCGCCGATGCCGCGCGATGCACGGCAACATGCAGGTCACGCGCTGCCGCGCGTCGACCCAGTTCACCGCAACGACACCGCCGGCTCGGTCGGTTCCGGAACAGACATCGGCGTGCACGATCCGTGCGTCAGCCGGATCAGATCGAGGACATCATCACCCATCGCTGCTGCCGTGGCGGTGCTCACCGGACGCGACATGACGGCCGGATCGATCGCGGTCTGCACCGTATCGCCGAACGCGGCGGTGAGCTGCCGACCGACTCCGAGGATGAAGGTGTTCCAGCTCCCGATCTCGGCGACCAGCGCGGGGACGTTGCGGTTGATCCAGTAACCACCTTCGTCATGGACCTCGACGTCGAAACCCGCCGAGCGCGCCGCGTCCAGCACGGCGATGACGAGGAGATGGCTGCGGAGAAAGTTCGTCACGCCGCCGTTTTCAGGAATACTGGCGTATTGGGTCTTCGTGAAGGCTGATCCGACCCAACGGAGTGGCGCATCGAGCATGAGGCGCCGAGAACCCGAGCGGTAGCCGTGCTGATCACCTTGGCACTCGGCGAGGATGCTGGCTGGGTATGCGCCGACGAACACGTTCATGGGCTCACAGCCATCACCCGGCTTGCATGAAAACCCGATGAGGGTCAGCGGTTGAACGCGGGCGTGGATGACGCGTGCAGCCTGTGCCCCAGGCGCCAGCTTCCGGGGGATGCCGCGGTGGTCGTGCTGGTAGTGGACGGTGCGCTCATGTTGGATCACCGCCCAGCGCCACGGCGATCGGCTCCGATCAGCGTAGACGTGACGGATCCGGTCGGCATCGAGGGTGACAACGCGGGTCAGCGCCTGCATGGGGAGGACGCGGCAGCGGTGTCGGAGTGCGGCCATGGCGGCAGTAGCCTCGTCCTGACTGGCGGCGGCGGGGAGTCGCAGGGTGAAATGGATGGTAAGGCCCATGGTGGCGATCCGATGGTTGGACTACCCGGACGCGCCGCCGCCGGAGAGGACATCCCCAACAGGCGCGGTGTCGGCTCGGGCAGCCGTGGAGGGGCAGGCGACGGCATCACCGGCGACGCGTCGGACAACGATGCGGTCGTCTGCACCGGGGAGCGGACGGATGTCGAGGAAGGCGAGATGGGCGGCGACCAGCGCGGTGCGTACGGCGTGGTCGCTGGGATCAATGATGAGGTAGGTCCGCGCGCCGTGAGCCATGGCGATCAGCGCGACATCGCGCCGATGCGCGAGGGCTCTGGCGATTTGGTCGATCACCCCCGGTCCGACCTCGGCAGCGATGGCGAGGCGTCCGGGGATGTCGACGACGGCGGGATGGAGGGAGAGGATGATGCGCGCCGCGGCCATCACGCCGCCGCGGCGGCACCACCGGTGTCGGTCGCCGGCGGGGCGGAGCTGGCGGTCTGATGCAGGCGGCGGTTGCAGTGCTCGGCCAGGGCCGCGGCGATGATCGCCGTCATTGGCTGGCCCGCGGATTTCGCTTCCAGGTACAGCTCGTGCATGATGTCACGATCGAGACGGCTCGCAGGCCAGGGCAGGGGTCGACGGGGCATGGGATGTTCCTCGGGCTGGGGCCGTGGCGATACCGCCACGGCCGTCGTGGGTATCGCATCAGACCCGCACGACGCCGTGCGGGTCACGTCAGGAATCGGCAGAACTACGGCTGAGCGGCGGGACGACCGCGCAGCACTGCGGCGCGGATCCGCCCATAGACGGCGGCATCGGCGATGTCCTCGGGGTCGACCTCGATCCCGGTGTCGGTCACGTTCAGCCCCGCGATGGGGTAGCCGTCGGCATCGGCGCGGATGGCGGCATGCGTGACCGTGTCGAAGGCGGCGAGGCCCGGCCCGTACTCCGCACCGGCGTTGTGGCGGTGGAGGTAGGGGATCGCGGCACATTGCAGCGCTTCCTCGTCGTCCCAGCCGCCGCGGTCGGACTCGATGTCCTCCCAGACTAGGCAGGGTACACCGTCGACCAACCGGGTGACCAGGTCATCCTGTCCCAGGGCCGGATCGGGTTGGGGTGTTTCGGCGAGGAGTGCCGACAGGACATGAGCCGCGGTGGCGGTGATCTTCGCCAGGGCGAGGAAGCGTTCAGGCGTCAGCGCGCTGAGTGGGATGGCGAACCAGGTGTAGGTGCGATCGGACATGATCAGCCCTCCGCCCGGCAGCGGTCGGCGAAGGGACAGCCGTCGCAGCCCCAACCGCGCACCGCGTAGCGTACCCCGGCCTCCATCGCCGCGTAGACCTCGCGGTAGTGCTGGCGGACCTGGCGATCCGGCCAGGGGGTGATCGGCTGCACCGTCACAGTTGGCGTCTTCAGCTTGCCGAGGACGATGATCTCGTGCTGCGCCGCGGGATAGGCGAGGTCGTACAATCCGAGCTGCGCCTCGACGGCATCAGTCTCGGTGAGCAGGCGTGACGCCGCCGTCTTGATGTCAGCGACGACGAGGTTCCCGGCGGCATCGCGCCGGATCAGGTCGATCCTGCCCTCGACCCGGGGGAGTTCGGGGTCGAGATCGACGATGAAGGGCTGCTCCACGCCGATGATGTCCGGTGGTGGGACGTAGGCGGTGACCAGCGCCCGGCCCTTGGCGAGCAGATCATCGGCGGTGTCCTTGCCGTAGTGGACCGGCACATCGCCGGCGACGGCCTGCTTCCACTGCGCCATGAACGCAGCCGTGGCATCGATCTGCTCGCCATGCATCGAGGCCTCGTTGACCTTGGCGAGGCAGTCGTGGACGGCGATGCCGAATGCAAAGCTCGACGGGATCCGCTCGCGCGGAGCGTGCTCCTGCTTGTCGTACCACCATTTCCGCGGACAGGCCGTGAAGGTATGGATCTGGCTGTGGCTGAGGTGGTCGATCGTGATGGTGGCGGTGGTCACGCCGGCACCGCCTGCGCCTTCAGCTCGTCGATGAGCTGCGCGGCGGCCTTGCAGGACAGGTCGCGGAGGTCGCCGACGTGGTGATGGGCGAGGATCGCCGGCAGCGACGATCGCGTGTCCGTGATCAGCTTGCCGAGGTAGCGTAGCTGGCTGTCGGTCACTGATGCGGGGCTGCGCTTCGTCGTGGGACGATAGGGATGCGAGGCGTTCGGACGGACACCGGGTCCGCTGGTCGATGCCGGCGTCGACGAAGCGCGGGGCTGCGGTGACGACGGATCCACTGTCGCAGAACTGGTCTGGCTGGCGAGGTGTTCGTCGACGCCGGCCTGCGCGGCCTGGAAGAGGTCACGCATGACACCGGGGATATCGGAGAGCGATCCCGCTTCGCCCTGGAGGCTGACGGTGGCGCTGATCGACCCGTACTGCTCCGTGGGATGTGGCCGTTTGGCTCCGGCGGCGACGTTGATGGAAATCATGGATAACTCCTTGAACGAAATGGCCCGCCGGGATCACCGGCGGGCCTGGGGGGGGGGTGGAGATGGGAACGACGAGCGGCCGTCAGGGCGATGGTCGCGCGTCCTTGGGGATGTACGGGACAGAGAGCGCTGACCGCGTCTGCCAGTTCGCGGTGTACGCGGCGGCGAGTTCGGCCGATCGTAGGATGAGGACGTTCTCGACGTTCCTGCTCTCCGCCGAGGTGGTGAAGTTGAAGCTGCCGGTGATGATGGTGCCGCTGTCGATGATCATGACCTTCGAGTGCGCGATCGCCGGCTTCTCGTCGATGAGCACGGGGATGCCAGCATGGGCGATGAAGTCGGCGCCGCTGTAGCGCTCGGTGCGCTGGCTCTTGTCCAGGATGACGCGCACGTCGACGCCGCGCGCCTGCGCCGTGGCGAGCGCCTTGGCGATTGGAGCCGAGGTGAAGCTGTAGGCCTGCACCCTGACCGTGGACCGGGCGGCATCGATGGCGGTAACGATGGCCGTGGTGCAGCCGCCGTCGGGCGAGAAGTAGACCTGGGCGGTGATGCCAGGGATGGACTCGGCTGCTCCGACGATGCTGGCCAGTAGGACCAGGAGGACCTGGCGCATTGCTGCGTCCTACTTCTTCCACTCAAGGGCGACGCCATAGGTCTCGGCGACGCGCATGAGTTCGGCGTAGGTCGTCTTGATCTTGCGGTCGGTCTCCTTGGCCGTTTCGTCGGCCACAGCTTCGACGAAAATCCGCAGGTTCTCGTCGGTCTGCCTGTTCGCCGCCTCCGCCAAGGACACCCGGCGGCGGGCCCAATCCCGGATGACCTGTCGGTGTGCCTCGTATGCGGATCGGAAATCCTCTGGGCATGCTGATACATCGACTTGTTCCATCGCTGCCAGGGACTCATCGACGTCCGCGGCTGAGAGGGCTTTGGCATGTGCTTGCATCGCTGAGACGACGGCCGCGGTGCGCGGGTTGGAGGGTGCCTGGGTGTGTCCGGGCGACCATGGCGCCCAGAGGGTCGCCCACATCAGCATGCCGGCAGCGCCGAGGCAGACGACCTGGAGGAGGACATCGCGGCGATTGCGCGGTGCCTGGGCGGCGACCACCGCCGCACCGGCGACGCCGCGGTGGGCGTCGCGCATCTCCGTGACGCTGGCGTAGCTCCCGCAGCGACCGGCTTCGGCAACGCAGGCGATGAGCCGGCGGCGCTTCAGCAGGTAGATCGGTGTGTAGACGGGCCACAGCACGGTGGCACTGACCACCCAGGTGGACACCGGCCACCGTTCCATCCGCGACAACGACACCTTGGCCAAGGCGAGTCGGCCAACGCCGATGCGCACGGCGTCGATGGCGATGGTTATGATGCTGGCGAGCACCGGGACGGCGACGATCAACCACGGCACGGGGAAGCATGCCAGGATGAACGCGCTGATAATCAGGCCGCACAGGAGCCACTCGAAGGGGCGGATCGAGGCCAGTGCTGACCGCCACCACGATGCGGGGCGAGGCATCGGCATCGGCGGCGGCGGAATGGCACCGGCACTCGCTGCTGGCGCGACCAACGACGCCGAAGCGGCGACCAAGGCGCCTGCGGTCAGGATCAACTCCCCGGTGGTGCTGATCACCGGGGTCTCGGCGGGGAGGTTGCCGGCGCTGACGCGCGCCGCGATCTCCGCCGCCTGGTACGGCCCTTCGCGGGAGCCGTTACGCTCGACGAACCATTCCATGATGGCCTCCGGTCAGGGTGTTGCGGGTGATTCGGGATACGGAGACGGTTTGCCGCTGAGGTAGACCTTGGCCCAGTACAGCTCGACCAGATCCTGGTAGCTCATCTTCTTGTCGTCGATGAGCCCGGCGCGCGGCTCACCGAACCGCTCGACCAGCACATCGATCAGCACGAGGCGATCGCCGAGGCCGATGGGATCGGGGATCGCGGGCGGACGACGGGACACTGTCTGCTGCTTCTGCTCGGCATGCGTTCGGCTCCCGCCGAGTTTGACGTCGCCGTTGGCCAGGACCTCACCAGGACCGCTGTAGATCAGTGGGCGCTGATCCGTCGGCGCGTCGTCTCGCCACACCATGGGCCGGTTGTCGCCGCCAACCTGTGTGGTGTCGGCAGCGGCGGTATCGGGGCCACCGCGGAGCAGATCCGAAACGCCCTGCGCCTGGAGGATGTCGCGTCGACGCAGGAGATCGACGAAGCTCTGGAACTGCGGCAAGCGGTCCGCGAATCCGATGAGCCGCACGCGATCATCGTACCTGATTTTCTCACCTCCTGCATTGGTGACTGACTGCCCGGCCGTCAGCAGTAACATGCGGGTGTCGGCCTTGTCGCTTTCGGTTGTTGCCTTGGCCAGCAGGGCATCCGCAATGACCTTCATCTCGGCTTCGATCTGAGCGATCTCCGCGGCGACCTGCTGCTCCGCTGCGCTCTGCTTCGCCTGAAGACGATCGGCGACGGCCTGGAGTTCGGCATTCAACCTGATGCTCTCTGCGTTCTGGGCCGCAATGGCAGCGTCCAGTTCGGCTTGACGCCGCTTGCCGTCTTCGACGAAACCGCGATTGACGGCGTCAGCCTCGGCCTGAGAAGCTTTTACCCTAGCGGCATGCTGGGCGGCGAACTCAGCTTGCAGCCATGCATAGCCGCCCTCGGTCAACGGCACGGGCACGCAGCCCTCGGCCTTACGAGCGGCGATGAAGGCGTTGGTCTCGTCGACGCGCGCCTGCAACTCCACCGGCGACGCAGCCTCCAGCTCCATGGTCAGCGGCAGGCCGGTGACGAGGTCGGTGCCTATGGTGATGGTTGCGCGATATGTTGCTGGTGCTGACGGCGCAGCGACGGAGGCGTGAACGACAGCGGCAGTTTGACCAGACGGCCAGAATACCATGACCACAGCGGTCGCGGCCAGAGCGGCGACGACGGCAATGGTCAGGACAATGGGTTGCCACCTTCGCGGAGGCGAAGGCGGCGGAGGTGCACGGCCAACCATGATTCCTCCTCGGCGGGATCACCGCCTGTTGTGGGTGTTGAGCCCGAGCCGTCGATCGGCCCGGACATCGGGTTCGTCGTCGGTATCGGCAGTGAAGCCGGGATCCTCGCCCGAAGCGAGACAGCGTTCCAGGCGCTCCAGCTCCCGGCGCAACGCAGACTCGGCGAACGTCGTCGGCTTCAGGTACCACGGCGCCGCGGCGCGCTCGCGAAGGAAATGCCGGATGCGTTTGTGCACATCGGCGGAGACCCTGAACGAGATGGACTTGCGAGGGGCGGACATGAGTGACGCCAGCGTAGCACGTCTGCGCGTACTACGGCACCAGGAGGTGCTCGTGTACGCGCAGACGTGTCGACGCGTAGACGAGTTTACGCTGCTCAGGCCGCCGACAGCGGTGGGCGCGGCGCCGATCGACGGGCCGAGGGGCGGGACCGCGCCGCCTGCAGTCGGGGATTGCTGGAGTCGAGGAACCGGAGGACCGGCGACGGCCAGTCCGCGGGGACCTGGTGGCGACGGGAGGGGACGAAGCCGAGGGCGACCGACATCTCGCCGGTGGCCTCGGCGACGCTGAGCGGGGCGCCCTGGGTGAAGGGGGTTTCGCGGGGGGCGAAGTCGTGCATGGGATACTCCTGGAACGCCAGCAGCCGCCGGGGGTACCGGCGGCTGCTGCGGGGATGACGCGGATCGGGGCCGTCGACGACGGACCCGGACAGGTAAACCCCTGTCATGTATTCTACGCATTTTGTGCACCGGATTTAGCTCAGAGGTCTCGCTTTACCCCCATTGGCGTCCTGCACCGTACTCCGGCGCCATGGACTTGATCTCGGATCAGATCGCAGACCTCTTCACGGTGCGGGCGGCGGCAGACCCAGCGATGATGTCCTGGGTTGTGATGCCCTACCCCAGGACCGGACTCCAGGTGTGGTCCATGGACATCCTGCCGGGTGTGCGGCGATCGCATCGTACCGCCAGGGGATGGCCGCGACCGTCGTGGATCGTGGCCAACATCTTCGGCGCCGCCGAGCTCAAGTCGCCAGAACGACGCCGGTCCGTCTGGTCTGGCCAGGATCTTGGGATTCCTCGTGACGATGCCCTTGCCGTCGCCATGGCATCCGTAGCACCGAAGGACATCCCCCAGGGACTTTTCGCCGTGGCGATGTATACGCGGCCTTCGCGTGATGATGTTGCAGGCATTGCGCGACGCTTCTTGGTCATGACCCGACCGGATCTGGCCCGAGGTGTAGAGCCGGTTGGCCGCGGAACTCGGACACCTCGGATTTTCAGTGCCGTGGTGGCCGCGCTGGATGGACACGTGCGTGAAGGCCACGCATCCTCGTACTGGCAACAGGATCTCATACCACGCCGACGAATGATCGAGGTGCGGTGGGCTTTCCACCGTACCCCGGACTGCACCTGCGATCCCAAGACGTTCCTGGAAACGTGGGGATCAGCGCGGCCGGACGCTGCTCAGAGCAACGATGTCGATGATGGTGCCTTCGTCACCGTTATGCCCTTCGGCGCCGATGACCTATCGGGGCGAAGTGTTCTCGCGCAGATCCTAATGCTGCCATCCCCGGGGTTACAGGACATCGCATTGGGCGCGGACTGGTCGGCGTATCTCTGTCGAGGCCCGGAGTCCTGGTACCGGCCCCAATACATCCATCAGTGCATGGCATGTGACCCCGCCGAGGTGAAACGACGAACGCGGGCGTATGGGCGGGGAAGCCGAGACGCCAATGACGACCCCACGACGGTGCCCCGCGAGTTCCGCCGCCTACCGACGCGATTTGCTGAGCCGCTGTCCGCGCAGGTCCTGCGCGCGCACGCCGGCGTGGGCTGCCATCCGAGTACGCGCCATGCTACCATCGGCGTCTTGGGCTGGGATGTGACGACCTGGGCATGCATCGACCTCGATAATCATTGGAGGGGGAACGGAGCTCCCACAGTAGCCGAACGCGAGCAGGCGCATGATGACCTGATACGGAGGGTCACGGCGGTTCGGAAGGTGTACCGCGATGCCATTGCCGAGGCCAGGTATGAGCTCGTCGGCATCAACCCCGCCCTTGGCGCCCCGATACTGGGGCTCTGGCGGATCGGCGATCGTGTCGTGCATCGCAATCCCCGGGATCCACGGCACTGGGTTGCCGGGGTGCATTGCTGGGTAATTCTCGGGGGGTGGCGGCGCCGAGCCGAGGTCGTCGCTGAAATCCATGACGCCCTACGTGGTGCCGGGCTGGCGGCGACGGACTACGAGGTGTTTCCCGACCCCAACAAGGCAATCTCGTTGCCCCTGCGACGCGAGCCACGGCCAGGGGCGCAGCAGGGCCGAGCATCGGTCCGCGTCGATGACACCGTCGCCTCGTACGAGCTCATCGACGACGATCTCTTCCCCAGCGTGGCCATGATGTCCAGAGAACGAGCTGAACGGCTTGGGAGGTCGTGGTCGGGAAACGACCTACTCGCGTCGACGGGCTACCGGCGCATGCTCTGGCAGGCGTTCGATCGGCTGTGGACGCGAGCGCGCCGGGATCCCAGGGCCGTCGTCGATCTCCCAGAAACCGTGCAGATCAGGGCACGAGAACTCGGGGGCGTCCCCGTGCTGGGTGCGGAATGGGAGTTGCCGGATTGGGCTCGGCCGCCTCGGCATTCCGAGGGCATGACCAAGGCGTGGACCCTGGAGGTCGACGACACGGTGCCGTGGCCCCTTGGCTGTGACGATCCCCCACCAATAGCACAGGATCCGCGGCCACATCGGAGGAGCTACCGCGCCATCCTCATCACGGCGTCGCTGGAGGCCGAATACGGTGAGCTGGCGTTACCTGCCGAAGGGGATGCCCCGGCTCGTCGACGGCGGCGTAGGCAACGGCGACGATCTCCGCTTCCGCGACCTGTTCCCCCGGCGTCGACATCCCCGGCCCTGCCAGAGGCTGCTGAAACCGTCGGCGATGATGCTGCTGGGGCTGCGACGCCGTTCACACCAGGACGTCGGAATGACGACATTCTGGCCATGGTCAGGGCGATGCATGCCTGGGGCTGTTCCGAGGCGGAGTTCCTGAGCCGCCACGACCTCCGCTACGACGCCGCACCCATGCGGACGCCCAAAGCCAAGAGCCGAGAGCAAGCCCAAGCGGCGTGGCGGCTATGGTGCGCGAGGATGGGGCCACCGCAGCGGACCTGGACGCCGTCGTCGTTGAGCCCGACGGACCGTGAAGCCATCATCGACGCCGCCAGAGCCGGGGTGCTTCGAACGGGCCTTGTCCTGCGGAAATCCGCTGTGGAGGCCTGTGCGAGGGCGATCGCCACTATTCTCGTCGACGCCGCGGCTGATCCGGCCTCCATAGGGGTTCGTCTGCTTGCCGAGGCCTATCTCGGTCGATGCCTCGACGTGGCCAAGGGTACCGAGAACCGCCGCCCCCAGAGCCGCTTGAAGGCGGTCATCGAGTCCCTGGGGGCCAAACGCCTAACTCCCAAGGAGGCAGCCCGCCGTGTCGCCGCTGCGCACCTCGACGTTTACGTCGGCAGGGCTCCGTTTTTCGACCTCTGGGGCCTGATCGCTACCGTCGTGCCGCTGGCTCAACAGGCGTTGTTTCGGGTGGATCCGAATAGTGGCGGCGACGCCACTGTTTAAGCGATTGCGTGTAATGTTATTCACAGCAATGATATGCATATGGCCTGTCTCGCTTCGTGTTGTCGCATATCCACGGAAGTGGTACATAATATAAGATAGAATATATAGGCATGTTGAGCACCGCCTTGTCCATCTCGGTCGTCGCTGTCATGATGTGCCCTGTTGTGCGACATGCTGGCGCGATCCGCCAACAGTGGCGGAGCCGCCACTATTGGCGACATCACCCCTAACCCCTTGCAGGCGCAGCTCCGCGGCGATGAGCTCAGCCTCGATACCCGTCGCCGCCACCCCCGCAGCGCGTAGGGCCGCCCTGAACCACTTGCTGCGGCGGCCATGCTTCAGGTTGAATAGGGTAACCCGCCGAAGCCCCTCGGGCGTCCGCGGACCCGTCGACAGGCCGCCATGCATGCGGCACCTCCGCTTCCCCTGAATCGCTGGGGAATGGCATGGTCTTCCACTTCGCGTCTTCGCCCCGCAGCGGGGGCATTGCTCCAGGCCACGTAGGCGCCGCTGCGGTGCATGGGGTTCCGCGGTGTTCACGACGCCTGCCCCCCGTCCCGCCCGGGCTGGACGACGCCGACGACGGCCTGGCCCCCGGGCTCGACGACGACCTTCTCGACCCTGACGACCTGCCGGGTGCCGTTCTTGAGCCGGTCGAGGACCTCGGCCTGCCGGCTGACCAAATCCATGAACTTGGCGGCGAGGCGGATGGCGCGCTCCTGGGCGGGATCAGGGCCGCCGCGGATCTCGCCGACGACCTGGAGGAGGTGTAGCGCCCAGCTCTCGGCGAGGACGAGGTTCTGGGCGATGACCCCCGAGCTCGCCTTGCCGTTATGGATGGCGGCGCCGTGGATCGCGGCGCGGTTGTAGACGTCGACTCTGGTCTTGACGTTGGGATCTCGCGGCGGGCTGACGCGGTGTGTCCCGGGCATGGCGTTGCCGATGCGCTCGATGAACTCCGTCGCCGTCAGGGGGTCGGGGCAACCTGTTGCTTCCAGAGCAGGCTCGGGCTCGTCCTGGACGACACTCTCCAGGGTGCCGACGTCGAGGCCGAGGTGGCGGCGGTGCGGGATGGGGTAGCCGCGGGCGATGTACCACTTCTCCGAGTGGCTCCTGGGGCGGCGGTAGTCCTGGCGCTTGGCGGCAGCACGCATTTCCAACGTGACACCATCCGCATCGGCGGTGCTGTCCGGGGGCTGCTGTGACGGCACAGGCTCTATTGTGGATGCGAGGGCATCTGTGGCGGTGGGTGGCGGCGATGCGTGCTGAGGAGCGTCGTGCATCCCCAGATCCTATGCGAACCGGGCGATCTACCGAGACCGATCTCCCCGGCGGACCCGACAGGCATCGTCACCACAGCTATGCCGGCAGCAGTCTGTAGCAGTGGGCGACGACGTCGCTGATCAGCATCGTCGACATACGCGCGGCTTCCGTGGCATACATGGAAACCCGCTTGTCGGTTCACCTACGTTTCCATAGGATCTCCAGGATACCCCGTCCGACATGACGTCGGTCGACAACCTCCCTGGAGAAGTGGCATGCCGCCCTTCGAGCGCCACGAACATCCAGTACATCGGGTCGGGATGCAGCCGGTAGTGCGGGCGGCACCATGACTCCAGCTACAGACGCTGTCGCCGCTGTGATCGATCCCGAGCCGAAACTCACGTCTCGAGTGACCGCATCCAACCCCTTGCTTACAAGTACCGCGCACTTTGACCTCTACCCCAGCGTCTACGAGGGGCCGCTCCAGGCGTTCCGTTCCCAGGACATCTGGATCTCCGAACCCATGTTGACCAAGTACCGCCGCGACTGGAAAACGTTCGCCGGCGACATCTACCGTCATCTCCCCAAAGCAGGGGTTCCTTTGAACGTCGTCGACATGGTTGGAGATCCCGTCGTCATCGTCCTCGGCGCGTGGGGCGAGATCCGCATGCTACATGATCAGCGCGGGCCGAGAGTGTTGATCAGGATCTGCGTGCCCGAGATCCTTGGCGTGGCGTTGGCGTTTCGGCTGCCTGATTGCCCAGTGACCTTTGCCCTGGTCATGGAAAACATCGCGGACGCCAACCGCAGAGCCCACGGCATCCCCAAGCCCGTTGGTCCCGCGGCGAAGCCGACGCCGTGGCGGCGGCGCGTATATACAACGATGCAATACCTCCGGCTGCCTCCGGGAAAGGCCTGGTACTGATTCTGAGCTCAGGGGTCGAGGACGTGACGGCGCAGATCCTTGAGGTTGATCTGGGCGTGGCGGCGATGCTTCCGCATGCAGCGGATGACGGCGCGGTCGTTCCAGCGCAGCTCCAGTACGGTCTGGGCAGTACCATCAAGCTCGGGCATGGGCATGTACCTCTGCTTGAGAGGTATGATGCGGACGAGGATGGTGATGTCGCCGTCCTTGAAGAGCAGCGCCGCGGGATGGCGGCATGGCAGCTCGATCCAGTCGGGGGCCCATGCGGCGATGGCGCGGCGGAGGATCCTGCGCAGTTCGATGAGGCCGGGATGGCGGAGCCGGGCGCGTGGCTTGGGTGACCGGCGCGAGGGCTCGCGGTTGGCGACGCAGGGGCGCAGGTCGGTCCACGTGGTGAACCTGGGTATGGCCTCTCGCCGCGGATAGGTCGCACGCAGTCGGAGCGCCTCGAACACCATCGACTCGTTGTAGCCTCTGCCGAGGTACTTGGCGAGGTGCTCGGCCAATGACCGTGACAGCGCCCGCCGATACGGCATCCGCGTGCGACCCTTGGGCAGGATGGCGTCGCCGAGGCGCCAGCGCAGATCGATCTCGGGGGTCATGCCGTAGCCGGGGCCGAGGCGGAGGTGATCGCCGACGGCGCCAAGCGCGGCGACGATCATGGCCTTGAGTTCGGGGCTGAGGTTGCGATGCAGGGGACGGCGGCGGGTGGCGGCCATGGCGACAGTGTCGCCAACGATCGTCGCCGGCAACGCCCCGGTTGTTCGTGCCGGACCCCTACCAGGGGAAGGTGCCCGGCATATCCTTACGGTATGCTGCTGGAGGCCGTCGACATCGAGTCCCTGCGAGCGCGGTGGCGGCGGATCTGCAACGCCTTCATCGCCACGGCCTACCTCAATGGCATCGACGCCGGTTCCATCCGCGTCTCCGGCACTCCCGAGCGGTTGGACATCGAGACGTGGTGCTCGGTGCACCTGATTGAGGGGCCGCGGATGCCCGTCATCCTGATACGGTCCCAGGCCCATGGAGCGGGAACGCTCACAGCCGCGCTCGATGGCGATGATACCGCCGTTGCTGCTGACATCGCGGATGCCGTTGATGCCCTGCGCCGCCGTCGTGCCCGCGCCATCGACCACGACCGCATCGTCGCTGAACAGGAACTTGTCGAGATGGCAACGTCGACGGGCTGGCATTGCGATGGCGTCGGTGGTCGCATGCCGATGACGGCGGCCTTCCGCGATGCACTCGACCGCATCCGTGGCAGGCTGGTACGCACCGACCGTGCTGATGGAGATCCCTCAGCGGCGCGCTTCGCCATCGCCATCGAGGTCGGCGGGCTGACCTACGCCCAGGCGCTCGGTGCCCTGGTGGCACTGCGATGTATGCAAGTACACGGTGTGTCTACCGGCTACGGTCACATCGTATCGGTCGAGGCGCCGATTCGACGGTCTATTGCATCGGGCGAAAAGATGGTATAAGCGCGCTCACGGCCAATGTTGGTCGATGAATGGCGCAATGCTCGGCGCGTGGCGGGCATGTGGTGCGGACCACACAACGAAGTTGAGGCCTCGGTCATCCTGCAAGACCTTGGCCGCTGATCCACTGTGAGTCCGCCTACAGCGGCGGCAGTTCCCGTAGTGCTTATCTACTCGCTCTGCTACGGAGCTGAGCGCGCCCAGTCTCCATCACGTCATCGACGTGATGGCCGAGGGTCGCATTCGGTTCATGCGTGGGGCGTGATGTTCGCGCGGTGGACGAAGATCGCCGCGGAGTGAGTTCGTTGTCGTGCGACTGCGTGGGCATCTGCACGTGCGGATGCCGAGATGGAAGCGTCGTCGTTGAACCGTGGAACATCACTGCCGGATCAGAACCAGGAGATCAACATGCATATCGAAACCAACAGGACCTCGAAGTCATCGCCTCATTCTTCGGATCGCCTGTGCCAGGTGTTGCTGGCACTCAGCTTGCTGGCTGCCGACCAGCTCGCCAAGGCTGAGCAGGCCAAGCTCGATAAGGCTGAATCGGAGCACATCCTTGCCCAGTTCGACCGCCTCAAGGCAATCATCCGCCAACTGTTATTCGACTGGGACATCGCCAAAGCGGTGACCGTCGAGGAGTTTCGTTCGCCCAGCCTCGAAAACGTTGTGGTTCGCATCCGCTGTCAGATCACGGCCATGGATCCGCCGGTCCTCGTCGATGGTGCCCAGGAATCCACCTGTGACATCATCGCGATGCTCGGCAACCAGCCGCGGGAGACTGCTGCGAGCACGACCCGTGCCTTGCGTACCTCCTTCCGTATCATGGGCGAGTCGGGGGTGATCGAGGACGTTCTTCCCATCACCGACCGTCAGCTCATCGAGATGGTGGCTGCCAAGCGGCTCACCTGCCCGCGCTTCGAGGTGATGGCCGTGGTCGTCACGGTGAGCGAGGTGGTCGTGCAGCATCACCGCAGCGAGGTGGTCAGTCATTTCCGCCTCCTGCCGATCGATGTACGACCCCTGACGAAGGCCATCCAGCTCGTCGGCCCGTCGCCGGGTGAACTGCAGATGGTCACTGAACTGATGACCTCCTGTCCGGCGCCGCTGGCCTACATCATGCGCTTCCTCGTGGGGTTCCTGCGCATCCAGAATCTCGATGCACTCCCGATCCTGCGCGAGGCTCTGGAAATGCAGATCCTGAGCGCGGTCAGCGAGGTGCGCCGGCTGCATATGGCCTTGATCGGCCCTCCTGGGGTGGGCAAGAGCCTTGTCACCAAGGCCGCCAAGCTGGTGCAGCCCGTTGCCTACGAGGCGTTGCCTACGAGGGTTACCGAAGCCGGGCTCATCGGGATCGGCAGTGGCAGCACGCGCAAGGATGCTCGCCGTGCTGGCTTGATCCCCATGGCCGACCAGGGCGTTTTCATCGTGCAGGACTGGCACCAGGCCAATGGGGTCAAGAACCAGCGCCTCTGCGCCGTTCTCGCGACGACGATGCAGGACGGCATGGTTCATGACTCGTCCGCGTCCCGCTGCTCGTACCAGGCCGAGACCGCGATTCTCATCGACGCCAACCGCAAGAGTGATGTCGAACGTACCGCGCGGCGCGGTGACCAGAGCGGCATCGACCAGCTCATTCGCGATGTTAAGGTTCCGCTTAACCTGCTCACCCGTTTCGCCTTCATCGCTGAGATTCCCAGGGACATCGAGGCCCAGATTCGTACCTTCGGCGACATCCTCGACAGTGCCGGCGAGCAGTATACCGAGCCCAGCCATGACCTGCTCGTCCAGGCCCGCATTATCAAGGTCTGGCTGGCCAGGCTGCGCGATCTCCATCCGACGGTCCGCATTCCTAAGGATGTCGCCGAACATCTGCGCGCCGCTACGGAGAAGGCCATCAACATCACTCATCGTCGGCTCCAGGAGAACGCCGACTACGGCGATTTCATGGTTCGTCTCAGCGAGCAGGCCGTGTCGCTGGTCCAGGCCCATGCCCGTCTGCATCATCGTGACGAAGCCGTTTTGGCGGACGTCGACGGCATCTACCCCTACATCCATCGTAAGATGATGTTTCTGAAAGGGGTGCTCTTCGGGGCAGATACGGCTGCCGCGGACGTCGATGCTGGGTCGCCGGGCCGCCGGCTGCTCATGCGGCTGCGGCTCAAGCCGGGCTTCCACACCGCCGCATCCGTCCGGCGCTTGCTGTGCCTGACGTCGTGCAGCGAGGAGACCATCGCGGCGGATCTCGCCGCGATGTATGGAGCCGCCAACGATGCCGGTGCCTTCACCGTCGGCTGAGGCTTGGCGGTCGTGGTCCTGGGCCATCCTCCCCGGCTTTCCCAAGCCGGTGGATGGCCCAGCCGTCGACGCCTTGCGGCACAGCATTCATCGTGACGGCGTCCTCGTCCCCATCCTCATCGATGCTGATGGTATTGTGTGGGATGGGCGCCGCAGGCACCTCGTCTGCCTGGAGTTCGGCATTGAACCGCCCAGCCGTATAATCGGCGACGGGCCGGTAGCAGCCTGGGCATCTCTTGTTCGACGTGAAATGTCAGTTCTGGAGAGGGCCGACCTCCTCGAATCGCTGCGCCGTGAGAACCGGGAAAACTTTTCCCGGTTCTCAGGTGAGCGTGAGTCCGAACGCTTTGCGGCGTGGCTGCAGGCCAGCTTCGGATGGACCTCGGGTTTCAGTTGGAAGTACCTCGATGGTTACCGGCGCATCGCCACGGCTCCTTCCCAGATCAGGGAGAGGATTGCCATGCTCAACCCCGATAACCTGCATCAGGCCTTGTGCCTCCTCCATGGCCACCGCCATGGAGGAGGTGGTGTTGAAGTCGTGGATGTCGATCGAGCAGAGCACCTGCACCTGATCGACCTGGGCAGTCAGTTTCTCGATGCCGTGCATGCCTGCCCTGATCTGACCCAGGCCAGTGCCAGCATGCTGCGCCTCGTCGGGCGCGCCGTGAAGAAGGTCTTGCTTCGCCATGGCGATCCTCGCTACGGCGTGTGTACCCAGTCGCCAGCTGTCTCATCGTTATCCAACAATCCTTCACCTCCAACTCCCACGGTCATCCCATGAACTCCAAGACCCAGCATCCCAAACTTATCCGGACCCCGCGTCCTTTCGTCCATCCCATCCCCAACTGCTTGGTCCTGCGGGACTATTGCAGTGAGCATCTCGATGAGCGCATCCAGGTGGAGGCCACCGTCGGCGAGCGGAGGATCTACACGGCGTGCCAACGCCACACCAGGGAGGCCATCGAGGTCGACGTCACGACCATACGCATGGTGGATGTCGTCCTGATCACCGGAATCCCCATCGCCAAGTTCCTGTTCGTCAATCAGGGCATGAGGACGGCGCATCTCACAGAAGGTCAGAGGGTTCGATTCTGCGCAACCTGCGGCGAGTATAGGTGCGGCTACGAACCGGATGAGACCTGTAGCGGACTGGGCTATATCGGCCCGGTCGTCATCCTCGATGCCGCGCCAGAAGGGGGCGTGCCGTCTACGCGATGACGTCCAGATAAGCATCAACCGGTTTCACGTGGGCTGGTCCTGGGCCGCATCCAAGCTGAGATCCGTCAGCGCCGCTGTCAACCACGCTGGTAGGACCTGCCTCGGTACCAGCCCACTTGCCTGCCACGCCTTTGCCATGCATCGGCATTCGTCTTTTGCACTCAGCAATGCTGCATCGCGCTGCCGTCGCAGCGCCGGACTGCGCGGACGGAAGCCTCGGCACCCGGCCAGGTAGACCTCCTCGGCTTCGCGCGCGATGGCGACGACGACATCGGCGGTGCGTTCGAGGTCGAGCAGCACCACCGCCGCGAATGTTGACGCTGGATCTGCTGCCCTGTCGGTCTTTCCACCAGTGCCGGCGACAAGTTGCGCCACTGCAGCGGCATCGGGGGGAGCTACAGCGACGTGCCCGCGCAGGTGGGCGAGATGGAGTCGGCCGTCGTCGTTCCAGACCTTGGTCACCCGCCACGTCTCGCCGGTCACGACGAGCCGGTAGGTTGTCGCCGTTGCAGGATTGGTGAAGGTGGTCACGGCCGGCGGCATGAGCATCACCGGCCTACGCTGGCGAAGTGGGTCCGGCAAGCCCTACGCTGCTGGTCGATGGCAGGCTTGTCCCAATGGGCTAGGTACCACGCTGCGCTGATCCCCATGTTTGACACGTTCTCCGATCGCCTGCGTCAGATCATCTCCAACGCCAACGATGAGGCCGAGCGCGCCGGCAGCCCCAGCATCGACATCGATCACCTCGTCGCCGCGCTGTGCGCGTGGAAGGAGAGCGTGGCCTACGAGATGCTGCTGGCGCTGGGCGTGAAGCCGAAAGCGGTGATGAAGGCGGCACGCAGCCGCATGTCGTCCGGGCACAATGCACAGCCTCGCACGCCGCTGCCCTTCACTGAAGCCGCCAAGGAAGCCATGCCCGCGGCGGTGGCAGAGGCGCGGGCTCTTCAGATGAGCTACACTGGCACCGAGCACCTGCTGCTCGCGATCATCACCATGTCTGCGGGCAAGGCCGATGCGCTGCTGCGCGTCGACCATGCTGATGCCGTCGCTGCGCTCACTGAGATCCTCACAGATATGCCCGTTCCTGCGGCGCCACGGTCTCAGACTGACGGGGCTGCCATCGCTGATCTCCGCCGGCGCCTCTCCAGCATCGACGTGCTTCTCGCCGCCAGTACATCCCTGGATCGCACCCTCCTTGATCGCGCCTTCGGTGCACTGGCCGGCGTCGACACCGAGGCTCTTCCGGCGATCCTCCAGCACCGCATCGAGCGCATCCTCCTGGCGATCAACGCCATCGCCGAGGAGTTCCCTGATGCCCGCGATCCCGCGAAACAGCTACCGGCGACGGCCCTGGTCGCCTACGCCTACCGACTCCAGCAACTCCGGCGCTTGGTCACCGAACTCGACGTGCAGTAGCTGCCAGATCGGACCCGGTCTGCGTGCCACCTCCGCACTCTCCTCAGCCGCCCCTGTGGCTGTCCTGGCCTCGAAGTGACAGCGTGAAGGACGACGGGGCAACGGGCCAACGGGACTTTCCTGTCCAGGTCGCACACCATGATGCCGGACATGGCTGAGATTCCGCTAGTCGCGCACATCAACGAACTCATCGCTGAGGGCGTTCGCATCCGACGTGCTGGGATTCCGCGCGTGAGCCCAGCGCCGACCACGTCATGGGACTATGGCTACGCGGGCGAGCGGGAGCCCGAGCCGCATCGCTACGTCGAGTTCGATGCCGTTGCGTTGAAGCAATGGAGGAATGACATCAAGATGGTAGCTGCGGCAGCGATGCCTTCAGGCCACCATGTCATCGCCGATGCGCTCAGACTGGATGACCTCTATCACGATGAACGTTTATTGGACGACGGAACAGCGCTACTACAGTCCTTGAAGCGCACAATCGAGCGTGGTCTGCTTGCTCCGACGCCGACTTCAGGAAGCGACACGCGAGCTGGAACCGTCGTGTACGATGACGGACTCCTGCGTCGTGTCCTCGTCGACGTCTATGACCGAGAGGGTGATGCGCCGCTGATGAACTACACCGTCTCGGGTGTCAACAGGGTCACCCTGATGCGCGCCATCCGCCGGCTGATGGATTTGGGATGGCTCGAAGCGGTGGATTGCAGTACCCGCGGCGGCATGGACTACGCGCCTCGGCGCGTCACCGCGGCAGGTTTAGATTGGCTCCAGGGGTCGCAGGCTCGGCCGTCAGGTTCCCAGGTGGTCAACCACTACCACGCTCCGGTTGCGCAGGGACAGCACGCGACCGTCGCCACGGTACACAACTCGCCTGGTGCGACTGTCACCGCCGCCTCCGGGGCTGCGACCGTCGAGCAGCGCATCCGCGTCCGCATCGAGCAGGTATCACAAGGTGACCGTGTCGTGGCCGCTGCCATCCAGCAAGTGGCTGACGCCATCGCCGCCAGTGCAGCGCTTGCTGATGGCCAGCGGGCTGAAGCCCAGGAGTTGCTGTTGGCCATTGCTGAGGAGTGCGCGAAGCCGCCTGCCGAACGCCAATCGGCAGCTCGCAGCAAAGGTCTCGCTGCTGGTATGCGCGAGGCGCTCGGTCTTACAGCTGATGTTCTCCAGGTTTGGACGACGTGCTGGCCGAGCATTGCGCCAGTGCTTGGGATCATCGGATAGCCATCTGCTGTGGCTCGAACTACGCGCTCTCTTGGTCGATGCGTCGTTGCCCTAACGACCGTGCTGTCGCCGGCACGCTAATCCTTGTAGATCGGGGCCAGATCCTGCGGTAGATCCCGCGACGCGGGCCAGGACCGATCCACCTTCCGGGTCGTGGTCGGCAACTCGACAGGGGTCACGGTCGCTGTGAGCGACAAGGACAAGGACGTTTCTCCGCGAGCGGAGATCGTCCCATCGTCCGCGATGGACTTGGGCACCTCGTAGAGCTTCACCGTCACTGCATCACCAGCAGCGAAGGCGGTTGCCTGCACAGTGACCGGGATCGTGATGCTCTCTCCCGGCGCGAGCGGTTGCTCCTTGGGGACGCTCGGTTGCACCGTGGCGGTGATCTCCGGCCGAGAGGCGGCTGCCCGCACGACGATCCCACCGAGCGGGAATGCGCGCGAGGATGTGTTCGTCACCACGATTGGGCACACCAGCGCCTCGACCGGGGTGAGCGTCGTGGCGTAGGTGACGAGGAAACTACCCTGCTTGGTTCGACCATCGCCGGATGTCAGGAGTCCGAGCTTGCTGGCCGGTCCAGCTCGTACCGCTTTCGTTGATACGACATCCTCAGTTGTCGCGCCCGGCGACGTCACCGACACGATGCCCGGAACCGTTGGCTCTGCCGGCGCCGCTACCGTAGCTGCATAGGAGCGCTTGTCCGCCTGCTGGGCAGGCGGGTCGACGGGGGCTTGCCGATCCATGTCGCAGCCGGCGAGGCAGAGGATGACAATGGTCGCGGTAGCGATGCGCACGGGTCGGATCTCCAAGAGCGCTGTAGCCTCGGTGGAGTCGCGGTCGAGGTCAACCGTCGAGTGGTGGCTGTGATGGGCGGGGCGCCAACCCCGATCACCGCCGGCGTCGACCGGGTGCAACGGGGCGCAGGCTGTCGAAGTCCAGGCCCGATACTATGGTATACGGCACCGTGCAGGACTGATGCTGCGGCCACTGCGCCGCGATGAACGCCTCCGCTGCCAGCCACTGCTGCGCGCGGAACGCTCGGTTCAGGCTGGCCCGCCGTCCAGTCCGCATCCGCATCTCGTCGCGTACGAGGTCCATGTCGATGAAGTCGCGGTTACCCGACGGCATCGATACAGGGGTGGAGATGCTGCTGTAGGGCGTGAGATCGTCCCCGGTTCTCGCGATGTGGTCGCGGAGGACCTGCTCGGCAACTTCCAAGGACACCCGTCGCTGCATGGAGCGGCAGCATCGAAGCGATGACGGGCTCGGCAAGGCGATGCCGAATGCTGGATCGCGATCCGGCACCGGCACCGACCGGGTTGATCCAACAACCTGCCGTATGGGTGATCTATGGCGTCCCCGACGGTGGACGTAGTGTTGATCACCATGGATCCGGCGGCACTGATCGAGAAGAATACCCGGCGCAACCGCGTTCGTCGTGGGCGTCGTGGAGACGGCATCCTGGTCGGTATCGGGGATGCAGACCCGAACATCGATTATGCCTGTCCGGTGTGCGGCGACGCGCTACGCCAGAAACGGAGCTGTCTCGACAAGCCGTTCTTCGCGCACATCGGCGGCGATGGAACCTGCGCCGACGATGCCGTGCGCCATGCGGCAGCGGTGCGGGTGCTCGGGGATCTGGTTCACCATGCCGTGGCCGGCCGCCTGACGCTGCGGTTCGCGGGGCGGTGCATGGCCGGCCGACATGGGGTCGACCAATGCCTCGACGTCCGCTCCGGCGACGTCATCCGCCGCGATGAGCACGGTCTGGCCATCTACCGCGATGGGGCGGCCATGGCCGTCCTGGTTGTCCATCAGGCGCATGAGCAGGCGGTCCATGCCGATGCGTTAGCGCGCTACGCCGTCGACGCGGATGAGGTCTTGGGGTGGGATGCCGATGCGGCCCTGGAAGCCTGTGGAAACGGTGGGAATGCGACGCTGGTCCTGGTCGCGACGTTGATGAGCGGCGGGGTGTCGTGCCCGACGTGCGCCAGGGAACGTGAGGCCGAGCAGCGGAAGGCCGACAAGGCCGCCGCCACCGAGGCCAGGGAACGGACGGAGCGGTGCCAAGCGTTCGCTGATGCCCTGATGCGCAGCGGGGGACTGTTCGAGACAGGTTTCTGCGCCGCGCATCCGGATGTCCGCCGGACGATCGACATCAGCGGGCGCTACGATGGCATGGAGGTCGACGCCGTGCTCGATGGCGAGCGCTGGGACGTTGCCCTGACCCGAAAGAGACGGCTGGCGCTGGGGATTCTCCTGGTGCGGCCAGACGGCATGACCAATCCGGGCGACCTGGGCCACCGGTGCCGCGATCCTGGGAACGCGCATTTCGTCGCCGTTCCGGAGGATGCCGAGGTCCAACCGGCGACCGGCGCATGGCCCACGAACACCTGGCACTTACGGTCGGAGGGACGATGCCCACGCTGCGACGACCTGCCGCGGCTGGTTAAGCAGATCGACGCCGAGGAGGCCGCGTTCGCCACCCGCTTCGAGGTCGGCAAGCGCGAGATCCGGCCAGCCGACATCCGGACCGGGTTCAGGGCCGTGGTCGACGAGCGGCTACCCTGGTATCCGGCGGTGATCGAGACCGATGTGGACGCGGCCACGGCGGCGGCTGTAGAGCGGTTGCTGGCCGCGGCGGCCCGGGTGTGGCCGCCGTCGACGGCGGAGGCCAGACGTGCCTTGGAAACCAAGGCCCTGACAGGCGATGTGAATCGGATGTGCGCCGGCTATGCCCGGAAGCATCTGGTGGTCGGCATGCCACCGAAGTCCGCGGCCGAGATTCACAGGGCGATCCACTATCTTCTGGATCGTGGTGATGGCATGTCTCGGGCGGATCAGGCTGCCATCGAAGTCCATATCGCCAGCAGTATCGAGAGACTGGTCAAGATGGCGTGGGCGCTCTGGTCTGGTCATGAGAACCGAGCCAAGGCAGGACGCCAGATGCGGCAGGACGAGCAGGACATGGGACTGCGGCGCCGGTGGGGGCGGAGGAGGTCCGGCTGGTAACCGCTGCCCTTGGCCTATCGCAGGACGGGGCCGCCGCTGGATGCAGCGCCGGGTGCGCGTAGGACTGCCTCCGGCCGGCAGGATGCCGCCACGAGGACCGCCATGCCCACACCCCAACTCGGCCGTTTGCGGCGCATCGACGACCTGCGAAAGTATTGGGAGCGCGAAGACACGGATTTCACGCCGTGGCTCGCCAAGCCCGAGAATATCAAGCTCATCAGCGAGGCGACCGATCTGGATCTGGAAGTCGTGGCCGAGGAGAAGGATGTCGGCCCGTTCCGTGCTGACATCCTCTGCCGCGACACCCTCAGCGGTCATTGGGTCGTGGTGGAGAACCAGTTGGAGTGGACAGACCACACGCACCTCGGGCAGATCGTCACGTACGCCGCCGGTCTCGATGCGCGGGCCGTGGTGTGGATTTCATCCCGAATCACCCCCGAGCATCGGGCCGCGATCGACTGGCTGAACTCCATCGCATCAGCCAAGGTCGGGTTCTTCGCCCTCGAACTGGAACTGTGGGCCATCGAGGGGTACGACAAACCGGCTCCTCATTTCACGGTCGTGGCCAGGCCGAACGATTGGCAGCGCGCTGTGGCCGAGGCCGGCGAAGCCGCCGAACGCAGCGATCTGTCCGACCTCCGGAAGTCGTATGTGGAATACTGGACGGCATTCGCGGCGCTCTGCATGCAGCGCAAGACGCCGTTCAACATGCGGAAGCCCGGACCCTACCACAACACCGATGCATCCATCGGTCGGAGCGGGTTCACGATCTCGCCCCAGCTCTACCCTGAGTCGAAGTCCATCTGCGTGTCTCTGACCGTGCGCGGTGATCCACAGGGGACCGTGTTCAAGGCGATCATGGACCAACGATCCATGATCGAGCGCGACCTCGGTATGACGCTCGAATGGGATCAGAAGCCGGGCCGGGCGCAGAACTACATCACCTGCGCCAAGGACGTGACGGACGTCCTCGACAGGTCCGGATGGTCGTCCCAGCAGGCATGGATGGCCGACACCATGACCGCGTTCCATCGCGTATTCCAACCGATCGTGCGCGGCCTCGACATCGGTGACCAGTGATGGCCGGCGCCCGCAAGCCGTCCACGGCCGAAGAGACGGCGGCCAATCGCCACAACGGCTCTGCCCAGGTGAAAGCTACGCTAGGGCCAGCGAAGTCCCTGGAGCCCTACCAAGCCGCAGCCAAGGCCCCAAATTTCTCGTTCTTCATCTGGTCGGTGGCCAATCTACTGCGCGGCGATTACAAGCAGTCTGATTTCAGCAAGGTCATCCTACCATTCACGTCACTGCGTTGCTTCATTTGCGCGTTAAAATCCACAAAGCAGCTGGAGGGAACCAATGATTCCGACTATTGATTTCAGCAAAGTTCGGGCGATCGATGGAGATCAGCAGAAAGGGTTCGAGGAATTAGTCTGCCAGTTATTTAATGATCCGCAGCGTCCAACCGCTATTCGCAGGATTGAAGGAAGCGGAGGTGATGGTGGAGTTGAGTTGATTGAGATCGATGCCAAGGGAACTGCGATTTCCGGATGGCAGGCGAAATGCTTCTTCAAGGTCGATAACGCGCAATGGATGCAGATTTACAAGTCTATTATCACGGTACTGAAGGTGCATCCCAGCCTGACCTCGTACACTATCTGTCTTCCAATCGACCTTACCGGGGCAAAAAATGGCAAAAAAGGAAGAAGAATCAAAGGCCAGTGGGGAAAGTGGCAGGAGGTTCTTAGAAAAATCACGAAGGGAAAGCCAAGGGGGATCGTTCGCTTGCTGACAAGAAAAGACCTTGTCAGTTCCCTTCTGGAAAAGGACGGCCAGATCCCTGGATTCATCAGTTATTGGTTCGGTGAAGGTGTCCTTGATCAAAAATGGTGGTCCTCCCACAGAGATCGAACCCGCGCAGCGTTCCATTGGAGTTATGATCCATCGTTGTCGGTCTGGACGCCGCTTCGGGCCGCCTTAGACGCCTGGGCGGAGACGGCCACTTGGCGAAAAAGCGTCGTCTCTCTTTCCTCCAGTCTTCAAAACGCCATCAATTCAACGTGTGCACTGCTCGTTTCAACCGACAGCAAGGTCATACGGGCGATTACAGACCTGAAATCTCTCGGAAACAGAATTGAACAGATGGTCAGTCGACAGAGTTCAGGAGACAGTCCCTCTGCGTATGTCGATCTATGTTCAGAAATTGTTGAAGTGATTGAATATGCCAGAGACTTTGGTGATGATTACAAAGTAAGGTGCTACAATCAGTGTCTTGAGCGGTGCACTACGATCGCATCAGCATTTATGGAGAAAAACCCCCATGCCGTGCATATATCGTCCAACAAGAAGTTGTTGATTATCTCCGGTGGTTCAGGTACGGGGAAGAGTCACCATGTGGCTGCCTTCGCGGATGCAGAGTGCGTCGCTTCACAAACAGGGGTTGGTGCAACGGTCGTGCTGACTGCGTCCAAGGGCAACGAGAGACGCAGTCTTGATCTTCTGAACGGAGTTTGCGATGGCTGTTCTTGGAGTCAGGATCTTGATGGTCTGCTCACGGCCCTGTCGTGTGAAGCCGCTTTGAGAGGTGGATACGCCGTTCTCATGATCGATGCGCTCAACGAAGCGGCTTATTGGCGAGAATGGCCGGAAGCGCTCGCTCTTCTGTTGGCGAGGATCAAGATTACCCCTCGTGTCCGTATCGTCATTACGCTTCGTCCAGAATATCAAGACGCCATATGCAAGACAATCGCACAAGATCCAGCAGTGGCCCGTGTCTTCCACCGAGGCTTTCGGGGACAAGCCGATCGCGCCATCGACGCCTACATGGATCACTACCGCATCTCCCGGCCAGCGACCGTGGCGCTCCGAGAGTTAGCCGATCATCCACTTTTCCTCAAGTTGTTCTGTATGGCCTTCGCAGGCCGCTCCATAGCAGCTAGTGATGTATGCAATTCCCTCTTTGGGATCGTCGGACTCATCGATCTCTGGATCGAATGGCTTGAAGAACGGCTCGCGGAGAAATGTGACGTCGATAAGAAAGCGAAAATTGCACGACGTTCCATTGAGGCTCTCGCTTCGTTGATGATGCGACAGGGCAGGGAGCATGTGGAGCGGGACCTAGTCTCGACCGAGTTGCAGCGTCTGCATCCTACAACCACACATCAGAAAAGTCTGCTAGCCTTCCTTTTGGGGGAATGCGTGATTGAGGAGTACCTCGCTCTGATTGGGTCGCAGGAAGTCGATTGCATCCGCTTTTCGTTTCAACGACTCACAGAACTGACTATTTCGCGGATCCTGGTCGGTAACTGGACCAAGGCTGGTGATTGTGTCTCGGATACAACACTGCCGCATCTCCTGGACGGCAATCGCGCGGAGGGGGGCAATCGACTGTCGCTTCCTGGATGTCTGGACATCCTCACTCTGCTTTTTTCCGAGAAATTCTCTACTGAGATATTTGAGGTGATGCCGCAGATTGGGTGCCCAGCCACGCAGATGGACTGGTATGTAGGTCCACCGATCACAGCGATGGATGCCGCTTTGGCGGCGGGGATAACGAGCCGGTCACATCGGTCACTGACCGCTGCATTCAGAACATGGCTCGACTCACGATTGAAAGACGGTGATCTGCTGGTGTGGAATGAAGTCATCCGCAGCGCATGTTACGAGAAGCACCCACTAAGTGCGACGACCTGGCTTCATCCCCACCTGCATGTCATGCCGGTTTTGAAGCGTGATGCGTATTGGTCGGTTCCACTTGGAAATCTGTACGATCCGGTTCGGAAAGACAGGTACTCACATCGACCAGTAGGCATGTATGATCCTCGGGTTGGGCATTCGGTCGTCAAAGAACTCCTGGGATGGATCGAGGGACTTAGCCCAACCACCCTTCAAAGCATCAATACTGGTGCTATCGGAGAGGTGGCGCTGGTCTTGTGCTGGTTCTTCACCTCAAGTCATCGTTTCCTGCGGGACCGGTCCTCAATGGCCCTCGCTAAGGTCCTGCTGCATCACCCCGGGTTGTTTGCCGATGTGACCCGGCTCTCATCCACCTGCAATGATGTTTACGTCATTGAGCGGGTGCTCGCAGCGCTGTATGGCGCCATGCTGCGCAACGCTGCTCTCCGGCACGATGACATCCTGTCCTGGATCCAAGCCAACCATGCCTCAAGAACGTGGTCGAGTGATGTGGTCATACGTGACTACTGCCTGTCGATTGAAGCCTTCTGTCGCTTGCGAAGTGGTCTTCCGCCCGGATCAACCCTCTCCTTCCCGAAGCTACCAAGCATCGATTTTAAAAAGCTGAAGAGCCGCAAGCATCTCGATGCGAAGGTCAGAAAATTTGAAAAGACAACTGCGCAACGGACAAGCATCGAAGAGATCAACCGCTCCCTTACCTGCCAAGCTGGTGACTTCACCAACTACTGCCTCGGTGACACGGACAAATTCACACAGCATCTACGCACGAAGGCTCCTCCTGCCATACGGCCTAAACTCACCGAGCTGTCGAACGAAGCTCTTGCGGTGCTGAAAAATATGCTCTCAGAAACAAGATTAAAGAGCATTACCAGAAGCAAAAAGTTAGATGCGTTTCAGGAGGCATTGGATTATCTCCATGCGAAGAACGGGGTATTGAAGGACGCCCTGATGGTATCGTCCGATATCGTCCAGAGGTGGATGATGACCGATATCATGCGTCAATATACCGAAGCCGGACCGGTTATTTCAAAAATCGATGTCTACGATGCGACCTGGAACTCAGGAGGGCGAGAGAGCCATAAGGCAGAACGCTTGGGGAAGAAGTATCAGTGGATCTCGCTTAGATCGCTCCTGTCTCGACTCTGCGACAACTACTGGCAAAGAAATGGATATGGAAGCCGGGCCACGTGGGAGGTGGCGCCGCCTCCGTACGAATTCGGCATGCGGGAAATTGATTGCAGCCTCTCCCATGAAGCGGTTCATCCGCAGACTGATAGCGAAGGTGGGGAGTCCTCGTCACTCGGTTTCTGGTGGTCGGGGATGACGTTTGACGAGTCCATCCTGCAGGGAACCGCGTTAGCGGATGAATGGCGACGCAATGCTGGTTGCTGCTTGGTCAAACGGTGGACTCCCGTGCGGCAGGAGTCCAGGCACACGCCTCCACAGGTTGTGCTGTCGCAACATGGGAATTCAAATGGGGAATTGATTGGAGATAACGGTGTCGCCTTGAAGCGGATGGAATTTGCCATCGCCTCGTTCCTAGTGAAGGAAGCCAATGTTTCCGATGTCCTCGAAACTCTGGGTTCGTGTAGCTTCATGAATCGCGACCTTTTCCGATGGTATCAGCAGATGCCTCAATGGATTGGTGAATGGCCATGGCATCCTGCTCTGGCTGAGAACGATGAGTCCGCCCGCATAACGAAAAACCGTGCCACCAGAGATCAGGGTATTCTCTGTATTCCCACGACCTATGACCTTCTCCATGAGCCTGGATATGACTGCTCTCTTTCGGAGAGTTTTTCTGTCGATCTTCCCTGCCAAAGTCTGATCCGTGACGGTTCGCTCACGTGGAGTGGATATCCCGGCGAGTACGTGCATGACGACCTGGTTGTTATCTCGGACCCCGCACTACGCAATGGAGCCGGACCTCGCGGATTGGTGATGCACGAAGAGTTCCTGCGAGGTTACTTGATAAAGAATCGACAGTCTCTAATCACTATCGGTATTGCCGAGTGGTGGTATGGAACCGAGGAGGCCGGACGAAATGTGGCTTGGGGAGTGACCTGCCTTGCCAATGCGATGATGGCCAATGGAAGAAAAGTCGGATATGCCCAACAATGGGCATTGCTAACTAACGGAGGCCGCGAAGAACTTGTAAAACGAATTGCTTGGAATCGGTAACCCGTTGATCAGTCATGTGAAAATCTATTCGTTTTCCAAAATTAACGTGCACCACCGGTCAAGACTGGCGCGGCTGGCCATCTAACATATCCGGAGAGGCGTCAGATCAGATGATGGGATCTGTGTAGATGGTTACCCATTCCGGCGCAGGCGTTGCGGTGGGCGGCGGCCAGGGAGCCATTGAACAGCCAATAGCCTACGTCTTTGCCGAACGCGATCTCCTCGTCAGCTCAGGCCTTTGCCTGGGCCGGTCCTAGGCAGCAGCAAACCGACCGTTTTGGACGACTAGGATGCAGATGCGGCGATCCTGGTCGCGGATAAGCTAGGAAGCGCAGGCGGGGTCCGCGGTCATGCGTGAGCGCGAAAGAAGAACCAGCCTTGCTCTCGCTGCTGAGAATCGGTTGATGGACACAGGATTAGGAACGAGGAGATTATTCTTGTGCGATATACACGGGTGGCCTACGAAGCCGGAAATCTATCGTTGAAAACCATGTCCCAATACCGGTGCGCTGTCTCCTGGTCGCGGCTGAGTTCAGCCGCGAGCGCACGTTCGGCCTTGTCCAAGGCGGTCGCGGCATGTTCGGTCGCCAACCTGGCCTTTGGCCCTGAATCGGCCGCCTGAACGCGGCCGGAGACGCCCATCGGATCGTTAATCGCGCGGCATCCCCGATGTCGCAGGGTTCTGAACGCGGCAATGAGGCACTCCTGATAACTTTTGACCCCGGAAAACGTCCGTTCGCTGGCAAAAAGAATCTCCATGTGGAAGGATGAGATGGGGGTGCGCGGACGGCGGCAATCGCGCCAAAATTTCAAGATTTGGATGCAGGCCGCGAACTTGTGCCCGCTGCTGGCGTGGGCTTCCTCGATGAGGACGCCGTGCGCCTCTGGTGATGTAGGCATCCAATCCCCTGCCGCCGACGGGATTAGGAAGAGAGGCCGATTCACGCCCTTGGCGGGATGCATGCCTTGGAAAATTGCCGGCACCACGTCAACGTCCCCGTCATCGAAACGGCAAACGACGGCTTGGCCGTCCCGATTGCTGTCGGTCTTCGGGAAGCGCGTTCCGAGGGCGCCCCGAACGCGATTCAGCATGGTTGTACCGGAAACGTACCCATTCCCCCAACGTGCCGATTCGCGGGTAAATACCGCAAGCAGGTCCATGTCGCTGATTCCGCGAACGGCGCTACCGCGGGAATAGCTCCCGATCCGGCGGACGCCCTTGATTCCGCGAGCGGACCTCAAGCAGGCGTCGATTTCCGCTGCATGGCGAGACTTCGCCGTGAGTTCAGCCGCGGTGGGTTGGATCCTCCGTATGAGGGATTGGAAGCGGTCGGCGATCGACACGGGCTGGTCAACCGACTACCTTGGCCGCTTCGGCCACCATCTGCTCGACTGAAAAAGCCGCTCGGCGTTCCAATTTGTTCCGCATCGCGTTGTACACCGAGTCGAAAACCAGCGGGCTGCTGCGCCGGTGCTCAAATATCTCGTCCTGGATCTGCCTCGAACGGGCCGCCAGCGTGGCCTCGTCGAGACCGGCGAGGGCCTCCGCCCAGACGCGCTCCAAGGCGTCCTTGATGCGTTGGGACCGGTCACCGGCGGCGCGGTTCTCCCTGAAATTCCTGATGCCCAACAAGAGCAGCGGGGCTGCCGGCGCAAGGCTCGCCAGGATGAGCGTCTTGGCGTCGAAGCCCTTCGTGACGGGAATGAGGACGATCGCGAGCGCCAGGATGATGGTGCAGGCGAGGACAGTGTTGGCGTACCTGCGCCGGATGCACATGTCGTATGCGCAGTTCTCCCGCTGGCAGACGATCCGCCCGAACCGCTCCGGGATACGATCGACTGCGGGCGAATACCAGTTTTCCAGTCCCTGCTTCGACGGCGCGATCCCGAACCGGGCCAATACCCAGGACGCGCCCCTGATCGCAGCGGACACCGGTTTTCCAAGCACCGACCACACCGTTCGGCCCGGTACGTCCGGGGAGACGGCGGCGTACGCGTCGGCCAGTGAGACGACCGCCTCCGGATCGGGTCGACGCCCGATTTTAACCGGGTTCCACTCGATGCCCAGGACGTAGGCGTCGAAGGCCTCCTGAATCCTGGCCGAATCCTCGCGCATCTTCTGCAAGGCCGGGGCGATGAGCAGGAGATCGAGGACCGCGAACGCGAATCCCCAAATGGCCAGGTAGGGCTTGGGACTTGGGTCGAGCCAAAGCCAGACGCTCCCAGCGAGAGCGACTGGGCCGGCGACGAACATCTGGAGACCGAACAGGCGCTTCGCCGCAGTGTAGCCGTGGCGCTGGGCGGAGAGCCAAGTGAGCGGGAGAGTCTCGTTCTGGCGGGATGCGATGGGCATGAGCTAATAATAGTAAGTCGGGAACTCGTAGTTATAGACGAGACGCCACCAGTCGAACGCTTCCGAGACGTTGCTCGCCTCGGCGGCGGCCCGCGCCTTCTCGGCACGCCCCAAGGCGGTTCCCAGCTTGGACAGCGCATCCGTCCGTTGATCGGCGGTCTTGCAGGCCCGGATCAGCCCCGACACTCCCATCGGGTCCTGCATGTCGGCAAGGCCGACGTCAGACAGGAGCTTCAACACTCGTTTGACGTCCATATCGTAAATAATCGCCTTCTCACCCTCGGCGTACTTGGCGACCCGTAGTTCCAGATAGAAGCTGGAGACGGGCACGTTGCAGAAATATTTCCAAGCCTTGATGAACCTGACGAGGGGCTTGACCTTCCCGCCGAGTCGGCCGTCGACGTCCGCCACGTATGCGTTGTGAGCATCCGGGCTGGCGCGCATCCACCCGCCAGCGCAGTCCGCGATGTCGTAGACCTTGCGGTCGCGCTCGTCCCCGATGTAGTGGGCCGGGACTACTTCGGTCCGGTCTGCGGCCGTGCCTCCGAAGGGGACGCAGACCGCCGGGCAATCGACCCGGACGCCCGTGTTCGGGAACCTCGCGTCCAGCGCTTCTCGGATTTTTCGCAAGGAGTAGTCCGAATTGGACGACAGCTTGTCCCCAGGGATGCTCGCGAGGTAATCGACGTCACTGTAGCCGGAAATGCTCGTGCCGTTCCCGAACGAGCCGATTCGCGCGAACCTCCGGAGCCCGAAATTGTCTTTCAGGCACGCCTCGATGGAGGCCCGGTGTGAACTGGCCGCCGCCGACTCCGAATCGGTTGGCGTCAGGCGGGAGAGAAAATCGCGGAAACCCTCGTCGATAGTTCTTGGCATAGATGTGCGTTATCCGAAGGTCGGGAACGGGTCCCCGAACACGGCGCGCCATGATCGGACGGCGTCCGCTTCGTTCCCTTGACGACCGGCGTACCACGCGTCCCTCGCGCCGTCCCTGGCTTTCTCAAGGCGGTCGACTGCTTGGTCCCTGTCGGACTGGGACAAGTAGGAATCCGCGTACCCGAGCCGGTTCCACAGGCTCGACTTGGCGAGCGCCGACGCCTTGTCGAAGAACTGGAAGACGCTCCACGGCAGGTCGTCCAGGGACGAGGTGAGCGCCTTGAGCGCCATGACCTCGATGTGGTAGGACTGGAGGTAGTCGCTGTGGCCCTTGTTCCAAGCCTTGGCCATCTTCACGATCTTGCGGAAGTTCCCGCCACAGGTCGACGCGGCGTGATCGATGTCGTCGCCGTGGTCCTTTGGGTTCGTCGAGATCCAGTTGCCCGACGAAGCGTCGGGAATGTCGTAGTGGGTCACGGCCCCGGCGCCGTTTATGCACTGGGCTGCGGGGACGATGTCGACGTTGGGCCACGAATCGTAATAGAGGGTGACGGCCTGGCCGTTCTTCCGGACGTTGGTCTTGTCTTCGCCGAGCGCGTCCCGCACGTCTTGGAGCAGGTCCTTCGGGCTCTTCCCCTTGATGTGCTTCCCGTAGTGGAGGGCGACCATGACGTCGACGTCCGCGTGCTTCTTGATCGCCGTGAACCTTGGGATGGAGCCGGAGGGGAACGCCTCCAGTACCTCGAACTTCTTCTTCATCAGGCCGACGATGTGGTCTTTGCGGGCGTTGGCGTCGCTGCGGCGGTCGCCGTCCAGGTTGATGGCGTCGAAGTAGGCTGAGAATGCGGAATCCACCGTGAGCGCCATATGGGTGTCTGTTACTGGTCCCCGTGCCGCCGTCCAGGCTGGGGGCTGTCTATCTTTGGGGCTGGAACTGGCGCCAACCTTAACGACCGGCGGACGCCTTGATCTGGGCCCAGACGCGGCGCCAGGATTCCTGGGGCAGCTTGGCTAGTCTGCAGATCGCGTAGCACTCTAGCACTTGCGTCACCTCCTGTCCGCTGGGGTCAACGGCTTGCGTCGTAAATACTGACATTGCAAAGGCTCGGACACCAACCCTGAGCCATTTTGCCATACTGTAGGTCGTGAGCATGGCGCATGGCAGGGGTGCAGCGGTTCTTGTCCGATAAGACCACGATGCGTCGCGACCGCGATCCCTCGCGCTCTGCACCATCTGGACCCACGAGGCGTTGGACTCGGCCTGTGGCGACGAGCCAGACATGAATGGATGTGATCTCATGCTCATTCAAGTCGCCACCAGTTTCGTTGCTGCTATCAGCAGCACGACAGCCAGCATTCGCCGAAAGACCAATGGCGCGAGGCGGCGGCTGCCCATCCATGCGCCGAGGGCTCCGCAGAGGGCTACGACGATGGCCCAGATGGGGAGAGCGGCTGGTAGTTGGGTCAGATCAGGGCGATGGCCGACGAGACCAGCCGTGCTGTTCACAAGGATGAATGCCGCCGCAACGCCGCCGGTTTCGCGGGCTTCGCCCCACCGGCAGAAGATGAGCAGCGGGGACAGATAGATGCCACCACCCGTACCCGTGATCCCGGCAACCAGGCCGATTGCGGCGCCACTGGTGGCAGCGGTCAGCGGCGCGGGGTGGCGCCGGGGCTGTGGTGATGCCGATTGCGTGGGCGGGAGGGCCAGTCGTGCGGCTGCCGCCAGCAGTCCGAGGGCGACCAGGAGCCGGTATACGGTGCCCGAGACGGTCAGGCTACCACCCAGGAAAGCGAAGGGTGCTGCCGCCAGGGCGAAGGGCCAGAACAACCGCCACGAAAAGCAGCCGGCGCGGGCGAACTGGATCAAGGCGATCGTGCCCACGACGAGGTTGAGCACCAAGGCGGTGGGCTTCATCTGCTCGGGAGCCATGCCGAGCAGGGCCATGGCCGCCAGGTAGCCCGAGGCTCCGGCGTGGCCAACCGAGGCGTAGAGGAAGGCCGCGATGGCGAAGGCGCCGGTCAGGATCAGTTCGGAACTGCTCAGCACGCGGTGCCAGCCAAACGCAGCAACTGCATGGCGATCGCCGGGAGATCCTCTCGCGACCAGCGCGGGATGGCGGTTCCGGGTTGGTCGTCGGTGATGATCGCGCTGATGTCCGTGCGACCGGTGGCCAAGGGCGGAGTGCCGAGACCTGCTCGCCACACCTCGACCTTGGGAGCGATGGCATCCACATCGCCTTCGACCAGGACCAGGGCGCAGTCGGCGTAGTGCGGAGCAAGGATGGCGTATGGGGCGTCGGTCGGCTGGAGCGGCAAATGCAGCGCCAAGCGGTCGCCGGCGATGATGGCGGCTGGATGGGCGCCGGCCTGGCGTTGCCGCCAGGAGTCCTTGCCCGGGGTGTCGAGTTCGTGGATGTGGCCGGTGTGCTTGATCGAGCCGACACGCAGGCCGGACGCAGACCAATGTGCGATCAACGCCACTGCCAGGGTGGTCTTGCCGTGTCCGCTATACCCGACGAGGTGCACCCGGCGCATGTCAGGTCCGTGGCCGGAAGGCGACGAGGACGCCAGGATCGGTCTCCAACCGGGCGCCGCCGATCAGATCCAGGCAGTAGGGCACGGCCGGGAAGACGGCGTCGAGGCTGGTGCGGATGGCGCTGGGCTTGCCAGGCAGGTTGATGATCAGGCAGGAGCCGCGCAACCCGGCGGTCTGGCGGGAAAGGATGGCGGTGGGGACCTCGCGGAGACTGACCGTGCGCATCAGTTCGCCGAAGCCGGGCATGAGGCGCGAGCACACGGCGACCGTGGCCTCCGGGGTGACGTCTCGTGGTGACGGGCCGGTGCCGCCGGTGGTCACGACCAGCGAACAGCCCTCCTGATCGACGAGTTCGCAGAGCGTCCGCTCGATCAGCGGCTGTTCGTCGGGAATGACGCGGCGCACCGCGTCCCAGGGACTGGTCAGGTAGGCGGTGAGGGTGTCGACGATGGCGGGGCCGCCGCGGTCCTCGTAGATCCCAGCGCTGGCCCGGTCGCTGACCGTGAGGATGCCGATCCGGGCCGATGGGTTGGTCATGGCGTCTCCGCTTCCTGGCCGATCCTGTACGCATGCAGATCGCGGGCGCCATCATCGCCGGTGGACGTGGAAGTCGGATGGGCACGCCGCACAAGGCCGCCATCCGGCTTGGTGACGGCAGGACGTCGTCGGAACGTCTGGCGACCGCATTGCATGGCGCTGGCTGTGCCCCGGTCGTGATCGTCGCCAACGAGTCCTCGCCGTACCTCGGCATGGGTCTGTGCACCGTGGCCGATCGCAGGCCGGGTCTTGGTCCCTTGGCCGGCATCGAATCCGCCTTGCTGGCCGTGGCGCCTCTGCCGGTCTGCGTGGTGGCAGGCGACATGCCCAGGTTGGGTGTTGAGGATCTCCGGCGGTTGATCGCCGCCTGGGATGGCCGGCTGGCCGTCGCCTGGACCGACCGCATGCAGCCGCTGTGTGCGGTGGTGGCGGCGAACCTGGTCGTGGAGGTCTCGGCAGCACTCGATCGTGGGGAGCATGGAGTCTACCGGCTCTGGGAACGCCTAGGCGCCGTTCCGGTGCGCTTCACCGATGACGCTACTTTTGTCGATCTTGACACGCCCGAGGACCTGGCCCGCTGCCAGTGACCGCTGCGGCCACCGGACTTCTCCTCCAGTTGAACCGCCTCGATCACCATGCCCCGGTCGAGGGCCTTGCACATGTCGTAGACCGTCAGCGCTGCCGCCGTGGCGGCCACGAGCGCCTCCATCTCGACGCCCGTGCGACCCTCCAGACTGGCGGTGGCGCGGATGCGGACCTCTGCGCGTCCCAGGACCAGAGCGACGTCGACCGCATCGAGGGGCAGGCTGTGGCACAGTGGGATGAGTTCGTCGGTGCGTTTGGCCGACTGGATGCCGGCGATGCGCGCCACCGCCAGGACGTCTCCCTTGGCGACCGCCTGTCGGCGGATGGCGCGGATGACGGCCGGAGTCGTCGTGACTACGGCGCTAGCGGTCGCGCTGCGCCGGGTGACCGTCTTGCCACCGACATCGACCATGCGGGCGTGGCCGCGACCATCGAGATGGGTGAATCTCAGCGTGCCCATGCGTCGACTCCAATGCGGGTGTAGGTGATCTCGGTCCCGGCAGGCGCTTCAACAGCGCCAGGGTCGAGACGGAGATAGGCGTTGGCCTGATGCGGTTGCACCAGGTCCGCGCTGGAGAACGGCAGCAACGGCAGGACCGAGCCGCCCTCGATCAGGGCCGGTAGGAACCAGGTGTGCTCGCTGTTGGCTGGCAGGGTGGTGCGCAGGACGCCCCGACCGCTCACCGGAATATGCGGCAGCCTCGCCAGGCGACGCAGGGCTGGGAGAACATACCGACAGGCGCACAGATGCGCCGCAAGCGGATTGCCGGGCAGTCCGAACAGCAGGTGCCGTCCCAGACGCGCCACCAGGAGCGGCTTGCCCGGACGCTGGGCAACCTTGTGGAACAGCACCTCGGCGCCCAGGCGGCGCAGAACACCTGGGACCTCGTCGTGGGTGCCAGCGGAGACGCCGCCGGTCAGGACTACGACATCGGCATCGCTGATCGACTGGAGGCCAGCGAGCAGAGCCTCGGCATCGTCACCGATCACCTGACGTTGGACCGATGCGCCTGCCTCTTGGAACATGGCGCCAAGCATCGGGCCATTGGTGTCCCGGATCTGGCCGGCAGCACTGGGATCGGCCGCCAGTTCGCTACCAGTGGCGATCACCGCCACCCGTGGCCGCGGATGGACCTCCAGGTGCGCGGCACCGACGCCCAGGGCTGCGGCCAGGGTCATCGGCGTCACCACCGCACCTGCCCTCGCCCACGCGTGGCCGGCACGGCACTCGCCAGCCCGGGGCACAATGTTGGCTCCCGGACGGATGCGTTCGGGCAGGCATATCTGCTGGCCCTGACGCCTGGTCTGCTCGTGTGGCACGACCGCCTCGGCTCCCGGCGGAACCGGGGCGCCGGTCATGATCGGGTAGGCCTGGCCCACCTGCAGGGGCACCCGGTCCGCGCCATCGCCGGCGGCGATCTCCCCGAGGAGTTCCACCGCCGCGCCGGCATCGGCGAGGCGGATCGCATACCCGTCCATCATCGCCCGGTCGAAGGGCGGAAGGTCGGTGCAGGCCGTGGCATCCGCAGCCAGCACTAGGCCCAGGCAGTCGCCGGGGGGTAGGCTGACGGATCGGGCGGGCGGAACGGCGGCGAACACCTGCGCCAATGCGGCATCTGGTTCCAGGAGTCCAGCCATGCTCATTCCGGCGCCGCGCTGCGCATGATGGTTCCCTGGCTCCATTCCACCGTCCCGTCGGCGAAGGTCTCCTGCTTCCACACCGGAACGCGGGCCTTGACCTCATCCATGATCCAGGCGCAGGCGGCGAAGGCCTCGGCGCGGTGGGCCGCCGCCGTACCGATCCACACCGCCGCCTCGCCGACCTCCAGATGGCCGACGCGGTGGCAGCCGAGAGCCGCCAGAAGCGGCCAGCGGGTGCGAGCGGCGACGAGGATCTCGCTGCCCACCCGCACCGCGAGCGGGGCGTAGCCCTGGTAGTCGAGGTGGCGAACGGCCCGGCCCTGGTGGTGGTCGCGGACGACGCCCTCGAAGATGACCAGGCCGCCGGCCTGGGGGTGATCAAGACGCCGACGCCAGGCGGCGAGGTCGATGGGGCGGTCGGTGACCTGGAAGTCCTCCATGTCAGCCTCCCGAGACCGGCGGCAGGAACACCACGGTATCACCATCGGCAAGCGGCGCGTCCCAGCGCACCATCGCCTCGTTCACCGCCACGATGAGGGTCCGCTCCGGTAGGGTCAGACCATGCCGCTGCACCAGTTCCCGGTACAGGTAGCGGGCCGTGGTTGCCGTCGAGGTGATGCGTTCGCTGTCCAGGCCACGCTGGTCGCGCAGATGGGCGAAGTAGAGGACGGTAAGTTCCGGCATGTCAGCCTCCGATGCCGGCCATCATGCCGGAACGCTGGAATCGCAGAGGTGGAGCCTTGGCGCCGATCGCTCGTCGGATGGCGATGTCGAGACCGGCGAGATTACCTGCGCGCAGCAGGGGCAGCAGGTCGGTGCCCCGCTCGTCGAAGAGACAGGTGTGCAGCCGGCCCTGGCTGGTCAGGCGGATGCGGTCGCAGGTGGCGCAGAACGGGTTCGTGACCGTGGTGATGAAGCCGAGGGTGGTGGCCGAGGGATCGACGCCGTCCACGGTCCACACGCGGCTGGTCGGCTCGTCGCGATCTGAGTCCTCGGTGATGGCGAGGCCGGCACTGGCCAGGCGTTCCCGAAGGACCTCGGCGGTGATATGGCGCTCGCTCCAATCGGCATGGGCGATGCCGATGTCCATGAGTTCGATGAAGCGGAGGTGCGCGCCCTCGGCGATCGCCAGGCGGGCCAGGGCGGCGGGATCGGTGTCCATCGTCGCCACAGCGTTGAGTTTGAGTGGCGTGAAGCCGGTACGGCGCGCTGCGCGGATCGAGGCCAGCACTGCCATGAAGTGGTCGTGGCGGGCGGCGCGGCGAAAGCCGTCGGCATCGGCCGCATCCAGGCTGATGTTGAGCCGGGTCAGCCCCGCGTTGCGCAACTCAGGCAGCAGGCGTTCCAGCGCCACGCCGTTGGTGGTCATGCCGACTGTGGGCACCAGCCATGCGGCGGTACGGATGTGTTGCAGGAGGCTCGGGCAGATGGTCGGTTCGCCGCCGGTCAGCCGGATCTTGGTGACCGGCGCAGAGGCGCAGACTGCCGCCATGAGGCGGTCGAGCTCCTCGGCCGTCGCGCGGGACGGCGCGAAGCGCGCGTCCTCGGGCAGGCAATAGGTGCAACGCAGGTTACAGCGGTCGGTGACCGACACGCGGAGGTACATTGCAGGTCCTTTCCTCGGCCTGCGGTGTGCAGGCGTCATGGGAGACCGGCCCGTTTCCAGGCTGGCCCCGTCTCCAGCACCATGGCCCGGATGGGCGGTAGGCGCTGGAGATCGGATTCAATACAGACAAAGAGCGATCAGGCTATCGAACTGCACTGACAGAGGAGGCTGGATAGGCTGGTTTGACGCAGTGCATGGTCCTCATCGGACTGGATTCGAACCAGCAGTCGGTTGACAGAACAGTCCGTTTGCGGATTACCTAACCGGCAACTGGAGCAAGTGCTGAAGGAGGAAGGCGGATCGATCGCTCGGACGATAGCGAAGGCACTGACTTCGTCTGGGTCACGGTTGAATTGGAATCCACCGTTCAGACCTCGTTGCGATACCAGGATGCCTGCGTTGCATAAGGAACTGAGTATCTTCGCGACGTACCCTCCTGGAATGCCGGTTGCGAACGAAACTTCCTTTGCCGTGCACCAGCACCCGCGCTGTGCGATGTGGGTAGTTGCCCGTAGTGCGTATTGTGCCGTGACGCTCAGCATAGGCGCTGCTTCAGGAAAACGCCGTAAGCACGGTCCTCGACCTGGATGTGACGAAGCAGCCAGTCGCGCATCGACAAGTGTAGACGCTCGGCCAGGTCCTGGCGATCCGCCTGCGGCGACGCGAGTCCGGCCCGCACCGATTCGAGTTCGGCGGTGAAGCCCGCATGCATGCGGCGGTGTCCTTCGAGTCCTGGATAGCCTGCATCGGTCAACAGCTTTTCCTCGTCGGCGAAGTGCTCGCGCACGTAGCTATCGAGGAAGTCCATGGTCCGGTCCAACTCGGTGGCGCCGCAACCGCTGCGGATCGCCACCACCAGGGCGTTGAGCCGATCGAAAAGTTGGCGGTGCTGCGCATCCATCGCCTCGACTCCGACGGATAAGCCTGGCGTCCAGCCCGACAGCAATGGCAGGGCGATCTTGAGCAGCAGGGTGTAGATGATCAAACCTCCGGCGACGATGCCGAGGGTTATCTTCCATTCGGTCAGCGATGGCACGTATTCGACCATCTCGTGCAGCGTGCTGGGAATGAAGCCGGGAACCACCAGACCCATGCCCTTCTCGATCCAGATGCCGACGAAGGTCATCAGGCAGGCGGTGGCGAGCAGTGCCGGACGACGAATCAGTCCCGGCCACAGGAACAGTCCGGCTGCGACGACGTTCAGCGCGATCGCGCTCCACATCCACGGCACTAGAGCGTAGTGGCCGTGAGCTCCGAAAAGGAGGTAGCGCAGGCTCGCGGCGTGCGTACTGCCGGCATAGAGTGCGGTAAAGCATTCCACGGCCAGCATGAAGAGGTTGATCAGCGCTGTGATCTGCACCACGCGTAACAGCAGGCGCACAGGCTTATCGCCGAATGGATAGCTGCCTAACCGCTGAAGCACTAGCAGAACGACGATGATGAGAGCCGGTCCGGCGACGAAGGCGCTGGCGAGGAAGCGCGGCGCGAGCAGCGCGGTGTTCCAGAACGGCCGGCCGCCGAGGCCGCAATAGAGGAAGGCGGTGACGGTGTGGATCGACACCGCCCAGATGATCGAAAGGAAGACGAAGGGCAGGTACAGGCGCGGCGACGGGGCAGTCCCGCGCCAGCGGCTCCACAGCAGGTAGCCGCAGATCCAGGCGTTCAGGCCGAGATAACCGTTGAGCACGATGACGTCCCAGGTCAGTAGCGAAATCGGCCAGTTGAACCGGCCGATGCCGGGCATCATGTGCCAAAAACGATCTGGCCGTCCGAGATCGACCGTCACCGACAGCAGACAGACGATGATGGCACTGATTGCCAGCAGTTCGCCAACAATGACGGCGTCGTGCATCTCATGATCGTGGTACAGGTAGGCCGGGATGACCATCATCACCGCCGCTGCTGCGACGCCGACGAAGAAGGTGAAGTTGGAGATATACAGGCCCCACGAGACATGGTCACCCATGCCGGTCACCTGCATGCCGGAGACGACCTGGTTGGCCCAGGCGTTCACCCCGACCAGGGCGATGCAGGTCAGCAGGGTCATCCAGGCATAGAACAACGGACCGCCATCGGTGGCATGGCCGAAGGCCTGGCGGAGGAAGGGCAGCAGGCCGGGACGATGCAGGGCGATGGCTGCCATTGACTCAGGCCTTCTCAAGCCGGTCGACGGCCGCGTAGAGCTCACTCTCCTCTGCCTTCACCCGAGCGACGATCGCAGCAACTATGCCGTTGAACGCCTTGGTGAAACCGGGCCGGTCGGCATCGATAGCTACACCTGCGTTGTAGGTGTGGTTGAACGCCTTGAAGGCAGTTCCCAGACCTCCCATCTCACTGGCGAAGCGCTTGGCCATGGCTGCGATCGCGCTGTCCTGCGAGGATTGCAGTTGCGGGTACACCATGCGGTCCTCGGCGGCAAGGTGGATGGTCAGCTTGCCGCTGAACTCGATCAGCATTTTACGCAAATCAGTACCTGGCCTGCCGGCTTTGATGGCTTGGTCGATGGCTCCGAGTTGGGATGCGAGACCAACGTGCTGTTCGCGAAGGGAGGCTGTGAGCATAGTGGCTCCTTATTTGTCGAAGAAGTAGAAGAACCGCGGCTTGGTGCCGAGGTCGTCCTTGAGGATGAAGACGCGCTTGTTCGCCAGTACCCAGCGGATGTCACTGTTCGGATCGGCTAGGTTCCCGAACACGCGCGCGCCCGTTGGGCAGGCCTCAAGGCAGGCGGGCAGCCGCCCCTCACGGGTGCGATGCAGACAGAAGGTGCATTTCTCCATCACGCCTTGCGGCCGAACGCGGTTGCTCAGATAGCCCTGGTCGGGATTGATCTCTTCAGGCCTGATCTCCGGCTTCTTCCAGTTGAAGCGGCGGGCGTGGTAGGGGCAGGCGGCCTCACAGTAACGGCAGCCTATGCACCAATTGTAGTCGACGACGACGATGCCGTCCTGCTCTTTCCATGTCGCTTCGACCGGGCAGACCTTGACACACGGTGCGTTGTCGCACTGGTGGCACTGCACCGGCATGTAGTACTTGCCCTTGGCCGGTACCGGATGGTCGTAGGTGGCGTCGCCCGTGGCCAAGTCGATCGATCCGTTATCCAGTTCGAACACGCGGATGTAGCTGTTGTGCGATGTCCGATCGTGGTTGTTCTCTTGGTGGCAGGCCTCGGCACAGCGTCGGCAGCCGACGCAAATGGACAGGTTGAGGGCGTAGCCGAACTGTACGCCCGGCATCGGCTGTGGTGCCGCGACGTGCACGTCGATGCCATGGCTGACCTTCGTGTCGGCCTCGATCCGACGACAGATGGCAGCAAGGTCTTCGGCGGTCAGTTCCTTGTAATGCCGGCGCAGGAACTCGTCGACGCTCTCAGCCGGCTGCCATTGCGTCAGTGGGGCGATGGCAGCAGCGAATGCGCTGGCACCAAGCGTTGCACCGGCCGCCTTCAGTACCGTGCGCCTTGTCAAGTCACTCATGCGCGGCTCCGTTCTGGAATCGGTCGTGTGCGTGCGGGGCCGGATGTACCGACTGGTACTTCGGTACATGGGCATCGTGGCAGTCGATGCAGGTGTTGCGCACGCGACCGCCACGAGTCAGGTCCCAGTAGCCGTTCATGCCGCCATGTGCACCACGATCGTAGTCGCGACGCTGCGGCCCGTGGCACTGGCTGCAGAGTTCGATGGAGTCCTCAAAGGCGACCTTGCGTCCGTCGGCGAGCTTGAGCGAGTCGTAGTTGCCGGCATCGTGGCAGCTCAGGCATGTGTTCGTCCCGTGCGCGATCTGCAGGCCTTGATGGAACTGATCGAGGTCTGCGCTGGTGCGGTTCTTCGGATCGGGCTGACGCACGGCATGGCAGGTGCCGCAGGCGATGGTTGCCGGCCGACCAGCGTGATTGATCGCACCGCTGGCGACACGAGGAGCCGGGTGGCGATTGATCTCCACCGGATGCGTCGCGGGAAGCGTGGTTGATCGCACTACGGGCCGCTGTCCGACTTCTGCGGCGAAAGCCGCAATAGCGAGGACGGCAGCGACGACCGCAAGCGCGCTCAGAGGAGGTGACATGTAGACATAATGGCGGCTCCGGGCCGAACTCCCTTGATCTGGATCAACTTGCAGCATCAGGGAATCCCCGATGTCGGCTGTTGATCCAGATCAAGGCAAAGCCATCGCCGACGTGGATCCTGTCTGCATGTCCATTAGCAGTCTGGTCATCGATGCCGCCACGGATGAACATGGCCGGCAGGCACTCGCCTCCATCGCAGCCGATCCGCGATTCACCCTCGGACCGTCGTACGGTAACCGCCACGCCGTCGTGATCGACACGCCATCGGTTGCCGAGGACACCGACGCCTTCGCGTGGTTGAGCGACTTGCCCGGCGTCCGTCTGGTGACGCTGGTGCGCGCCTATCTCGACGACGAGGCGCTACCTGCCGGCGCTGCCGCCAACTACCTCTAGGAAGCCCATGAACGATCTCGACCGCCGCGCCTTCCTCAAGACCTCGGCCATGGCTGCGGCCGCCGCCATGATCCTGCCGCAACTGGGGTCGGCCGTCGAGGGCGATGCACCGGCCGCCGACGGCATCCGCTGGGACAAGGCGCCGTGCCGCTTCTGCGGCACCGGCTGCGGCGTGCTACTGGGGGCCAAGGACGGCAAGATCGTTGCCATGCAGGCCGACAAGGAGGCCTCGGTCAACAAGGGCCTGTGCTGCGTCAAGGGCTACCACGTCGGCCTCATCCTCTACGGCCAGGACCGCCTGACCGTGCCGCAGAAGCGGGTCGATGGCAAGCTGGTGCCGATCTCCTGGGAGGAGGCGATCGCCATCATCCGCGACCGCATATCCGCCTCGCCGGCCAAGTTCGCCATGTACGGCTCCGGCCAGTGGACCATCCCCGAAGGCTACGTCGCCAACAAGTTCGTGAAGGGCGGCCTGGGCCACAACCACATCGATCCCAATGCCCGCCTGTGCATGGCCAGCGCCGCCGCCGGTTTCAACGCCACCTACGGCGTCGACGAGCCGGCCGGTTGCTACGATGACCTCGACCACTGCACCGTGCTGATCGACTGGGGCAACAACCCGGCCGAGATGCATCCGGTGCTGTTCTCGCGGGTCATGGACCGCCGGCTCAAGGGCGACAAGGTCCTCTACATCGACCTGACCACGCGGCGCACCCGCTCCAGCGAGCAGGCCGACCACGTCGCATTCTTCAAGCCGAACAGCGATCTCGCGATCGCCAACGGCATCGCCCATCTGTTGGTCAAAGCCGGCTTCCTCGACAAGCCGTGGGTCGACAAGTTCTTCCGCCTGCGCCAGCGGGTAGCGGAATACGCGCCGGATCCGACCAAGCGCGACGTCTACGATGCCGAGGCGATCCATCCGAAGAACCTCAACGGCAAGGACATCACCCGCGAGGAGTACGTGAAGAACCTGGAGTTCTACACCCCCGAGAAGGTCGAGGAGATCAGCGGCGTCCCGGCCTCGCTGATCAGGCTGATGGCGGAGAAGATGGCCGATCCGAACGAGCGCGTGCTGTCGTGGTGGTGCATGGGGCCGAACCAGCACACCCGCGGGACAGCGATGAACTCGCTGCTGCATTCGATCCACCACCTGAGCGGCCAATGGGGCAAGCCGGGTGCCAGCGCGTTCTCGCTCACCGGCCAGCCCAGCGCCTGCGGCACCGCGCGCGAAGTCGGCACGTTTTCGCACCTGTTGCCCGGTCACTTGCCGGTGCTCAACCCGCACTACCGCGAGGTCACCGAGGATCTGTGGCACCTGCCCAAGGGCCGCATCTCGGACAAGATCGGGTTCCACACGGTCAAGATGTGGGAGGAGTTCTGCACGGAGGGCGGCGCGATCGACACCATCTGGGTCCAGGTGACCAACCCCGGCCAGACTTTGCCGCACCAGAACAAGCTGTTCCTGGCCAAGAAGGACCGGAAGGACAAGTTCCTCATCGTCAGTGACGTCTATCCGACGGCGACCACGGCCCTGGCCGACCTCGTCCTGCCCTCGGCGATGTACGTCGAGAAGAACGGCATGTACGGCAACGCAGAGCGCAAGCAGCAGCAGTGGTTCAAGATGGTCGAACCGCCCGGCCAGGCCCGCCCGGACGCCTGGCAGGTGTTGGCGGTCGCCAAGGCAATGTTCGACGCCGGCTTTCCAGGCATGAAGGACAAGGACGGCGAGTGGATCTTCGCCAAGACGCTAAAAAAATCCGACGGTTCGCTGATCCCGGCCTGGGATTTCGCGCACTATTACGATGTCAACGTGGACGAACGGATGTTCGAGGAGTACCGCCCCTTTACCAAGATCAAACACAAGGATCTGGCGCCCTACGCCGTGTACGCCAAGGCGCATGGCCTGCGCTGGCCGGTGGTGGAGAAGACGCCGGGCAATTGGGAGGAGACGCTGTGGCGCTTCGTCGAGGGCAAGGATCCCTACGTCAAGCCCGGCACTGGCCTGCAGTTCTACCACTCCAACACCAAGGACGACAAGGCCTTCATCTGGTGGCATCCGTACGAGGCGGCACCGGAGGAGCCCGATGCCGAGTACCCGTTCTGGCTGTGCACCGGCCGCGTGCTCGAGCACTGGCATTCCGGCACGATGACCATGCGCGTGCCGCCGCTGCAGCGCTCGATGCCGCACGCCTACATAGAGATCCACCCCGACGATGCGGCAGCGATGAACGTCAGAAGCGGCGACAAGGTGATCGTCGAGTCGCGACGCGGCGCGCTGACCCTGCCGGCCTGGATCAAGGGCCGTGGCCAACCGCCCAAGGGGAGCTGCTTCGTGCCGTTCTTTGACGAACGCCTGCAGATCAACCTGGTGACCAAGGACTACCACGATCCCTTCTCCAAGCAGCCCGACTTCAAGAAGTGTGCCGTCCGGCTGCGGAAGGCCTGAGTATGGTCGTCCCGTCCAAGATTCTGGTGATCGGCGCCCTGGGCGTCGTCGCCGTCGCGCTGGTAGGCATGGTGGTCGGATTCGGCCATCCTGCGCCCGGATGGCAGCCGGCAACCGGGGCGTCAAGCGACCGGCTCAGTGCAGCTTTGCCAGCTGTCCACTATCGTGACATGGATGGCAAGGCGCGGGGTCCGAACCGTGCATACACGAGCACCTTGGCCACGCTCGTTGGCCATGGGCCGGCCTTGATGGATGCGGTGCCCTTTGATCCCAAGCTGCGCGCCGAGGCGGTGGCGCGACGGGCCGCGCGTCGGGCGTACAACGGTGCTCCGCCGATCATTCCGCATCCGGTCGATGCCAACGATGTCACGAGCTGCTACCAGTGCCATGGCGAGGGCAAGGTCATCGGTCCCTTGATCGCCCCGAAGATCAGCCATCAGCGGTATACCAACTGTACGCAATGCCACGCCCCGGTCGTGACCGAAACGCCCGGCGGCAGTCAGGGCCTGGAGGTGAAGAACGAGTTCGTCGGCGTGGTCTCGGGCGGCCGTGGCAGCCGCGCCTACATCGGCGCCCCGCCGACCATCCCGCATGCCACCAGCATGCGTGAGAACTGTACCAGCTGCCACGGCACGCTCGGTCTCACCGGACTACGCTCGTCGCATCCCTGGCGGGTGAACTGCACGCAGTGCCATGCGCCCAGCGCGGTGCTGGAGCAGGCGCGCTTCGATGATCCCAGCCCGCCGCCATGGGCCGGCGAGACGACCGGCAAGTAGCATGGCCTGCGCCACGGCACCCTGGTGGCGGCGCTGGAGCGCGTGGCGCCGCACGGTGCAACTCCTGTGCCTGGCGGGGTTCGTCGTGCTGATCATCGCCACCGCGACCTCGGCCGAGCAGGCCTACGCCGTGCCGGATGTCGCCTGGTTGCCGTTCAGCCTCGATCCGTTGGTTGCCTTGCTCGCCATGGTCGCTGGCACCGCAACCATGGCGGTGGTGCTGTGGGGATTGGCCGCCGTCGCATTCACCCTGGTATTCGGCCGCGCCTTCTGCGGCTGGATCTGCCCGCTGGGTACGGCGATGGACACGGTGCGACGTATTGGCGGTGCGATCCCGCCCCTGCGGCGCGCGCAAGCCAGACTCAACCGTCGCACCGTCGGTTTACTCGGGGCCATGGGGCGCTGGCCGCTGGCCGTGCTCATCGCCCTGCTGCTGGCCACCGCCCTGGGCAGTCCGCTGCTCGGCGTGCTGGAGCCGCTGGCAATCGGCGAGCGGGCGGTGGCCACTGCGATCGGACCGTGGAGCAGTCAGCTCGGCCAGCGCTGGCACGATGCCGGACGCCAGGCCGAACGCGAACCGGCACCGGGTTTCATCGACGACTACCGCTTCATCGGTGCGCCGGTGCGACAGGTTGAGCACTCCTACCCCTGGGGTTGGATCGGTGCCGCTGTGCTTGGCGGCATCCTGATCGCCGAACTGGTCATGCCGCGTTTCTGGTGCCGGAGCCTCTGCCCGACCGGAGCCGCCCTCGGCCTGCTGTCGCGCTGGTCGCTGATCCGCCGTCTGCCCGGGAAGACGTGCGGATCCTGCCACGCCTGCGTCGACCGCTGTCATCTCGGCGCCTTCACCGCGGAGGGGAAGCTGATCCCCAGCGCCTGCACCGCCTGCATGTCCTGCCTCGATGTCTGCCCGAGCGGTGCCGCCCAGTTGCGTCCCGCTCCAACGATCCCGCGTGGCGGCCCGGACATCACCCGGCGCGGTCTGCTGGCCGCTGGCATAGTCGGAGCGGCGCTGCCATTGGCCGGCCGCATCGGCACGGCCACGCCCGATCCGCACGGCATCCGCCCGCCGGGCGTCGCTGATGGAGCGCGCTTCCTCGACGCTTGCATCCGCTGCGGCGCCTGCGTCCAGGCCTGCCCGACCCATGGCCTCGTTCCCGCTCTGTTCGAAGATGGTCTGCCCGGTCTGTTCGCCCCGCGCCTGGTGCCGCGCCAGGGCCCGTGCGAACACGGTTGCAACGCCTGCGCCGAGGTCTGCCCCACCCATGCCATACCGTTGGTGGAACTCGCAGATAAGTTCCGCACCGCGATGGGGGTGGCGGTGCACGATCACCACCGTTGCATCCCGTGGTCCGGCGGCGGCGAATGCCGGGTCTGCTGGGAGCACTGCCCGGTCGAGGGCAAGGCCATCACCCTCAAGCTGGCCTTCGCCCCCAACGGCCAGGCCATCCCCATGCCGGGTGTCGATGCAGCCGCCTGCGTCGGCTGCGGCACCTGCGAGTTCGTCTGCCCAATCGAAGGCGCGGCCGGCATCCGCGTCGCGACCACCGCCCAAGCCGACACCGTCCGGGCTCGGCTCCAGCCGAAAGCACGGGCATGAGCTGGTTCGCAAGCCTTCTCAGCCGATCCGTCAAACCGCAGGCTGATGATGCCCGCGTGCTCAGTCGTCGCGCCTTCTTCACCGGCGGGTTCCTCCGCCAGGCTGCCGCCGCCCCTGCGCCTGCACCTGCACGCCCACGACCAGCCTTCCCTGTCCTGCGTCCGCCAGGAGCCGTCGCCGAAGCCGACTTCCTCGCCGGCTGCACCCGTTGCGGCGACTGCATCCGCGCCTGCCCGCACCAGGCCATCCGTCTGGCGCCAGACCGCCTGCGCGCCGCCGCCGGCACGCCGATCATCGATCCGACCGTGCAACCCTGCCTGATGTGCACCGACACGCCGTGCATCACCGCCTGCGTCCCGGCGGTGCTGCGACGAGCGCCTGAAGCGCCGGTGCCGGCCATCGGTCTGGCCCGCATCGCCACCGTCGACTGCCTCGCCCATCAGGGCACGACCTGTACGACCTGCAGCGAACGTTGTCCGGTCGAGGGCGCCATCCGCCTGACCGGCAACCGTCCCCAGGTCGTGCCGGATGCCTGCACCGGCTGCGGCATCTGTCACCACGTCTGCCCGGCCCCGCGCAATGCGGTCCTGGTCATGCCCAGGGTGCGCTCATGACCATCCCGCTGGCCCGCCTCACCACGGCCGACCTTGATCCAATGACGCTTACCGCGCTGTTCAGCGATCTCGCCACGTTGGTCGAGATCGATGAGGTGCTGATCAAGGGTGATGCCACCGCCTATGCTGGCGCGACCGGGCTGGGCGAGGCGCAGCGAGCCCTGGCGGCAGGCGCCCGTGGCATCCAGATCCGCTATCGCTGGGCTGGCGAAGGCTGGCTCGACACCCTCATGAGCGGCCCCGGCGGCATCCGCCTGGTGCGCTCGCAGACGTCCCCGACCCCATCCCAGGAGCAGCCATGACCACCCTCGCCGACCTGCGCCGTGAGCACCAGATTCTCACCTCCCTCATGGCCTCGCTCGCGCTGCCAGAGCAGGCCGGTCCGAAGGAAGCTGAGCGCGCCCGCCAGAATCTCATCCTGTTCGCACGGCATGTGATCGAGCATTTCGCACATGAGGACCCCGTGCTGGCCGAACTGACGGCGGCACCGGTCGGCACGGCCATGCGCACTGCCGGCGATGCGCGAATCCGTGAATCGCAGGCCCTGGCTGAGGGGTGCGCATCGTTCTCCCGGCATTGGACTCATCCCGGAGCCATCGAACGGGACCCGAAGACCTTCGGCTCCGCGCTGGGCATCCTCCAGGCAGCGGTAGCCCGCCTCGTGCGCCGGGAGGAGACCGAGGTGTATCCGTTGGCGGTAACCGGCTGGGCCCCGCATCCCGTCCTGGCACCACCGCTGACCGGCATTGCCGAACTCGACGATGACCACATCGAGATATTCAGCATGATCGGCGGTCTGCGGGCGATCGTCGACGACCGGCTGTCCGCCGTCGATGGAGCGCATGTAGCGGCTTTGGCGGCCTATGCCGAGCGGCATTTTGCGCGCGAAGAGTCCATCATGGAAGCGACCTCGTATCCTGGCTTGGAGGACCATCGGCAGGAGCACCATCGCGCGCGGGCGATCTTGATGGGGTTTCGCAATGACTACCTCGATGGGCGTCGCCTTGACGCCATCACCGTGCTCAAGTTCCTGGAGAGCTGGCTGTCCTCGCACATCGCCGAAGTGGACCAACGCATGGTTGCGCATGTGCGCCATTGCGGTTCTGGAATCGTGTCCAGCGACCAGACGCTCGCCTGATCCGTTCCATCACCGCAATCCTAAACGCCCAGCCAAACGCTGCAGGTTGCTGGCAGTCAGGCCGAGTTCGCGCGCGGCGGGCGTCCAACGGCCAGCGTGGCGTGCAAGTGCAGCCTGCACTTCGTTCCGGGCCGCGCTGTCGAGGCGCTGGCGCAGCGTGCCGCTGAGTGTTGCTGCGGGCGCGCCTGTAGTCGGGACGGAGGCCTCGCCCAGACCGAGGTGGTCAAGCCCGACGATCACGCTTTGGCGTCGGCCAGCAGGACCGGCGGCGCGAACCACTGCGCGCATGAGGACATGCTCCAGTTCCCGGACATTGCCCGGCCAGGGATAGGCGACCAGCGCGCTGCGCGCCGTGGCGTCGAGGCGGGCCGAGGAGCAACCCAGCCGGATCGCCTCGCGATCGAGGACGTGTCCGGCCAGGAGGGTGATGTCCTCACGGCGTTCCCGCAGCGGCGGGACATGCAAGGGGTACACGGCAAGGCGGTGGTAGAGGTCGGAACGGAAGCGTCCGCCGGCCTGCTCGGCGACGAGGTCGCGGTTGGTCGCCGCGATCACCCGCACGTCGACTTTCAGCACGCGGTCGGCGCCGACCCGCTGGATCTCGCCCTGCTGGAGCGCGCGCAGCAGCTTCGGCTGCACGGTCGCGGGCAGTTCACCGACCTCGTCGAGGAACAGCGTACCGCCGTCTGCTACCTCGAACTTGCCGGCGCGGTCGGCGCTGGCCCCGGTGAAGGCGCCGCGCAGGTGGCCGAACAGTTCGCTCTCGGCGATCTGCTCGGGCAGGGCGGCGCAGTTCACCTGCACCATCGGCTCGTCGGTGCGGCGGCTGCCGGCGTGCACCGCGCTGGCGACCAGTTCCTTGCCCACCCCGGTCTCGCCGGTGATCAGCACCGGCAGGTCGCTGGCTGCGACCAGATCGATCTCGGCGCGCAGCCGCTGCATCGCAGCGCTGGTGCCAAGCAGGCGGTCGCCGCGCCGCTCGCGGTCGTCGCGCACCAGTTGGCGCAGGACGGTGCTGCGGTGCTGCGAGGTGCGCTCCAGCGCCTCGATCAGTCCGACGGTATGGATGGATGCTCCCGCAAGCG
>JAFLCQ010000040.1 GCA_017302815.1 Planctomycetota bacterium
TGAGCAGGCGGGCGAGGCCCCAGCCGGCCCAGCACGCGAGCAGGCAGGCGAGGACCGAGCCGAGGGCATAGGCGCCGGCCGCCAGCGGCCGGCCGGCCTGCAGCAGCTGCATGGTCTGCAGGCTGTAGGCTGAGAAGGTGGTGAAGCCGCCGAGGACGCCAGTGATCAGCAGCAGGCGCAGGGCCTCGCGTTCGAGCAGGGCGGCGCAGGCGCCGATGAGCAGGCCGCCGATGATGTTGACCGCCAGGGTGCCCCACATCCGCACCTCGGCGTCCAGACGCGCGTCCAGCCAGCCGGCCATCGCCCAGCGTGCGGCACCGCCGACCGCCGAACCCGCCGCGACCAGGATGATCGGATGCATGCGCGGATCCTAGAACGCGATGCGGCCGCGGAAGGCGGCGAAGGGCGCGGGCTCCAGGGCGATGCCGTCGCGGCGCGCGTCGGCATCCTGGTCGTCCTCGCCGAGACGGCGGGCGGTGGCGATGCCGAGCAGCAGGTCGCAGCCGATCGCCGGACCAGCCTCCAGGCGCAGGCCGCAGGAGGTCTCCCACTGGCTGAGGGTCAGGCGGTCGTCGTGCTCGGCGCGGTACATGCGCCGCATCTGCAGCTTGGCCCAGCGCACCTCGGCCATCGCGCGCAGCGGGCCGTGGAGGCGGTGATCGGCCGAGAGCGAGGGCAGCGGACCGACCACCGCGCTCGCCTTCCAGTCCTCGGCCCGATAGGTGATCATGCTGAACGGCGCGCCGACGAGCAGCACCCAGGGGCCGCGCACGCCCTGCCAGGCCACCATCGGCATCAGCGGGAGGCTCCCGAAATAGATACGGTCGGCATCGTAGTTGAGCGCCAGGAGGAGGCCGTCCGCCCCGTCGGCTCCGAGACCGACCCGGCCGAAGAGGGTCGCGTTGGCGCCCCACTCCATGCCGCGGGTCAGCGGAGCCTGGCCGTCACGCTTGAGGTTCGCCATCCCCCCGACCAGATCCCCGTCCCCCAGCCGGTGCTTCCACATGCCCATGGCGGTGAACTCGTAGTAGTCACCCGCCGGGCTGGCCCCCGAGGCCAGCTGCGCATCGCCGGTGATGCCGATGTGCTGCGCCTGTCCGCGCAACCACACCTCGTCGGCCTCGCCGCGCAGACCCAGCCACGACAGCGCCGCCGACTCGCGATCGAAGGCCAGCGCACCCGAGCCGTCGCGGTCATCCGCCTCGGCCTGCGCCCCGGCCTCGGCCGAGGCCCGCCAGGCGATCCGCTCCGGCATCGGCCGCGGATCGAAGGCCGCCATCAGCCCCTCGACCGCCGGCAGCGCGCCGACGCAGGATGCCACGGCGAGGAGACGCAGGACGGCGCGCATGGGCGGCATGCTCGGCGCCAGACCAGGCTGGCCAACCGTATTTCCGCCGTCCCCATAAGTACCATTCCAGGCTCCGGTTGACCGCAACCCCCGTCCCGGCGAGCATGCGGCGTGCGCCATCTCCTGCTCGCCGCCCTGCCGGCCGCCGCCTGCGCCGCCCAGCTCGAGGTCCTGACCCTGGTCAACTGGCAGCGGCTGCCGGTTGGCGAAACAGCGGTGATGGAGGGCGGCGCGGTCCTCGCCCGGGTCAGCGGCCCCTCCTCAGGCTACAACAATCCAGCCGGTCTGGCGCGGCTCGAACGCCCTTCGGTCAGCGGCACGGTCAACGCCGTCGAGTACACCCGGGTCGCAGCGCGCACACCGGGTGGCGATGCGACCGCTGACGACCTCGGCCTGAAGCCGAACCTGGTCGGCTTCGCCAACACCATCGACGGCGGCGGTGGCTGGTCCTTCGTGCTGGCCAACCCCATCACCTGGAGCTCGGCCATCGAGGTGCGCTCGGAAGACGACGGCGGCTCGCGCTACGACGACGGCCGCAGCAGTCTCGATGCCACCGTGGCCGGCCTGGCATGGGGCGGCAGCGCCGCCGACACGGTGGACATCGGCATCGGGATCGAAGCGTGGATGCTCGACTACCGCTACGATGCGGGCAGCACCGCCGAGGACGGCAGCACCGTCCTCACCAGCACCTACACCGAGTCCGGCCGCATGGTCGACCTGCGCCTGACCGCCGGCGTGCAGCTGGCTGTCGGCACGTGGAACTTCGGAGCGCTGCTGCGCTCGCCCGGCATGCGCCTCAACGACCAGGGCAGCATCAGCGCCTCGTCGACCTCGGGGGACGGCACGACCACGGTGCTCAACCATATCCGCGACGAGTCCCTCGGCTTCGACCTGCCGCTGCCGTGGATGGCCGGGCTGGGCGCGGCCTGGCGCCCCGAGGCGATTCCCGGCCTGGAGCTGGAGCTGGACGTGGCGATCAGCGGCGGCTGCGGCAGCACCGAGGTGCTGGCGTCGGCGGACGGCACCACGCGGACCATCGACAGCGGCGGTTCGACAACCGCCGCGCTGCGGCTGCCCGCCCGGCAGGTCGATCTGCGCACGGTAGTGAACCCGCGCGCCGGCCTGCGCTACCGCCTGCCCAACCCGGTGTTCGAGCGCATCGTCCGCGTCCACCTCGGCGCCTATCTCGACCGGTCGCCAGTCGACGAGTCGAACGTCTTCTCCGACCTCGATCTGATGGGCGGAACCGCCGGCATATCCGCCGAGAAGGGCCCCATGCTGGTGGCGCTCGGCGGCGCCTATGTCACCAGCGGCACCCTGTCCGATGCGATCGGCTACGTCTCGTCCCCCGATACCAGCCTGACTCCCGATCTTGATGCGACCGACGCCAGCTATGCCGTGCGCAGCTTCGTGCTGACCATCGCATCCTCATACCGCTTCTAGCACGGGCGGGGGCTTTCGCCTGTTCCGCGCCGCTTCCGGATGTAGAGTTCCTACATGACGATAGCGCGGCCCATCCTGCTGGTCGGCGGAGCCCCGCGGGTGCCGATCGACGCCATCCGTCATTTCACCGCCGCAGCCAGCGGCACCACCGCCCTGGCCGTGCAGGCACGGCTGCGGGCGCAGGGGCGCGAACCGCAGCTCCTCCTCTCGCTGGACGCCTCGCCCGGCGCGACCGCCACCCGCTACAGCGACCGCGACGCCCTGGAGAACGCCCTCGGCGGCTGGATCGCCCGCCATCCCGACGGCTGCGTGGTGATGAGCGCGGCGGTCAACGACTACCGCGTCGCCACCGTCGAGCACTGGGAAGGCGGCGAAGTGCGCGCCCTGCGTCCGGGAGAGAAGCTGCCCAGTGGTGCCGACGAGGTGGTGATCCGCCTGCGCCAGGCGACCAAGCTGATCGACCGCCTGCGACCGGAATTCGGCCTGCGCGGCCCGATCGTCGGCTTCAAGTACGAGGCGGCGGCGACCGTGCTGGCCAGCGCCGAGGCGCTGCGCCGCCGGGTGGGCGCGGCGGTGGTTGTGGCCAACAGCCTGTGCGGGACGGTGCAGGCCCTGCTCGACGCCTCCGGCTGCGAGCCGCAGAGCGGACGCGAGCCGCTGCTCGACGCCCTCGCCGCCCGCATCGCAGGGCTCTAGGCCGCCGGCGTCCCCATCGCCCAGCGGATGCCCGCCAGCACCAGACGCTGGAAGCCCGGATCGTCCCAGGTGCTGTCGACATGGCCCCAGCCGATGTGGTAGACCCGGCCACGCCCGTAGGCGCGCGTCCACACCACCGGGAAGTCCCCGTCCGCGCGCTTCTCGCGCACGCGCGGTTCGACGGTGGCCGGATCGATGCTCATCACCACCGTGACCGAGCTGCGGTCGTAGGGCTCCTTCAGCACCGGATGCTGCTCGGTGAACGGGAAGGCCAGGGAGCCGAAGGCGTCGGCGCCGGGCTGGCCAGGCGCCTCCACCCGCACCATGACCTCGCCCATGAACTCCCCGCCCAGCCGGGCCCCGGCCATGACCCCGAACTCTGGCCAGTCGTAGAAGCCGAGGATGCCGGCATGGCCGATGACCAGGCCCTTGCCGTCGTCATGGACATAGGCGAGGAGATCGGCCTTCTGCTGCGCCGTCAGCGTCCCCTCGCCGCTGGGCAGCAGGAACACCGCGTCGTACTCGCCGAGACCGCGGGCGTTCACCCGCTTGCCGCCGTACTTCGCCCCCTGCCCGAGGATGGGCTGGCGGGTGATCAGCTGCGAATCGGTGCGGATGTTCGCGAGGTAGTCGCCGGACGAGCGCCCGAGCATCTCGATGGTCGCCAGCGCATGCGAGATCGAATCGTGGTGGTAGCCGGTCTGCACGTCCGCCACCGCCAGCAGCTTGCGCCGTCCGGCCCAGGGATCCGGCCGCGGCTCGCGGCGCGCCGGCGCGTCCGCGCCTCCTGTGGATGCCATGCTCATGCGTCCTCCCGATAGGCGGCATGCAGCCGCCGCTCCTCCGCGGTTTCCGGCACGTAGCCGTTGCGGCAGGTGGTGAATGGCGCACGCCGGCCGTAGCCGCCATCGGCTCCGTCCGCCATGCGTTCCAGGCCGCGGATGGCGCGCAGCAGCAGGCGCCAGCCGGTCTTCCCGGCCGGACGCGCCCGATGCAGGGTGCGGTTGTCGAAGAGGACCAGCTGCCACGGCTCGATGCGCCAGGAGCGCAGGGCGCCGCTCGCGAGCCCGGCCGCGACCTGGGCGTCCCAGCCCTCCCCGCCGCCGCGGCGGCGGCCGCCAGCAGGATCCGCCTCGGGCAGGTCGAGCGGGCCGAGGATGAACTCGGTCAGCGAGGCGTCGCCCATGCAGACCATGAGCGTCTCGACGAACGGTGCATCCGCACCGCGGCCCCAGTCGAAATGGAAGTGCGGCGACAGGGGATACCACCCCTCCTTCAGGTAGAGGCAGCGGCTGAATATCTCCACCTGCGGATCGCTCCGCCATGCCTCCGGCAGCAGGTCGATGAACGCCCGATGGGCCGGGCCGCCGGAGCGCGCCTCGGTGACGCTGGTGCGCGGCTGGCTCAGCTCCTCGCGGATCACCTCCTGCGGGAAATGCGGGAATGGGCCGAGCAGGCGGAGCTGCGATGCGATGATCATGCGCGGGCGCCTCCGGTCAGAGCATGGCGAGGTTGCGGCGGCCGTTCACGACCGGCCGGGGATCGTCGATGGACGCGCGCAGGATGAGCTGGAAGCCGCTGGCGGCCGCCGGACGCACTCGGCGCAGGCATCCCCAGCCGAAGGCGGCGATGTCGCCGCAGGCCAGCGGCCGGAGTCCGAGCTCTCCGACGGCCAGGCGGCGGGCGATGCCCGCCTCGCGGGCGCCGGTGTCGTCGTCCGGCAGCCAGAATGCCATCGCCTCGGCGGCATCGGCGCACACGACCTCTCCGACAGCGAACTCGGTGGTGCAGTCCAGCCCGAGCACGCACCACCGGTAGGTGGCGGCGCGGTTGCGGTTGGCGGCGGCACGGACGCCCTGCCGCGCTCCCGGGAACGGCTCGTGCGCGAAGCGCAGCGGCGACCGTCCGTGCGCCTGCCGTCCGCCGGATGGCAGCTCGAAGCCGTGCGCCAGGCCGGGCACCAGCCACACCAGCGACGAGTCGATCACGACCGGCACCGCGGGATCCTGTGGCAGGGTGGACACGAAGGCGCGGGTGATCAGCCCGCCGTGCTGCGCCGCAAAGACCCGGTCGGCGGCGAACAGCGGCGTCTCGTCCTGCGGCAACGCCCCCGGCGGCGGCTCCAACCGGCCCGCGAACTGGTATCCGCTGCGCCAGACCAGCGGGGCATCGCAGCCGCGGTCCGCCGCAGCCGGGGTCGTGGCCGGCTCAGGCTGCGGCATGCAGCCTCCAGCACTGCGGACTGTCGCCAGCGCAATGCGCGCGCACCGGGCAGGCGCGGCAGGCCGCGCTCGCCGGCCCCGCGCCCGGTTCGCGGCGGGCCGGGAACGAGGGAAGTTGGTCGCCGGCGCGCAGGCGCCGCTCATGGATCTCGTGGAAGGACTCCTGCGGCACCATGCCGAGGATAGGATGCGCCTGCGGGTTGCTGGCATGGACGCTGCCGTCCTCCCAGACCACGAACATGCTGCGGCCGCGCAGGGCGCCATCTCCGGGCTGCCGCCTCCGTCGCGTGCCGAAACCGGACAAGGGATCGTCCTCCTGCCTGGCCAGCCGCTCGACGAACTCGTCGAAGCGCCCGAGCTCGTGGTAGAGGAGCGCAGACGGGCCGCGCTGGAGGCGGTGGGCAGAACGGGAGAAGCGCCGCTGCCTGGCGTCGGCTTGATCGTCGTACTCCACCAGGCTCAGCAGATGCCGGCGATATTCGGCTGGTCGAATCATCAGATCCGACAGGTCGCCGGCGCCATCGGGCCTGCTCATGATGCCGATGCCGACCGAGCTCGCGCCGAGCGAGCCGGCGACGTCGTAGACGTAGGGGACGTCGAGGGCGTTGAGGCGCGACAGGGTGAACTTGACGCCCACCTGCAGGCCGGCGGCCACCAGGCGCGGGATCGCCGCGACGACGGCGGCGTGGCTGCCCTGGCCGCGCATGCGATCGTTGTTCTCGGGCCGTCCGTCCAGGCTGATGGTGATGCTGTCGATGCACTCGCCCAGCAGCCCGGCCATGGCGTCATCGATGGTCTCCGGGTTGGCCAGCATGCTGACATGCTCAACCAGCCCTTCCGATCTGGCCTCGCGCGTGCGCTGCAGCAGGCGGGGCAGATCCCTGCGCAGCAGGGGATTCCCCCCGCTGTACATGATGCCGGCCGCGAAGCCGTTCCGGCGCGCGAAGTCGAGGTAGGAGTCGAGGATCCGGGCGCAGGCGTCCTCGCCCAGCTCGCTAGCGGGCCGGTCCTGGCGCAGGCGCAGGCAGTAGGAGCAGTGGCGGTTGCAGCGCCCGGTGATCTGCCAGCCGAGGTGGTGGCGGGGCCGCTCCGTAGGCGCAACGGCGGCATCGGCGGTCGCGCCGCTCATGCGGCGCCACCCTTCCCCGCTTCCGAATCCGCCTTTCTGAACATGCGCGAGAAGTCGGTCAGTGCCTGCACCAGCTCGACCGGATAGAGCAGCACGGTGTTGGACGGCGACGGACCGAGGCCGTCGATGGTCTGCAGGGTGCGCAGCTGCATCGCGCCCGGGGTCTCGGCCATCAGCCTGGCTGCCTCGGACAGGTTCGCCGCCGCCAGCTTGTCGCCCTCGGCCTTGGTGATCGTTGCCCGCTTCTCGCGTTCGGCCGAGGCCTGGCGCGACATCATCCGCTTCAGGTCCTCCGGCATCTCGATGTCGAGCAGGCGGACGGAATCGATGTGTATGCCCCAGTCCTTGGCCCGCACCTCAAGCGCCTGCCCGATCGCCTGCTGGATGCGCTCGCGCTCAGACAGCAGCTCGTCCAGGCTGAGCCCGCCGACCACGTCGCGCAGCGAGGCCTGGGCGTACTGCAGGATGGCGAACTGGTAGTCCTTGATCCCGGTGGTCGCCCGGCCGGCGTCGACGACCTGGCAGAAGAGGACGCCGTCGACCTCGGCCGGGACGTTGTCCCTGGTCATCACCTTCTGGCTCGGGATGGTGATGGTCAGGATGCGCATATCGATGAAGCGCACGTTCTCGATCATCGGCAGGACATAGAACACGCCCGGGCCCTTCGCGCCGGTGTAGCGGCCCATGCTCAGGATGACGCCGCGCTCCCACTGGGCGGCGACCCGGATGCCCGAGACCAGCACGGCCCAGGCCAGCAGCGCCAGCCCGATCAGCAGCGCGCCCAGGACGCCGACGTGGATGTCCGCCCGCGCCGCCACACCCGCGGCGGCGCAGATGGCGGCGGCGGGAACGCCCCACGCCATGACGCGCAGCCATCTGCCCAGCGGCACATGCTCGCCGGCGTTGTCGGCCATCATCTTGCGGGTGGCCTCGGCCATCAGTTGGCTCATGGCAGGTTCTCCTTGGTCGGCCCTGGGGGTTGCTTGGGCATGGTCATCGCGGGCGACCGCCCGCCGCCGGGATGCGGTTGATCGGCACGCAGTGCAGGGAGCCGGTCTGCTCGTCCCTGAACAGCCGCGACTCGATGTCGAACACCGTGCGCAGCGTCGCCGTGGTCAGCACCTCCTCCGGCGCGCCCGCCGCAACGATCCGCCCCTGGTGCAGGGCGACGATATGGTCGCCGAAGCGCGCGGCGAGGTTGAGGTCGTGCATGGTGATGACGATGGTGCAGCCAAGCTCGCGGTTGAGGTGCCGGACCAGGTTCATGACGTCGAACTGGTGCGGCAGGTCGAGGTAGGTGGTCGGCTCGTCGAGGAAGAGGTAGTGGGGCGACTGCGCCAGCAGCATGGCGATCCAGGCGAGCTGCTTCTGGCCGGAGCTGATCTGGCTGATCGGCCGGTCGCGCAGAGGCCCGGCTCCGCACAGCGTCAGGGCCTGCTCGACGGCGAAGCGGTCCTCGGCCGTCAGCGGATCGAACAGCCGGCGATGCGGATAGCGCCCATGGCAGACCAGCTCCTCGACGGTGAGGTCGTGCGGCGCCTGGTTCTCCTGGAAGAGGATCCCCAGGCTGAGGGCGACTTCGCGGGCGCTGAGGGTGGCGATGTCGCGGCCGTCGAGGATGACCACGCCGCGCTCGGCGGCGATCTGCCGCGAGAGGGTCTTGAGCAGGGTGCTCTTGCCGGACCCGTTCGGGCCGATGAGCATGGTGACCCGGCCGATCGGGACGTCGATGGTCTGCCCATCCAGCACCGGCGGACGCTCCGGCCGGTAGCGGACGGTCAGGTCCACCCCGCCCAGCACCCGGTTGGCATGCAGGCGCTTCTGGATCATAGGCGCCCGAAGTCGCGCTTGCGGCGCATGAGGATCAGGAAGAAGGCGCCGCCGATGGCGCCAGTGACCAGGCCGACCGGCAGCTGCAGCGGATTCAGGATCAGGCGCGAGGCCGCATCGGCCCCGATGAGCAGGGCCGGGCCGGCGACCAGGCAGCCCAGGAGCAATCCGCGGTGCGGGCTGCCGACCAGGCCGCGGACCATGTGCGGGACGATCAGGCCGACGAAGCCGATCATGCCGGCCGCCGCCACGGCGGAGGCGGCCGAGAGGACGGCGGTCGCCGCCAGCAGGAAGCGCACGCGCTCGATCGACATCCCGAGCGACTTCGCGGTGGCGTCGCCAAGGAGGAGGATGTCGAGATAGCGTGCCCCGCACAGCGCCACGATGACGCTGACCGAGGTCCACGGCAGGACCATGAGGACATGCTCCCAGCGGGCGCCGATGAGCGACCCGCTGGTCCAGGCCGTGGCGTCGCGCAGCGCGCTGCTGTCCTGGGCGAGGTAATGCATCGCGGTCTCGACCGAGCGGGCGATCGCGCCGACGATCACGCCGGCGAGCACGAGGCGCACCGGACTGGTGCCCCGGCTCCAGGCGATGGCGTAGACGACGGCGAAGGCGGTCAGCCCGCCGACCATGGCCAGCAGCGGCAGGTGGACCCCGAGCCCGGGGAGGAACATGAACACCACCGCGATCGCCAGGCCGGATCCGGAGCTGACCCCGAGCAGGTAGGGATCAGCCATCTCGTTGCGGGTGACCGCCTGGAGGATGCTGCCGGAGTAGGCGAGGTTGATCCCGACCAGGATGGCCACCAGGACGCGCGGCATGCGCACCGTCCAGACGATGAGGGTCGAGGTCGGCAGGGTGTCGCAGCGCTCGCAGCCCAGCCGGTCGGCCATCCCCTCGCCCACCAACAGGCGCAGGATGCGGCTCGGATGCTCCCACAGGTGCGGATCGACCAGCGCCTCCCAGGCCTGCCGCCAGCTCATGTCGTAGGAGCCGGCCCCGAGCTGGACCATCCCGCCGGCGCAGACGACCAGCAGCGACACCGCGATGAGCGCGGTCAGCCTCCAGGGGCTGCGGTGGGCGGACAGCAGCCCGCCGGACTGCATGCCATGCAGGTCAGCGCCCTGCATGATCGGCATCGCCGCGCAGCACGGCCGCCACGGCCTCGCGGTCGAAGAGCTGCTCCTCGCGCGGATAGGCCTGGTCCGGGCGGTATCTGCCGAACAGCGCAGGGTAGATCTGCTTCGCCGCCATCTCGATCTGGAAGATGTGGAAGACCGGCCCCTGCAGCGCCGTGCCGCCGGGGTACACCTGACCGCTGGCGAAGGCCTTCAGCCGGGCCGCGAGCGGATCGTCCTTCAGCTTGAGCAGGTTCTCGTGGGCGGTCTGCGAGCCGGTGAGCGCGAAGGCGGTGATCAGCACGTCGGGATCGATGGACAGCAGGCCTTCCAGGTCCAGGGCCTTGCCGGTGCCACCGTTCTCGCCGTAGTAGGAGATGCGGGGATTGCCGGCGAAGGCGTCGACCGCGCCGACGGCGGCGTATTGCGCCTGGCCGAAGCCGCCGCCGCCGAGCTTGTAGACCGTGAAATGGTCCCGGTTGCACAGGACGAGCCCGACGCGGGGACGCTGCCCGACGGGCGGCAGACTGGCCTGGAGGCGCGCGATCAGCGCCTCGCCGATCTCCTGCAGCCTCGCCATCCGCCGCTCCTGGCGGTAGACCTGCCCGAACTTGCCGGCCATCTCCCAGACGGTGTAGAACTCGTAGGGGCCGGTGCCGGGATAGATGTTCTCGCGGCTGAAGCGGTTGGCGAAGAACGGTCCCACGTTGCGGCTGATCTCGTCGATGTCCGCCTGGGTCCACCTGCCAGCCTGCATGAGCTGGGCCGGGTCCATGTGGTGGACGTCGGCGTGCAGCTGGTAGAGGGTCTCCTTGTCGAATCCCGTGCGCTCGCCGGTGCTGTTGGTCATCGCCGGCATCTTCTCGACGTCTATCCCGGTCCGCACGCCCGGCAGCTGGTCGTAGAAGCCGTTGTAGACGTTCGCCTTGGCGACCCCGGCGATGATACCGGCGCCACGGCCGGCCGCGACGACCATCTCGGTGCAGTTCTGGTACATCGCTCCGGTGACGATGCGTTCCGGGACTTTGGCGAAATGCACCGTGCCGACCGGGGACATGGTCACATCGTAGCCGGACGGCGCCTGGATCTCGGCAGGCGCCGCGGCCTGCTCGCGCGCGACGGCCTCGGTGGTGCGCAGCACGGCTCCACCGCTGCCGGCATCGGCGGCGCGGCCGACGGCGAACGCGATGCCGCCGCCGGCGGCGAGGCAGAGCGCGGCTCCAGCCGCCAGCAGGCGCATGCTCCTGGGATCAGCCACGTTCATGCGCTCCGTGGTTCAGCGGATGGCATTGACCGCCTGGCGTGCGGCGCTGGTGCCACGGCCCTTCGGGTCGAGCACCCCGGCGATGGCCGCATTGCGATCGCCAGCGCTCATCCCGCCCTTCTTCAGCACGAGGCTGAAGCGGTTGTAGTAGCCCTGGCTGACCACCGAGCTCGCCGGGGCCTCCTGCAGGCCGGCGAGGCGGTCGCCGATCGCCTTCGAGTTCAGGCCGACCGCCAGGACGAAGAACATCTGCTTCTTCAGGGCGGCCAGCCGACCTGCATCGGTCAGTTCGTAGGTGTCGTCCCAGGCCGTGCCGGCATCATCGCTGCCTTTGATGGGATAGGTCGCGGTGTCGGAGAGGTCGACGCCGAAGTCCTTGTACAGCTTCTGGCCGGCGACGCCCTGCGGATCGACCATGCAGATGCCGCCGCCGACGGCGATGGTTCGGGCGGTCGAGACCGGCTCGCCGTAGGACAGGTTCGCGGCATTGGTGTCATACAGGGTGGTGAGCCCCAGGCCGCTGAGCAGCCGGTAGTCGTCCGAGGTGATCTGCTTGACGGTGAGGACGCGGTTGGCGCCGGAGTACATGTCCAGGTCGACGCCGCGGTTGACGTTCTTGGCATCGGTGCTGGCGGTCGGCGCCACCGGCTGGGCGATGAACTGCGTCAGCGTCGTTCCGACGTTGAGGTTCATCGTGCCCTCGCCGGCCATCGTGTAAGTGCCGAGGGTGGTGTAGGTGCCGGCATACGACGCCTGCAGCAGCGAGTCGAAGCCGTCCGGCAGGGCCGAATCATGCAGCTGCATGAACGAGTTCATCTGGTTGAGCAGCTGCTTCTGCGTCGCCATCGACACGGTGGCGGCCGCCTTGTCGGTGGCCGAGCTGTACAGGCCGACGACCATCGCGCTGATGATCGCCAGGATGGAGACGACGACCAGCAGTTCGACCAGGGTGAAGGCGTGGCGGAGGTGGCGGACGGGCATGTGGGATCCTTGGAACGAGAAGGGTTTGACCGGCGCGATCATTCGAGGTTGCGGACGTACCAGATCTCGGCCGAGCGGACGCCCCAGCCATTGGCGTCGAGGACGCCGGCGAAGCTCGGGGAATCCGCAGGATCCACCGGCATCTTGATGACCGCCATGTAGCGGTTGTAGTAGTCGATGCCGCCGCGCGGCTTGGCGGTGATCCAGGTGACGACGGTCGAGCACACCGGCGCCTCCTGCACGCCGCCGCGGCGGTCGCCCACCAGCGTGCTGTTGGGCCCGATCCCCAGGACGATGAAATGCGGCCTGTAGGTCAGCTTGTCTGCGTTGGTGCTCAGCCCGGTGGTGTCGGTGAATGAATTGTAGGTCGACGCGAGGCCGCCCGGATCGAGCACCACCACCGGATCGCCGACCGCCAGGGTGCGCTTGACGTAGGTCAGCTTCCCTTCGGCGTCCACGTCGACGTTGGCGGCGATGTCGTAGACCGTGCTGATGCCCAGGCGCTTGAGGCCGGCCAGGTCGGCGGCGTTGAGCTTCGCCACCGTCAGGGTGTGGACGCCCTGGCCCGACCAGGACATCACGGTGAGGCCCTTGGCCACCGACCCGGCGTCGCAGGCGCCATCCTGGTTGGCATCATAGCCAGTGTAGATGATCCCGCGCGGGAAGCCCGGGCCGCTGTCGGCGCTGCTGCCATCGGCGTTGTTGCCCGTGGCCGTGGTGCGGTTGACCAGCTCGATCGGTCCGGTCATGGTCCAGGTGGCGCTGGCCCCGGCCACGGCGTGGTCGGAGCGAATCAGCGAATCGAAGCCGTCCGGCAGCAGCTTGCCATGCGCCTGGTAGTACTCGGTCAGGCTGTTGGTCAGCTGCTTCTGGGTGGCGATGGTGACCGTGACCGCCGACGAAGTGGTCAGCCCGTTCGACAGCGCGACGACCGCGCCGGCGACCACCGCGAGGATGGCGATGGTGACGAGCAGCTCGACGAGGGTGAAGCCGTGCCTGTGCATGGAGGTCCTTCTGCTACCAGGATGGATGCGCCATGGGCAGTCGTAGCCGGCCGATCCCAGGGGCCTACAGCGGGTAATGGGTACCACATCGCCAACGCCCGCGGAAGGCTGGCTACGGAATCGACATACCAGCCCGTGGCCTGAGGGCCGCTTCCGCCGAGGCTCGGCCCGAAGCCCAAGGATCCCAGCAGCACGTGAGCCAGCCCCATCGCATCCTGGTCCCGGCGATCGCCATGCTGGTGGCGGGGTGCGGCGACACCGTCCGCCTGCATGCCCCCCCGGTGCAGACGCCCATGGCCGAGGTGCCCCTCGCCCCCGGATCCCCGGCTGTCCGTGCGCTGTCGTCCAGGCCCGCGGCGGAGACCGCGCCAACGCCGCCCAGCCCCCTGGACTCCCGGCGCATCGACCGGCTGCAGCTCGAGGGCACCCCCCTCGATGCCGCCTGCCAGATGCTGACCAGGCTGGTGGGCAGCAACATCGTCGCCTCGGCCAACGCCCGGAAGCAGCTGGTGACGCTCTACATGCTCGATGTGCCGGCGCGGTCGGCGATCGAGGGGCTGTGCCGACTGCATGGCCTGTGGTACCGCGAGGATCCCCGCCTGATCCGCATCCTCACCGCCGCCGAGTACGGCAGCGAACTGGTGATCCGCCACGAGGACGAGACCAGGCTGTACTACCTGCGCAACGCCTCGGCGGTCGGGGTCGCCGACCTGCTGGCCGCGCTCATGCCCGAACAGGTCTCGTTCAACCGGCCCGCCGAGGAGGCGAGCTTCGGCCATGTCGGCACCGATGGCGACGATCCCATGGGCAACTCCGGCAGCAGCGGTTCGACCACGGTCAACGGCGACGGGGCGGTCTCCGTGAACGGGACGACGAGCGCATCGGTGGTGCAGCGCTCGTCCTATGGCGGCACCAGCGTGAACGTCGCCACCGGCCAGCAGCCCGCCATCACCCAGGCCCAGGCGCTGCAGGCGGCGGGGGATGCGGGACGCGGCGGCACCTCGGTGGGGACGCGGGCGCTGCTGGCGCACGGCGCGCGGCGCGGAGGGGCCACCGTATCCGTCTTCCTGCGCAACAACTGCATCGCCGTGCGGGCGGTCGACGAGACCCTGCACCGCGAGATCGGCCAGATCATCGGCGACCTGGACACTCCGACCCGGCAGGTCCTGCTCGAGCTGAAGATCCTCCAGGTCGCGCTCAGCAACGGATTCGAATCCTTCTTCAACTTCGCCTACCAGGACAGCGGGCCGCCGCAGGTGTCGGCCTCGTTCCTGCAGGGCGCGAGCCTGTCCGGCAACACGGTCAGCTTCGGCATCCTCGACAGCAAGATCTCCGCCTCGATGCAGCTGCTGCAGACCGACGGCAGGATGCGGGCGACGGCCTCGCCGATGCTGCTGTCGGCCAACAACGCGCCGGCCGAGTTCTTCTCCGGCGTGACGCGCATGATCACCACCAGCTACGACTTCGAGACCCGCTACAACGAGAACGGCGTCGCCACCGACATCGCACGCCCGGTGGTGAGCGAGCGGGAGATCGGCACGCAGGTGCGGATCAAGCCGTCGATCAACGACGACGGCACGGTCACGCTGCGCTTCTACCTGCAGATCGGCACGGTGAATGCCGGCGGCGCCACCATCTCGGAGATCGTCAACAACGAGGTGGTGCAGCTGCCCATCGACACGGTCGACAACAACCGCGTCACCAGCATCGTGGTGGCGAACCATGGCCAGTCGGTGGTCATGGGCGGGCTGATCAGCGAGAGCGCCTCCTTCCAGCACCAGCGCGTGCCCGGCCTCGGCGATATCCCCGCCCTGGGCATGCTGTTCCGCAAGAACGACGACAAGGTCAGCCGGACCGAGACGGTGGTGATCATCACCCCGCACATCATGGGCACGCCCGGGGACGCCGGCGCTGTGTCGCGCGGCGTGCTCAACCGCCAGTCGAACCATCCCTGGGTCCGCCATGACCATTCGCCGGTCACCATGGTCGACGACGAGGACGGCAGCAGGGTCAAGGCCATCGAGTTCCCGGTCGCCAAGCCACCTGCGGATGCACCCGCGGCCGGCGATGGCGCCTCGGCCACGCCGGTGCAGGCGCCATGACCCGGCGCGGGATCACCCTGATGGAGCTGCTGGTGGTCGTGGCCATCCTCGGCCTGGTCGCCGGCATGGCCGCCGTCACCTACGCAGGCGTCGGCGAGCAGGCCGACAACAGCGTCGCCAAGGCCGAGAGCACTGCCCTGCGCGATGCCTGCCTCCGCTTCGCCGCCGATGCCGGCCGGCCGCCATCGAGCCTGAGCGAGCTGTGGACGCAGCCCGCGGATGTCGCGACCTGGGACCCGGCCTTCCGCCGCGGGTGGCGCGGACCCTACGCCAGCGGGACGGCGACCGAGGCGACCGCCGACTACCGGCTGGAGCCGATCGATGGCGAGCTGGCGATCATCCGCGACCAGCCGGAGATCAGCCTGTCGACCGGACTGGTTCCCCGGCCATGACCCGGCGCGCGATGACGCTGGTCGAGCTGCTCGTCGTGCTGGCGATCCTCGCCGGCATCAGCGGCATGGTCGTGGTGATGACCAACCAGCTCGACGAGGGCACCCGCTACCAGGAGACGCAGCGCCGCCTAGAGGCCATCCGGCGGGCGATCCTCGGCCCGGACGCGGATGGCAGCGGTGTGCAGCCCGCCGGAGGCTTCATCCACGATGTCGGCCGACTGCCCAGCGGCCCCGGCGAGCTGCTGACCGCCCCGGTGGGCGCCTCCGGCTGGCAGGGGCCCTATCTGGTCCGCCTTCCGGCGCGGCGCGAGGAGTCCGGCGCCGGCTCGCCGACCTACTACGACGACTGGGGCCAGGATCTGGTGTTCACAACGTCCGGCGACGCGCTGACCATATCGTGCGCCGGCTCCGGCCAGCGGCCGTCGCTGCAGATCGCCGCCGCGGCCTGGAAGATCGACTCCCTGGCCGGACGCACGGTGCGGGTGGCCAATCGCAGCGGCCTCGACCTGGCGCCAGCGCCGCGGACGGCCCGCATCGGGCTGTGGGGCTGGCAATCCGGGACGTGGCAGGCGCTGGCGGGCGCCAGCGTCGACGTGACCCTGGCCCTGGGCCCGGACGGCGAGGCCGTCGTCACCCTGCCCGACGCAAGCGGCCTGGTGGCGCCACGCCTGCAGCTGCGCCTATGGGACCCCGGCACCGGCGCGGAGTTCACCGACCTCGACGCCTGCCTCGACGTCCCCCTGCGACCCGCTCCCAGCCTGCGCCTGCTCATCGCGCGCCGACTGCCATGAGCAGGGAGCCCATCCTGGTCGTGCTAGCGGATGGCATCGGCTACGCCGGAGCCCTGGCGAGCGGCGGCACCGAGCCCGCCGTCCTGAACGCAGCACCGTCCAGCGCGACCTCCCTGGGCGCGGCGATCGCCGAGCTGGCCGGCACCCTGGCCGGTCCTGAAGGCCGGGTGCGCCGAGCGGTCGTGCTGTCCTGGCAGGTGCAATGCGCCGTGGTCGCCCTGCCGGTCGATCCACGCCGACCGCTGCCCGAAACCCAGATGCGCGAAGCGGTGCGCTGGGAGATGGAGCCTTTCGTCGCCGGGGCGCGGGCGCGGCGGCTGGGCGCCATCCTCGTCGGCCGCGGCCACCTCACGCCGGGGGATCGCGACCGGCTGCTGGCCGCCGCC
>JAFLCQ010000400.1 GCA_017302815.1 Planctomycetota bacterium
GCCGAAGCACATGTGCTCGTCGACGTAGTCGGGGCGGATGCCGTGCCGCGCCAGCAGCTGCAGCTGCGCCTCGGCCTCGGCCACCACCGCCTCGCCGGGCACGGCGCGCTCGTGCAGGATGCCGGGATGCTGCACGAAGGCGCCGTCGGCGGCCAGCAGGCCGGGGTGCGGATGCGCACCGACCGGGCGGAAGCGCGGGAAGTCCCACTCGCAGTTGAGGGTGACATGCAGGCCGATGTCGATGATGCCGGCGGCCTGCAGCGGCACGATCAGCTCGCGCACGAGGTCGAGATGCGGGCCGACCGCCTGCACGCTGACGTTGCGGCACACGCCCTTCTCCACCGCCAGGCGGGCGGCAAGGGCGGTGGATGCGGCGATGCCGAGGTCGTCGGCGCGGAAAATGGCGTTCAGCATGATGACCACCTGTCTCCTGGAAATTATCACACAGAGCACCAGAGGGACCAGAGGATGGCATCCAGCCCTGCTCTGGTTCCTCTGGTGCTCGGTGAGCCTACCCCGCCTCGGCTTCGATGCGCATGAGGAAGATCTTGCCGTCGCCGATGCGGCCGGTGCGGCAGGTGGCGAGGACGAGCTGCACCAGCTCTTCGCGGCGCTCGTCGTCGATCAGGCACTCGACCGCGACCTTGGGCAGGAACTCGATCTGGTACTCGCGGCCCTGGTACTGCTCGAGGTGGCCCTTCTGGCGGCCGTAGCCGCGGGTCTCCCACGCCGACAGGTCCATCGCCCAGCCGGCCTGCGCCAGGCGCTGGCACAGGATCTCGGCACGCTGCGGCCGCACCACGATGAGGGCTTTTAACATGGGGCTTCGCCCCATCGGCCCTTCGGGCCTGCCCCCCGGCCTTTGTCACGGCTCGGTTCCGTCGCCTGGCTCCGGAACCGTGGCGGCATCGGCTTCGCCGATTGTATGCCGCCACCGCCGCTCGGCGCCCGCCCCATCGCTGCGCGACGGGGCCCCGCGGTTGAGTCGACGGTCATTGGTTGTTTAGCCGGCCTTCGCCTCTTCCACCACCTGGCCGATGCGGCGCAGCTTCTCGTAGCGCTGCGCCAGCAGGGCGTCGATGGGCAGCTTCTGTAGCTCGGTCAGGTTGCGGGCGATGACCTCGCCCAGTCGGGCGGCCATCTCGCGCGGACGGCGGTGGGCGCCGCCCGGCGGCTCGGGCACGATCTCGTCGACCACGTGGTGGCCCTTCAGCACCTCGGCGGTCAGGCCCAGGCGCTCGGCGGCGAGGTCGCGCTTGCTGCCGTCCTTCCACAGGATGGCGGCGCAGCCTTCGGGGCTGATGACCGAGAAGTAGCTGTTCTGCAGCATCAGCATGCGGTCGCCGACGCCGATGCCCAGCGCGCCGCCGGAGCCGCCCTCGCCGATCACCACCACGATGGTGGGGGTGCGCAGGGCGGCCATGTCGCGGATGTTCTCGGCGATGGCGATCGACTGCCCGCGCTCCTCGGCCTCGACGCCGGGGAAGGCGCCGGGGGTGTTGACCAGGCAGACGACGGGCAGGCCGAAGCGCTCGGCGAGGCGCATCTTCAGCATCGCCTTGCGGTAGCCCTCGGGATGGGGCATGCCGAAGTTGCAGCGGCGGCGCTCGTGGACGTCCTTGCCCTTCTGCTGGCCGATGACCATGCAGCGGACTCCGCCGATGGTGGCCAGGCCGGACATGATCGCCTCGTCGTCGCCGTAGAGGCGGTCGCCGGCCAGCGGGATCCAGTCCTGGCAGCAGTTGTCGATGTAGTCGCTGGTCTGCGGGCGCAGGGGGTGGCGCGAGAGCTGCACCCGCTGCCAGGGAGAGAGGGTGGCGAAGAGGCGCACGCTCTCGGCGGCCAGCTTCTCCTCCAGCCCGGCGACCTCGCGGGCGACGTCGACGCCGGTGGACTCCGAGAGCTGGCGCAGCTCGTCGATCTTGTCCTGCAGCTTGGCGAGGGGGTCGAGGAAGTCGAAGGGGGCGCTCATGCGGGGGTGGATGCTAGGGGCGATGCACCTACGGCAACCCTTGCTGCGGCCAGGTCCTGGAATGCCGGTGGGTTGCAGCGTCAGGGGGCGTCGGAGCCATCGCTTCGCGTCCAGGGAGGCGGTCTGAGGTGCATCCCGTCCGGTTTAGTGCGATGTATTGACGCCTCATATATATGATGCATAATTCAGGTATGCGTACCACCCTCGACATCAACGATGCCCTGCTCATCGAGGCCAAGCGCATCGCCGTCGAGCGACGCACCTCGCTCACGGCCGTGGTCGAGGACGGTCTGCGGGCCGTGGTCGGCCTGCGCCTGCGCGATGGTGGCGCCGACACCGGAGCCTGGCCCGTCAGCTACGAGGCCCGTCCGGTGGAGGGCATCGATCTCACCCGCAGTGCCGACCTGCTGGATCGCGCCGAGGACCGCACGTGATCCTCTGCGACGTGAACGTGCTGGTGAACGCGGCGGTGGCGGCCTCGCCGCACCATCGCGTCTGCCTGGACGCCCTGCGGCAGGCGGTGGGGCGCGGCGAGGTCTTCGGCGCCAACGCCACGATCAAGGCCGGCATGGTCCGCATCTGCAGCCATGCGAAGATCTTCCAGCCCCCGATGGCGCCCGAGCAGGCCTTCGCCTTCCTGACCCATCTCGATCTCGCGGGTCGGGTGCGGTCGATCGAGCCCGGGCCGCGCCACTGGCCGCTCTTCCGCCAGTTCGTCAGCGATTTCCGCCTGTCTGGAGCCGGCGTCATGGACGCGTGGTTCGCCGCCCTGGCTATCGAGCACGACGCGACCTGGTGGACCTGCGACGGCGGCTTCGCCAAGTATCCCGGCCTGGACTGGCGCAATCTGCTGGTTGGATGATGGGATTGCGCCGGGTCCGCGGCCCCAGCGCGACCGTGCCTGACGGATCCTGATGCGGCCCGGAAACAGGCATCAGGCAGGTGGAGGCAGGTCGAGGTGCGACATGGCCGCAACCCATGCGACGCTGTCTCGTGGGGACCGCGGACCACCGCATGCGACATCACGGGTTGGTTTACGCCAAGGTCGCCAAGAGCGCCAAGCCATCAGTGAATTCTGATCCTTGGCGCGCTTGGCGACCTTGGCGCCTTGGCGGCTAAAGACTCCCGATCTGTCTACCTGATTGCATATGCTCAGTAGGCAGGTTGCCGTGATCGTTTCGCGGCTCACGATCCCGCCGTGCGCTGGCTCCTGGCTCTGTGCTGCCTGCCCCTGCTGACCGCCGCCGACCCGGACGCCTGGGCGGCGGATCTGGCTCCGCGTGGCGAGGCCTGGCGGGCCGTGCCGCAGATCCTCACCGCCAACAACGAGAGCGAGCCGCAGACCCTCGATCCGCAGCGCATGACCGGCAACGTCGAGGCGCGGGTCGCCCTGGCCCTGTTCGAAGGCCTGACCACCCTGGATCCTCGCGACCTGGCCCCGCGTCCCGGCCTGGCGGAGTCGTGGCGCGAGGACGCCGACGGTCTGGGCTGGACCTTCACCCTGCGGCCCGGTCTGGCCTGGAGCGACGGCAGCCCGATCGACGCGGCGCAGGTGCGGGCCTCCTGGCTGCGCCTGCTCGACCCGCGCACCGAGGCGGCCTACGCCGAGCTGCTCGATCCGGTCGTCGGCGCCGAGGACATCCGCCGCGGCCGCGCCGCCGAACTGGGCGTCGCCGCGGCCGATGCGCGCACCCTGCACGTGCGGCTGACGCGGCCCT
>JAFLCQ010000401.1 GCA_017302815.1 Planctomycetota bacterium
CGCCTCGGCGGCCTGCATGCGCTGCAGAAGCGCGGCGTCGAAGCGGCTGCGGTCGCCGATGAAGCGCAGCCGCGCGCCGAGCCGGTGCAGTTCGTCGACCTCGCGTTCCAGCGCGCCGAGGAACAGCTTCATCAGGCCGCCGACTTCCTCCGCCGGCCGGTTCCAGTTCTCGCTGGAGAACGCGAACAGGGTGAGCGCCCCGACCCCGCGGTCGAGGCAGAACTCGACGCAGGTCCGGACTGCGCGCGCGCCGGCGCGATGGCCGATCAGGCGCGGCCGGCGGCGCTGCTGCGCCCAACGCCCGTTGCCATCCATGATGATGGCGATGTGGCGCGGGATGCGCGCTGCGGGAACCGTCACGTCGGGAACGTCGTGCTTGCCGGTTCAGACCGACATCAGCTCGGCTTCCTTGGTCTTGATCACCTCGTCCACATCCTTGATCGCGGCATCGGTGATCTTCTGGATCTCCTGCTCGCTGCGGCTGGCGTCGTCCTCGGTGATCTGCTTGTCCTTCAGCAGTTCCTTGACCTGGTGGTTGGCGTCGCGACGGATGTTGCGGATCGCGACCTTGGCGTCCTCGCCCTCATGGTGCACGACCTTGGTCAGGTCCTTGCGGCGCTCCTCGGTGAGCGGCGGGATGTTCAGGCGGATCACGGTGCCGGCGGTGTTCGGGGTCAGGCCGAGGTCGGAGGCGAGGATCGCTTTCTCGACGGCGCCGACCATCTGCTTTTCCCAAGGGGTGATGGTGATCGAACGGGCGTCGCCCACCGACACGCTGGCGACTTGCGACAGCGGCATGTCCGAGCCGTAGTAGTTGACCTTGATGCTGTCGACCAGGCCGGCGTTGGCGCGACCGGTGCGGACCTTGACCAGGTTATGGCGGAGCGCCTCGACGCTCTTGGCCATGCGGGCCTGCGCGTCCTTCTTGATCTCGTTCAGCATCGCGGTGCTCCGGGTTCCATGGGTAACCGCCGGATTATAAGCGAGCCGGGCGTGCGGTCAGTGCGGGTGCGGATGCCCCGGCGCATGCGCATGCCCGTGGGCGGCGCGACCGCTGCAGTCGTGCGCGCACGAGGTGCCTCGTTCGATCTGCAGGGTGGGGTGGTTGATCCCGAAGCGCGCGTCGAGGGCATCGCCGACCGCGTCAAGGAAGGCATCGTGGTCATCGGCGGTCGCGCGCACGAGGTGCGCGGTCAGCGCGATCTCGCCGGCGCCCAGTGACCAGATGTGCAGGTGGTGCAGCGCGGTCACGCCGGGTTGCGCCAGCAGCCATTCGCGAACCGCGGCCTGGTCGACGCCGCGCGGGACGGCGTCCATCGCGGCATCGAAGGCGTCGCGCAGCAGGCCGAACGCGCCGACCGCGACCACCACAGCGACCAGCAGGGCGGTGGCCGGGTCCAACCACGCCCAGCCGAGCCACCAGATCCCGGCGCCGGCCAGCACCGCGGCCAGCGAGACCGCCGCATCCGCGACCAGGTGCAGGAAGGCGCCGCGGCGGTTGAGGTCGTGCGCATGGCCGTCGCGCACCAGCCAGGCCGCGCCGAGGTTGACCGCGATGCCGATCGCCGCGACCGCCATCACCGTCGGGCCGGGGACCTGCGGCGGCTCGGCGAAGCGACGCACGGCCTCCCACGCCAGTGCCCCGGAGAAGCCCACCAGCAACACCGCATTGGCCAGCGGCGAGAGCAGGGTGGCGCGCCGCCAGCCATAGGTGTGGCGCTCGGTGGGCGCGCGCCGGGCGACCACCGCGGCGGCCCATGCCAAGCCCAGCCCGAGCACGTCGCCGAGGTTATGCAGGGCATCCGAGAGCAGGGCCAGCGAATTGGTGGCGAAGCCGTAACCGGCCTCGAGCGCGGTGTAGGCAAGGTTGATCAGGGTGACCCAGGCGAAGGCGCGGGTTCCGTCGTGGGCGTGGGCATGGCCGTGCATGGCGGCAAGCCTGCCATGTCGGCAGGCGCGGACACTATTGCAGGCGGGCGTGGGCCCGCGTCAGCGCGAGGCGTGGACCAGGGTGCCGATGGGCTCGCCGTGGAGGATCCGCAGCAGGACGCCGGGCTGGGCCATGTCGAAGATGCGCAGCGGCAGCCCGGCATCGCGGCACAGGGCGAATGCGGCGGTGTCCATCACCTGCAGGTTGCGGGCGATCACGTCGTCGTAGGTGAGGGTGTCCAGCTTGACCGCGTCGGCGTACTTCTTGGGGTCGCGGTCGTACACGCCGTCGACCTTGGTCGCCTTCAGCAGCAGGTCGGCGCCGATCTCGATCGCGCGCAGGGCGGCGCCGGAGTCGGTGGTGAAGAACGGGTTGCCGGTGCCGGCGGCGAAGATGGTGATGCGGCCCTTCTCGAGATGGCGCACGGCGCGGCGGCGGATGTAGTCCTCGCAGACGTCGTTGATCTTGATCGCGGACATCACCCGGCACTTCGCGCCCAGCTTCTCCAGCGCGTCCTGCATCGCCAGCGCGTTGATCACGGTGGCGAGCATGCCCATCTGGTCGCCGGTGACCCGGTCCATGCCGCCGGCGGCCAGGCCCGCGCCGCGGAAGATGTTGCCGCCGCCGATCACCAGCGCGACCTCGGCGCCGGCGTCGCGGGCCTCGATCACCTCGCGGGCGAGGCGGCCGATCACCTTGGGGTCGATGCCGTAGTCCTCGTCGCCCATCAGGGCTTCGCCGGAGAGTTTCAGCAGGACGCGGCGATAGGCGAGTTGCGGCATGGCGGGCTCCGGGCGGGCAAACGGCGGAAGTCTAGCCGATGGCGGGCCGGATCACGCATGGGCGCACGGCATCGCGGCATGCGGCGTGCACCCCAAAAACGAAAAACCCGCCTTGCGGCGGGTCGTTCGCGGAGCGGATGGCCGGCAGGCTCAGACCTGCATCGCCTTGGCGACTTCGGCCGCGTAGTCCTCGACCACCTTCTCGATCCCTTCGCCGACCAGCAGGCGGGAAAAGCCCACCACGTCGGCGCCGGCGGCCTTGGCGGCCTGCTCGACGGTCTGGTCGGTGTTCAGCACGTAGGGCTGGCCGTACAGGCTGACTTCGTTGACGATCTTGGCGATCTTGCCGCCGATGATCTTCTCCAGGATCTCGGCCGGCTTGGCCTTGTCCTTCTCGGACATCTTGGCCAGCTCGATTTCCTTTTCCTTCGCCACGAACTCGGCCGGCACGTCGGCGGCCTTGTTGTACGGCGGGTTCATCGCGGCCACGTGCATGGCGACGCCGCGGGCGAAGTCGGCGTCGCCGCCGGAGACTTCGACCAGCACGCCGATCTTGCCGCCGTGGACGTAGGCGGCCACGTTGTTGGCGGTGTCGATGCGCGACATGCGGCGGATCTGGATGTTCTCGCCGAGCTTGGCGATGGCGGCGGCGCGGGCTTCCTCGACGGTCTCGCCGGAGGCCAGCTTCACCGACTTCAGGGCCTCGACGTCGGCGACGCCGGAGGCCAGCGCAGCCTGCGCGATGGTGTCGGCGAAGGCGATGAAGTTGGCGTCCTTGGCGACGAAGTCGGTCTCGGAGTTGATCTCGACCAGCACGGCCTTGCCGCCGTCCTGTGCTGCGGCGATGCGGCCTTCCGCGGCCACGCGGCTGGCCTTCTTGTCGGCCTTGGCGAGGCCCGACTTGCGCAGCCACTCGGCGGCGGCGTCGATGTCGCCGTTGTTCTCGGTGAGCGCCTTCTTGCACTCCATCATGCCGGCGCCGGTGCGCTCGCGCAGTTCCTTGACCAGGGAAGCGGTGATTTCAGCCATGGGGGTTACCTCTG
>JAFLCQ010000402.1 GCA_017302815.1 Planctomycetota bacterium
ATGGATCCGGCCTCGCCCGAGCGCTACAACCGCGGCGCGCGTTTCGCCGCCGTGGCGGCGGTGCTGCGCGCCAGCCTGGACGGCCGCGACGTCCTCTACGCTCCGGCCGACCACGACGCCATCGCCGACCACGGCGGCCTGGCCAGCGAGTTCGACCTGTGCATCCCGGGAGGCCCGCGCGAGCTGCTGCCGCCGGGCTGGCTGGAGGCGCCCGAAGGCGGCGGCTTCCTCAAGATCGGGGTCGGCATCCTGCGCAAGCAGGGCAGGGACTACCATCTCTTCCACCAGCCCCAGATCCTGGTCGCGGCGCAGACCGCGGTCGCATGGCGCGACGATGGCGCCCGTTTCGTGCAGACGCTGCCGGCGACGGACGGCTGGGCCTACCGCCTGGAGGTCGACCTGGCGCTGCGCGCTCCCGAGATGCGCATGGACTGGCGGCTGGCGAACACCGGCACGCGGGCGTTCACCACCCGCACCTACGTCCACAACTTCATCCGCTTCGGCGACCACGATGTCGGTCCCGGATACGAGCTGTCCTTCCCCGGGCCCATCGCCGTCACCGGCGCCACCGCCGCGCAGACCGTGCTGGAGCGCGCGATCCGCTTCGACGCGCGCATCCCGACCTGGGTGAACCTGGAGATCGCGCAGCAGGGCGCCGCCGGCGGCAGCGTCTGCACCGTCGCCCACGCCGGTGCCGGCATGTCGCTGCTGTGCTCGACTTCGCTGCCCTGCGAGCGCGTCGCCGTGCATGCCCGAGCCGCCTACCTGTCACCGGAGCAGTTCGTCCGCATCGAGCTGGCGCCCGGGGCGGAGGCGTCCTGGACGCGCAGCTGGCGCATCGAGGCGCGCTGAGCTACTGCGCCTTGTAGAAGAGGGTGACCATGCGGCCGATGTCGGCCTGCTCGACGTGGCCGTCGAGGCAGACGACGTTGGTCTCGCGCCGGTGCGGCCGCTGGCAGGTGTAGGAGGTGGTCGACCAGACCGCGAGGTAGATGCGATAGGCGTTGTTCACCAGGTCGGGATAGAAGTCGCCGAAGTAGCCGATGTCCGGCGTGCGGCGGTACTGCGACAACGTGCGCCGGCCATGGCTGCCGATCCAGGTCGGCTGCAGGGGATCGGGCGTGGGCGTGAAGTTGTCCACCGTGTAGCCGAAGACGCCGTAGAGCGCGGACACGTTCATCGGCGGCGCCAGCGGGGTGCCGCGGCTCTGCTTCAGGGTCGGGCAGAGCAGGCAGCGGCGCAGCGCGATGTCCTCCCCCTCGCTGATGTCGAGCAGCTTCTGCTGCCAGTCCTGCGGCACCGTCCAGCCGCTGTTGGCATCGCTCCAGGCGGTGGCGGTGACGAAGATCTGGCGCAGGTTGGACTGGCAACGCATGCCGTAGGCGACCCCCTTCACCAGCCCCAGCGCCGGCATCAGCAGCGCCGCCAGCACCCCGATGATGGCGATGACCACCAGCAGCTCGATCAGGGTGAAGGCGGCGTGCGGGCGCATGGCCGGCTACTTGGCCTGGGCGCGGATGGCCAGGAAGCGGTCGAGGTGGATCGCGGTGATCCACGGCTTGGCCGGCGCCTGCACATAGAAGGTGTTGGAGAAGAAGGTCTTCATGCCGGTGCTATCGTCCCAATGGTAGGGTCCGCCGGGCACCTTGACCAGATGGTAGGCGCCATCCGCCATCTCCTTGCCGCTGGCGGTGTTGAACTGGCTCATCGGCGGCGCGGCGCCGATGCGGACCACCGGCTCGTCGTCATGGCCCGCCTCCGCCTCGACGCGGACGGCGGCGTAGAGATCCCACAGGCCATCCTTGGGCAGGTGCTGCACCTGCAGCTGGATCGCCCAGGTCGAACTCTTGCCGATCATGCGGATGGCCGCGCCATCGGATGCGGCCGGATCGGCGACCGTCTTCGCGCTGTCGAAGCGCAGGAACGAGAGGTCCTGGATGTCGGCCCAGTCGCTGGCGGGCAGGCCGGCGACCTTGGCATCGGGCTTGGCGACCGTGCGTTCGATGTCGAGGGCGGCCTGCAGGTCGGCGATCCGCCCGCCCTGCAGATACTCCTTCACCTGGTTGTCGGTCACCGCCTGGTCGAAGCGGGCGCGCCGGGCGACGGTGCCCGCATCCCAGGCTGTGCCGCGGGCGGCGGCGGTGGCGGCGAACTCGCTGCGGCGCAGCAGGATGAGGTTGTCGATCGGCATGCGCGCCTGGCGCACGCGCTTGAGCAGCGCCTCGTCGCCGGCGACCGCCGCCTCGGCCCTGTCGAACAGGGCGTCGGCGGCGGTGACGAAGTCGAACGAGTACATGGCGATGTCGGGGGTGTAGCGCTGACCCAGGACGTCCCGGGTCTGCGCCGCCGACGCGTGCATCAGGTCGATGTAGCGCCGCACCTCGGGGCCGGCCTTGCCGTAGTACAGGCTGCACCACTCCGTGACCATGGCGCGCGGGTCCTGGGTCGGATCCCAGGTCAGGCGGGCGATCAGCCACGCGCGCAGGGCGCCGAACTCGCAGCCGGCGCTGTTCCAGTTGCCCTCGCAGAAGTAGCCGCGCAGTCCGGGCTGCTGCGCCAGCCAGGCGATGCTGTCGCCGATCGGGAAGATGTTCGGCGTCGGCTGCAGGAAGCCGGCCCAGTTGGCGATGTGGTCCCACACCTGCACGTTCTTCGCCAGCTTCGTCCACCCCACCATGTCGGCGCCCAGCTGCTGGTTGCGGCCGGCGTTCAGCGGCGTGCTGTAGTCGACGTGGATGGTCATCGGGAAGATGAGGATGTGGTCGGGCACGCTCATGCCCTCGGGCGGGGTGTAGCCCCAGCTGTAGGCCTGCATGGCGAAGCGGGCGCCGGGCATCACCGCGCGCACCTGCTCGGCGATGTCGATCATCATGTCCAGGCGCGGCGCCGAGGCATGGCCGCCATGCCTGGCGGCGAAGGCCCTGCTGGCGGCGTCCATGTCCCAGCCCCAGTCCTTCTGCCAGATGTTGTACCAGATGCGGGTGTAGTCGGGATGCGCCTTCAGGCGTTCGATGACCTCCTTGGCCATCGCCGCGCGCATGCCCTTGTCCATCATCGCCACCTGGCCGCCGGTGAACCATTCCGGGTGCGCTTTCTGGGTGTTCTTCATGTCGAGCAGCTCCCAGAAGTCGGCGCTGCCGCCCATCGCCATCCACGAGTGGTCCCAGTCGTCGATCTCCGGCGCGGTCGGGGCGTAGGACGGCCCGTGCGAGCGCCCGTTCATCAGGTTGTGGGCGGCGAAGGCGGCATCGCTGCCCTCGGCGCTGAGCACCTCGCGGTAGGCGAAGCGGGGCACCTGGCGCACATCCAGGCGCGGCAGCGACAGGTCCGGCGAGGACGGCACATGCGTCGCCGTGGGCGCCAGCCAGCGCACGCCCAGCTGGCGGTCGAGCAGCCAGTTCACCGCGTACATGGTGCCGCGCGGCGTGTTGCCGCTGACCAGGGTGTGCCGGCCGACGCTGCGGATGACGAAGCCGTCGTCGCCCAGCGCCGCCCAGTCGATGCCGGCGCCCAGGGCCTGTCCCAGCGGACCATCGCGACCGACCACCAGCAGCGGACCGGCCAGGGCGTTGCCGTCGTGCGACACCGGTGACGGCGCGGCGGCGCCGCAGATCCGCGCCAGCAGGGCGTTCAGCTCCTTGGCGGCGGCCAAGGAGACGACATCGCCCGCGCCGGCGACGTGGACATGCGCCTGCAGGACGCCGGCGGCGGCGATGGTCATGGCGCCGGCCTCGCCGCGCCC
>JAFLCQ010000403.1 GCA_017302815.1 Planctomycetota bacterium
CTCTTCCGATCTGCGGTCTCCGCCGAGGCCGAGGCCCGGGCGCGCGCCGAGAAGGCCCTGGCCGCGCTGCCCGACGACCCCTACGCCGCGCTCGCGACCGTCGAACGGCTGCTGGCCGATCCGGAGATGAAGCCGGCGGCGGGCATCCTCGGACAACGACGCGACGCCCTGCGCCGGACCATCGAGGAGCGCCGCCGCACGCAGCTGACGGCGACCCTCGACGCGGCATTCCAGGACGCCTCCGCCGGACGGCTCAACGACGCGCGCACCGGCCTGGGCAACGTCCCCGACGAGGCGTGGATCAAGACCCGCCGCTCGGAGGTCGCCGCGCGCATCGAGCTCAGCGAGCGCACCGCCGAGACCAGGCTGGCCGAGGCCATCCCGCTGGCGAACGACCCCCGTGGCATCGACGTGCTCAGCGAGGAGATCCGGCGGGCGCAGCTCTCCCCCGCGCGCGCGAAGGGCCTCACCGACAGGCTCGAGGCGCGACGTCGCGAGCTGGCCGCGGCCAAGGCCCAGCCGAAGATGCAGAAGGCCGACACCGCGCCGCTGTGGCGCGCGCTGGGCGAGACGGTCGAGGCTGCGCGCGGGGCGCTGCCGTACAGCGCCCTCGCCGACGCCGCCCGCAACGCGGCCGGCAACCTGCCCGACGGCGAGCGGCAGCACGCCGAGGCCCTGGCCGAGGTGGCGGAGGCCGCGCAGGGTGCCGAGACCGCCCTGCGCCTGCATATCGGCCAGGTCCGGCCGCGCGTCGAATGCCGCATCGGCAACCGCAACGGCACCTACCTCCTGACCAGGCTGGAGAAGGACAGGATCGGCATGCGCCTGGTCGACGCCCCGGCCGAGACGGTGCAGAACCGCGCCGACGTCGTGCTGCCCTGGGCGCAGCTGCTGTCCGCCGCCCTGCACGGGGCCGGCAAGGAGCGCAGCCAGGCCGCCTTCCTGTGGTACTGGCGCCTGGACGAGGCGCGCCAGGCCCTGGAGGCGATACGCGACGATCCCCTGGCGGTGGCCATCGCCACCTACGAGCGCCGCACCAGGCCCCTCGACATCGCGGGAGACCAGCAACGGCGCAAGGATGGCATCATCGCCGTCAGCTATCCGTTCCACATCGCGCGCGATCCCGGCCTGCTGGCGGCCTGGAAGGGCGACGGCGCGACCCTGGCCGACGCCGGCATGCACTGGGAGAGCACTGGCCAGGTGCCGCGCGGCAGCAGCGCCGAGGCGGATCTGCCGACCCTGCGCTGGCAGGCGTCCCTGCGCGCCCCGGCCGAGCTGGAGGCCCGCGTCATCCCCGACGCCGACTCCGAGGTCATCCTGGTCGGCCTGGCCGCCGCCTCGGGCCAGGCCGTCCGCGTCGCCCTCAACACCAAGCTGCGCCGCGCCTTCATCATCGCCACCCGCGACGAGGACAAGGACAGCTACCAGCCGCACGGAGCGAAGGGCACCCCGGACTACGATGCCGCCGGCACGACCGTCCGCCTGTCCGTCGACGCGGCCGGCAAGGTCTCGGCCTGGATCGACGATCGCCCGGTGCCGGGCGACCGCGACCTCGTGCTGCCGGCGGACGCCCGCCTGGCACCGGTGATCCAGGGCCGTCCGGTGCAGTCGAAGTCGGCGCTGATCGTGCGCAGCCTGTCCTTCAGCGGCCGCAACTGAACGTCGATGCCCGGGTCGCCCGGGCTTGCCCGCCCGGTGGCGGGGGCATCGTCGCCGCATGGTCGACCGCTTCGAACTGAAGGCCCCCTATGGCCCGACCGGCGACCAGCCCGAGGCCATCGAGGGGCTGGTGCGCGCCCTGTCGGGCGGGGCCAGGGCCGCGACCCTGCTCGGCGTCACCGGCTCGGGCAAGACCTTCACCGTCGCCAACGCCATCGCACGCCTCAACCGGCCGACCCTGATCCTGTCGCACAACAAGACCCTGGCGGCCCAGCTCTACACCGAGTTCAAGGGGTTCTTCCCGGACAACGCGGTCGAGTACTTCGTCTCCTACTACGACTACTACCAGCCCGAGGCCTACGTCCCCGGCAAGGACCTGTACATCGAGAAGGAATCGGACATCAACGAGGAGATCGACAAGCTGCGCCTGTCGGCGACCCGCAGCCTGCTGTGCCGGCGCGACGTCATCATCGTCGCCTCGGTCAGCGCGATCTACGGGCTGGGCAATCCGCGCGAGTACCAGGATCTGACCCTGCCGCTGGTCGTCGGCGCCCAGGGCGACCGCGACCTCGTGCTGCGCAAGCTGGTCGACATGCAGTACAAGCGCGGCGATCTCGACTTCCAGCGCGGGCGCTACCGCGTGCGCGGCGACGTGGTCGAGCTGTGGCCGGCCTACGAGGACATCGCCGTCCGCCTCTCCTTCTTCGGCGACACACTGGAGGAGATCGCCACCGTCAACACCCTCACCGGCGAGATCCTGGGCCGGCACGATCGCCTGAACATCTACCCGGCGAAGCATTTCGTCGTCCAGGAGGCGACCCTCGACCAGGCGATCGGCGGCATCCGCGACGAGCTGGCGGCACGCCTGCAGGAGCTCAATGCAGCCGGCAAGCTGCTGGAGGCGCAGCGCCTGAAGAGCCGCACCACCTACGATCTCGACATGCTGCAGGAGGTCGGCACCTGCCAGGGCATCGAGAACTACTCGCGCCATCTCACCGGGCGCAGGCCCGGCGAGCGCCCCTACTGCCTCTTCGACTTCTTCCCGCCCGACCTCCTGTGCGTGGTCGACGAGAGCCACGTCACCGTGCCGCAGATCGGCGGCATGTACGCCGGCGACCGCAGCCGCAAGGAGACCCTGGTCGCGCACGGCTTCCGCCTGCCCTCGGCCCTGGACAACCGGCCGCTGAAGTTCGCCGAATGGGAGGAGCTGTGCGGGCAGCTCCTCTTCGTCAGCGCCACTCCATCCGACTACGAGGCCGAGCACGAGGCGGTGCGCGTCGAGCAGCTGGTGCGTCCCACCGGCATCGTCGATCCGCCGGTGAGCGTCCGCCCCACCGCCGGGCAGGTCGACGACCTCATCCGCGAGGTCACCGGCCGGGTCGCGCGCGGACAGCGCTCGCTGGTCACCACCCTGACCAAGCGCCTAGCCGAGGATCTCAGCGAGTACCTGGCCGAGGCCGGCGTGACCACCACCTACCTGCACAGCGACATCGACGCCATCGAGCGCATCGAGATCCTGCAGCGCCTGCGCAGCGGCGAAACCCAGTGCGTCGTCGGCGTCAACCTCCTGCGCGAGGGCCTCGATCTGCCCGAGGTCGGGCTGGTGGCGATCTTCGACGCCGACAAGCAGGGCTTCCTGCGCAGCCAGACCTCGCTCATCCAGACCATCGGCCGCGCCGCGCGCAACGTCGACGGCATCGTCGTGCTGTACGCCGACGGCGAGAGCGAGGCGATGCGCGCCGCCATCGCCGAGACCGACCGCCGCCGCGCCTACCAGCAGGACTACAACCAGCGCCACGGCATCACCCCGCGCACGGTGCTGAAGCAGGGCGACTTCGGATCGTCCTTCGCCGAGCAGCTGGCGTCGCGCAAGGCGGCCTCCGGCGGAGTGGCCTACGAAGGCTCCATCCTCACCCCGGCGGACATCCCCGACCTCACCGCGCGCATGGTCGCGGCGGCGGAGGACCTGCGCTTCGAGGAGGCGGCGCGCCTGCGCGACACCATCAAGCGCATCGAGAGCGAGGGCTCGGCGCCATCCGGCGACGAGCCGGGGGCCAAGGGCCGCAAGCGCGCGG
>JAFLCQ010000404.1 GCA_017302815.1 Planctomycetota bacterium
GCCGAAGCGATCGCTGAGCGGCCCGATGGCCAGGCCGCCGACCGCCAGGCCGGCGAAGTAGGCGGCCAGCGAATGCTGCGCCGCGCCGGCGTCGCCGCCCAGCTCCAGCCCGATGGTCGGCAGGGCCGGCAGGTACATGTCGATCGACAGCGGTCCGATCGTGCCCAGGGCCCCGAGCAGGATGATCAGCGGCAGCGGGAAGCGGCCGTCCTCAGGCCTGGCCATGGTGGCCCAGCCGGCGCTTCAGCCACTGCACGAAATCGTCGACCCAGGTGAAGGCGACCGGCACCACCAGCAGCGACAGCACGGTCGAGGTGATGAGGCCGCCGATCACAGTGATCGCCATCGGCCCGCGGAAGCTGGTATCGAAGCCGAGGCCCAGCGCGATCGGCAGCATGCCCAGGCCCATCGCCAGGGTGGTCATGATGATGGGACGTGCGCGCTTGTGGCAGGCGTCGACCAGCGCATCCAGGCGTCCCATGCCCTGGCGCCGCGCCATCACCGCATAGTCGACCAGCAGGATCGAGTTCTTGGTGACGATGCCCATCAGCATCAGCAGGCCGATGATCGACGGCATCGAGAAGCTGCGCCCGGTCACCAGCAGCGCGACCACCGCGCCGCCCACCGACAGGGGCAGGGCCGAGAGGATGGTGGTGGGCTGGAGGAAGTCGTGGAACAGCAGCACCAGCACGATGTAGATGCAGCCGATGCCGACCGCCATGGCGGTGCCGAAGGCGCCGAAGAGCTCGGCCATGCGCTCGGCGTCGCCGGACGGGCTGCGGGTGACGCCAGCCGGGAGGCTGTGCAGGGCCGGCAGCCGTTCGACCTCCTGCATGACCTCGCCCAGCATGCGGCCGCCCAGCTCGGCGGTGATGGTGACCTGGCGCGCGCGGTCGCGGCGGTTGATCTGCGCCGGGCCGCTGCCCACCTCCAGCTGCGCCACACTGCCCAGCGGGACCAGCCCGTCGGCGCCGGCGACCTTGAGCCGGCGCAGGGATTCGAGGTCTCCGCGCGTCGCCGCATCGAGGCGGACGCGGATCGGCACCTGCCGCTCCGGCAGATTGATCTTGGCCAGGCTGTCGGCGTAGTCGCCGCTGGTCGCCAGGCGCGCAGCGGTGATGATCTCGCTGCTGCTCACGCCCAGCGCGGCGGCGGCGGCGCGGTCGGGGACGATCTGGATCTCCTGCTGCACCAGGCTGGCGCTGCTGGTGACGCTGCCGAGGCCGGGGATGCTGCGCAGGGCCTCCACCGTCTGCCGGCTGGCGTCGGCCAGGGCGCCGCTGTCGTTGCCGGAGAGGATCAGCTCCAGCCGTTCGCCCGAGTGCCCGCCGCCGACGGTGATGCGGGCGCCGGGGATGGCGGCGAAGCGCCGCCGCAGGTCGTTCTCGATATCGGCCTGGCTGCGCGTGCGTTCGCTGCGCGTCTGCAGGGTGATGGCGACGGTGGCGTTGCGCAGGTCGGAGCCGATGCTGGACAGGGTGTGCTTCACCTCGGGCACCGAGGCGGCCACCGCGCAGACCTGCTGCGCCACCGCGTCGGTCTGGGCCATGGTCGAGCCCGGGGCCAGCTCGATGCCGACCCGGCTCTGGTCGCGGTCCTGCGCCGGCATGAAGCCGCTGGGCAGCAGGGGCACCAGGGCGATGGACCCGGCGAAGAAGGCGATGGCGCCGATGGTGGTGAGCAGGCGGTGCTGCAGGCACCAGCGCACGGCGACAAGGTAGGCGCGCATGCCGGCGCCATCCGGACGCTCGGCCGGCAGCGTGCGCAGGCCGTAGGCCGCCATCATCGGGGTCAGCAGGCGGGCGACCAGCAGCGACATCAGCACGGCGATGCCCGCGGTCCAGCCGAACTGCCGGAACACCAGCCCGGGGACGCCGGGCATGAAGGCGGTGGGCAGGAAGACCGCGACCAGGGTGAAGGTGGTGGCGATGACCGCCAGGCCGATCTCGTCCGCCGCCTCCATCGCCGCCTGGTAGGGCTTCTTGCCGCCGCGCAGGTGGCGGACGATGTTCTCGATTTCGACGATGGCGTCGTCGACCAGGATGCCGACCACCAGCGAGATCGCGAGCAGGGTGACGCCGTTGAGGTTGAAGCCCAGCAGCTGCATGGCCAGGAAGGTCGGGATCACCGACATCGGCAGGGCGACGGCCGAGATCAGGGTCGCGCGCCAGTCGCGCAGGAAGAGCCACACCACCACCACCGCCAGGATGGCGCCCTCGATGAGCATGTGCATGCCGCCGCGGAAGGACTCGGCGGCGTCGGCGACGCCGTCGTGCGCCTCGGTGATGCGCAGGCGCGGGTTGGCGGCGGCCAGGCGCTGCACAGCCGCACGCGCCGACTGGGCGACGTCGACCTCGCTGGCCCCCTTCATGCGCGAGATCTGGAAGCCGACCACCGGGCGCCCGTCGAAGCGCGCCATGGCCGTGCGCTCCTGCACCGTGTCGGTCACCGTCGCCACGCCGCCCAGCGGTACGCGCCGGCCGTCGCCCAGGGCGATCTCCATCGCCGCCAGCTCGGCCGCGGATCCCGCCTTGGCCACGGTGCGGATGGCCTGGCGCTGGCCACCCAGCTCGCCGCGGCCGCCGGCCGCCTCCTGATGCGTGGCGCCGATGCGGCTGGCGATGGTCGCGGCGCTGACGCCGAGGGCGTCAAGGCGGGCCTGGTCCAGCTGCACCAGGACCTCGCGGTCGACCCCGCCGATGCGCGCGACCTTGGCCACGCCTGGCACCGCCAGCAGGCTCTTGCCGGCGGTGTCGTCGACCCACCACGACAGCGCCTCCTCGTCCATCGCCTCGGACTCGACGACGTAGGTCAGCACCGGCATGCCGCCGATGGTGACCTTGGACACCACCGGAGCCTGCATCGCCGCCGGGAGGTCGGCGCGCGCGCGGTCGATGGCGTCGCGCACATCGTCCAGGGCGTCGCCGATCGGCCGTTCGAGGGCGAACATCACCGTCATGCTGACGTAGCCGTCGGAGACCGAGGTGTAGATGTGCTCGATGCCGGTGATCGCGGCGACCGCATCCTCGAGCTTGCGCGCCACCTCGGTCTCCAGCTGGCTCGGGGCCGCGCCCTCCAGCGAGGCGGAGACCGTCACCGCCGGGAAGTCGATGTCCGGGAATCCCTGCACGCCCAGGCGGTGGAAGCTCCACAGGCCCAGCACGGTCAGCAACGCGAAGAGGAGGATCGACGGGACCGGGTTGCGGATCGACCAGGCGGAGACGTTCACGGCGCCACCGCCACCCGGTCGCCGTCGCCGAGGAAGGCGCCGCCGGACGCGACGATGCGCGCGGTGGCGTCGAGGCCCGACGTCACCTCGATGCGGTCGCCACGGCGCCGTCCGACCGCCACCCGGCGCTCGCGCACGACATCTCCATCCTCGACCGTGAACACCAGGTTGCGCCCGTCGCGCACCACCAGGGCGGCCGCCGGGATGGTGGTGGCCGCGGTGGGCTCTCCGGCCGCGATGTCGCCGCTGGCGAACATGCCGGCGCGAGCGCCGCCGCCGGGAGGCAGATCGATGCGCACGATGGTGGTGCGGGTGCGGGTGGACAGGGTGGGATCGACGCTGCGCACCGTCCCGCTGGCGCTGGCGCCGCCGGGCAGGGACAGGGTCGCCTCCTGGCCGGGAGCGATGCGCGGCAGGTCGGCCGCCAGCACCTCGGCGCGCCACTCCAGACGGCCCTGGCGGATGATGCGGAAGAGCTCGCCGCCGGACTGCGCGACCTCGCCC
>JAFLCQ010000405.1 GCA_017302815.1 Planctomycetota bacterium
ACGGTGGCGCGGGCGAGGGCGCGCGCCTTCGCCGCCCCCTGGGCGAGGATGCGGTCGACCTCGGCGGGGTCGGCCTGCAGCTCGGCGCGGCGCTTGCGGGCGGGGCCGAAGCGGTCGAGCAGCAGCTCGAACAGCGCCTGCTTGGCATGGCCATAGCCGAAGCCGCCGGCCGGCGGCTCGCGGTACTTGCGCTCCAGCTCCAGCGTGCGCGGATCGGCGCGGCCGGCGACGGCGCGGAAGATCTGGAAGGTGGCGTCGGCGTCCGGGTCCTTCGGCTGGTCGATCGGCGTGGCGTCGCTCTTCACCGACATGATGCGCTTGCGCAGCGCCTTCTCCTCGGCGAAGGGGTCGATGGTGTTGCCGTAGCTCTTCGACATCTTCTGGCCGTCGACGCCGGGCAGGACCTCGGCGCCCTCGGCCAGGCGCCACGCCGGCTGCTTGAACACCTCGCCGTACTTGGCGTTGAACTTGCCGGCCAGGTCGCGGGCGATCTCGATGTGCTGGATCTGGTCCTTGCCCACCGGCACGACGTCGGAGTCCACCGCCAGGATGTCGGCGGCCTGCAGGATGGGGTAGGTGTAGAGGCCGAGGTTGGCGTCGAAGCCCTTGGCGGTCTTGTCCTTGAAGGACACGCCCTTGTCGGCCAGCGACATCGGGCAGACGCAGGCCAGCAGCCAGGTCAGCTCGCACACCTCGGGCACGTCCTGCTGCGCGTAGAGGCAGGTGCGGGCGGGATCGACGCCCAGGGCGACCAGGTCGATGGCGATCTGGCGCACGGCGGTGCGCAGCTCGTCGGCCGAGCGCGAGGTGGTCAGGGCGTGGTAGCTGGCGACGAAGATGAAGCTCTCCTGCGTCTTCTGCAGCTCGACCCACTGCGCGACGGCGCCGCAGAAGTTGCCGAGGTGGAGCTGGCCCGAGGGCTGGATGCCGGAGAGGATGCGCATGGCCGGGGCAGGCTGGAAGCGCGGCGGGCGGGTCAACCGCGGGACGACGCCCTCAGCGGCCGAGCTGCTCGCGCACCATGAAGCGCAGGCGCTGCTGGTCGACGCCGCGCGGGCCGCCATGCCGGTCGACCCCGGTGCGGGCGATCGACAGGGTGGGGATGCGGCCCATCAGCACCGCCGCCACCGCGGCGGCGCGGCGCTCCACCGCCATGCCGTCGTGGTTGCCGACGACCGCGATGACGATGGCCTCCGCGGGATAGCCGGGCACCGGCTGCTGCAGCGACCATGGCGGCAGCGCCTCGACATGCAGCTCGTCGCCGGGCGCGGGGGCCAGGCGCACGTGCGCGGACGTCGCCACGCCGCTGAGCACGATCCAGCGCCAGGTGCGCATGGGCACGATCTCGGGCGGCGCCAGCTGCTCCCAGGTCGGGCCATCGGGGCGGCCGGCGCCGTGCTCGCGCAGGATCGGCCACACCGCCAGGCCGAGGAGGACGCACACCGCCAGGGCGACGATGACCCGCGCCGCCCGCTCGCCGCCGCGCTGCGGAGCCGGCGCGGGTTCGAGGGAGGCGGTGCGGTGCCGGCTGTCCACCGAGCCGCTCAGGTGTCGAGGAAGACGGCGACGTCGGCGGAGGGCAGCAGGTTGCCGTCCGCCATCTGCTTGCGCCGCAGGGTCACCCGCCAGTAGGGGCGCAGGCGGTTGCCCAGTGCCTTGCCGTGGTCGGCGAGGCGGCGCCAGGTCTGGCCGAGCAGGCGCACCGGGCCGTGATGCGGCAGGGTCAGGGCGGCGAGGTTGCGGTAGTCCTCGATCATCAGCCGCTGCCCCGACGGAGTGACCCCGCCGGGCTTGGGCATGCCGGTGACGGCGCAGCCGAGGTGGCACTCCCAGGCCTGCGGCGGCTCGTCGTCGGGCGCGCCGGCGAGGAAGATCTGCACCGGGCCATAGGGGTTGCCGCCCTGGGCGGCGGCCAGCGCGCGCACCTCGGCGGCGACGAGGAGGGGATCGGCCGGCCAGCCCATGCCGGCCACGCAGGCCAGGCGCAGGTTGCCGTCGCGGGTGAGCTTCGGATCGGGCACGACCCCAGGATGCGGCCGTCGGCGCGGCGCGCCACTGCCGAGGCGGCGGGCCTACTTGATGTCGCCGCGGTCGATGCCCGACCAGAACTGTCCGATCGGCATCATCTTGAACGGCGACGTCCCGGCCTGCTTCAGCGAGGACATGCCGCGCAGCAGCTCCATGCCCTGCTGCACCGCGCCCGGGCTGAACGCGATCTCCTCCAGGCTGAGCTTCGCCAGCGGCCGCACATCGGCGATGCGCAGCCGGCCCATGTACAGCCTGGTCAGGCTGGGCGTGGTGGCCAGCACGGCGATCTTCGCGACCTCGGTGCCGGAGATGTCGAGTGCGGTCAGGGGCATGCCCTCCAGCGGCGACAGGTCGGCGACCGGGCTGCTCTGGACGACGAGGATGCGCAGCGGCAGGCCCTTCAGCGGCGCCAGCGACTTGATCCCGCCCGAAAAGCGCAGCTCGACCGGCTTGCCGTCGTCGTAGACCGCGGTCGCGTTCCAGGGATAGGACGGGTTCGCGGCCACGATCGCGCGCTGCAGCTCGACCCAGCGCAGGAAGTCCTCGGTCGCCATGCCGTTGACGCTGCGCAGGGAGGCGATGCGGGTCAGCTCGGGGAGGCCCTGGCGGATGCGCTGCGGCGACACCGCCAGGCTCTCCAGGCGCGAGCCGGCGAGCTGGCGCAGGTCGTCGACCGCGCTGTCGACCAGGTTGAGCTGGCGCAGTGCGGGCCCGAGGACCGGCGAGAGGTCGCGCACCGCCGTGCCGCTGACGTCCAGCGACATCAGCGGCAGGCCCTTCAGCGGGGACAGGTCGGCGATGCCGCGCTGGCGCGCCAGGCTCAGCTCGCTGATCGGCCGGCCGCGCAGGGGCCCGAGGTCGGTCAGGGCGGCCGCGCCCTGGGCCGAGGCCTCCAGCGACAGCTTCTCGATCGCCTTCAGGCCGAGGGCCCCGATGTCCTTGAGCGCATCGCAGGCCTGCAGACGCAGCTCCTTGATCGGCATGTTCGCCAGCGGCGACAGGCTGACGATGCCGGGAATGGACATGCTCAGCGACTCCAGGGGCATGCCGCGCAGGGCGGCGATGCTGGAGAATCCGGTGTCGGCGATGGCCAGGGACTTCAGGCGCAGGCCGAGGATGGGCGAGAAGTCGCTGGCGCCGACCCCGGTCAGCACCAGCTGCGTCAGCGGCAGGGTGGCGAGCGGCGTGAGGTCGCGGATCTTGTCCTGCAGGCCGATGTCGAGTGCGGCCAGCGGCATGCCGCGCAGGGGCTCGACGCCATCCACGACCAGATCGTAGCGGCGCAGGCTCAGCGCGAGGGTGCCATCCGCTCCAACGCGCAGGCAGCGCGCCGGCATCTTGGGCCAGGCCACCTGCAGCTGGCGACGGACCAGCTCGGCCTGCTGCTCGGCGGCGAGCTTCAGGCCGCCGGCGAAGCTGCCGACGCCCATGCGCACCAGCACGTCGGCGATCTGCAGGTCGGCGTCGGCCGGCGCCTCGGCGCACAGGCGACGCAGCTCGGCGGCGAGGGCGTCCTTGCGCAGCTCCTGCGCCTTGTCCAGCGAGACGACCGCTTCCGCCCGCTTGCCGGTGGCAGCCTGCAGCTGGCCCGCGAGCAGCCACGCCCCGGCGTCGTCCGGAGCGAAGTCCTGCGCCGCGACCACCAGGGCGAGGGCATCGTCCATTCGCTTGCCCGC
>JAFLCQ010000406.1 GCA_017302815.1 Planctomycetota bacterium
CTGCCCAGCTTCGCGGGCAGCTCGTAGGCGGGACCGCTGAAGGTCAGCAGGTAGGGCTCGTCCGAGAGGCCCAGGGTCAGGCCGTCGGCGGCGGTGAAGTCGGATCCGGCGCCGTCCAGGCGCACCGCGCGCACCGCGCCGGCGGGCAGCGGGATGCGCGTCTCGATCCGACCGCCGTCGCGCCAGGCCACCAGCAGGCAGCCGCCGTCGGCGTCGCGGAACAGGGTCAGGGTGGTGCCGTCGGGGTAGGTGCGCTGCGCGACGTGCTTCTTCACCAGCAGGGCGTTGATGAAGTGGTACTGCGCGACGGCGGTGATCTTGGGGCAGTACAGGCAGTACTTCGAGTTGTAGACGTCGAAGCTGTCGCCGTTGGTGCCGACGTTGCTGCCGTCGGGATCCGGCCACATGATGCCGAACCACGAGGCGTTGGCGCCGCCGCAGGCGAAGAAGTTGGTGAAGATCTTCACCAGCTGCAGCGCCACCGCGCCGCGCGACATGCCCTGCGAGTTGAGGCCCAGCTCGGTCGACCACACCGGTCGGCGCTTGCCGTAGCGCTCCACCAGGGCGTCGTAGCGCTTGAAGTCGCCGACGATGACCTGGGCGTCGGCGTACTGGTGGAAGATGTAGACGTCGTGCGCATCCTGGTAGCCGAGGCGGAAGAAGGCCTCCTCGGGGCCGCACGAGGTGGCGGTGACGATGATGTCCGGCTTGGCCGCCTTGGCGCCGGCATAGACCGCCTTGTAGATGGCGATCATGCGGCGGACGTCGTCGTCGTCGATCGGGTGCGGCTCGTTGCCGACGCGCAGGGCGATGGGCAGCTGGTCCTTGAAGGCGGCGACCAGGCCCTTGGCGCCCTCGTACATGGCGGTGGCGTCGTAGGCCTCCCAGCCCTTGCCGCGGATCTCGACGTGGTGCACCGGGGTCGACAGCAGTGCGCCCATGCCCAGGGCCTTCACCTCGTCGATGCCGGGAGCGGTCCAGCGGTAGGGCGGCTCGGCCGACCAGCGGCTGTAGACGTTGGCCACGCGCAGGCCGAGGCGGTCGCACAGCGGGAAGAAGCCGGGCACGCCGGGATTCCAGCCCGAGGCGGTGAAGGGGATGTCGAAGGGGGCGTGGCGCTTCGCCGGCGCCTCGGGCAGGATGGCGAAGGTCGAGGTGTCGCGCGCCGGCTCGTCCTGACCGGGCTCGGGCAGCTCGAAGTGCAGCTCGTAGTAGCGGCCGCTCTCGAAGGCGTGGCCGGCGAGGTCGAGGATGCCGGCGTAGGTCGGACGGCCCTTCTCGTCGCGGCCGGGGGCGTCCAGGCGCACCTCGGCGCGCGCCCATTCGGCGCCCCAGTAGTCGCGCACGCAGCAGGCGACGACGCGCTGCTCGGGCTTGCGCTCGACGGTGCAGCGGGCGGTGATGCCGAAGCGCAGCGGCTGGCCGGGCAGGAAGAGGTTGCCCACCGCGTCGCTGCCGCAGGCGATCGCCTTCACCGTGCGGCGCGACGGGCCGGCGTCGGTGCAGGTCAGCTCGCCGACCGCGAAGGAGCCGTGCGTCTTCTCCAGCGTGATGGTGAAGCGCGCCTGCGCCGCCTCGGGCGGCAATTCGACGCGCGTGCGCTTCACCGTCCAGGCGGCCTCGCCGCTGATGATCGCGATCTCGCGCCGCTCCAGCGGCCGGCCGGCACCGTCGGCCACCTCCAGGCGGACGGTGCCGTTGTAGGAGGAGTCGGGCGAGTAGAGCCGTGAGCGCAGCGCCGTGCCCAGGTCCCACAGGCCGCCGTGGACGCCGAACCAGGGCAGCGCCGCGCTGGTGGGCACGCGCTCCATGTCCTCCTGGCTGCGCGACAGCTCCAGGCAGCCGGCGCCGCGGAAGGGGTTCTCGCCGCTGATGCGCACCTGGCCCTGCGCCACCGTCCGCGCCAGGGCGTCGGCGCCGGCGAAGGTCTCGCAGAAGGTGGCGGGTGCGTGCTGCGGCTGGGTGGCGGACATGCGGGCTCCAGGAGGTCGATTATGTCTGTTTGATTCAAACAACAATCGTTTGCAAACAGCGTCGAACGTGCCAATATGACAATTGCGACCGGACTGCGGTCCGCTACGATGATGAGGGGGGTCCGACATGCCGTTCCGGGACCGCATCCGCGTGAGCGCGTCAGGCGCCTTCACCCTGATCGAGTTGCTGGTGGTGGTCTCGATCATCGCGGTGCTGGCGGCCCTGCTCCTGCCCGCCATCAGCGTCGTCCGCGATGCCGCCCGCAAGACCGTGTGCGCCAGCAATCTCCGCCAGTGGGCCGGGGCGATGATCGCCTACACCACCGACAACGACGGCATCGCGGTGGGGGCCGAAAAATACAATCCCTACCAGGAATGGCCGGAGTTCTACACCGAGTTCGTCGACAGCGCCAACACGCCCCGCATGCGCTGCACCATGAACAAGGGCGGGCTGTACGGCATCTATTGGCATCCGGCAGCGCCGTCGACCGCGACCTACGACAATGGCGTCGTGTTCAGGAATGGGGATTTCTACGGACTGATCAACATCGCCAGGGTGCGTCAGGCGAGCGAATTCCTGTACATGGGTTGCAGCTCGATGGGAAATGGACTCGGGGTGCACAATCGCGTGGACTATGGCGGTCTGCGCATCCATCCGGCCCAGTTCTGGGCGGGAGGCTCTGCCAATGAGCAGGGATTCTGGATGTGCCACCGCGGCGTGGGCAACGCCGTGATGATGGATGGTCACGTCGAGGCTCTGGGCCCCGAAGGCATCATCAGGACCTCGAACAAGCGCAGTCGCACGAATGCTGCGGACACCGGCATCCGCAAATACAAGCTCGCCGACGGGACCGCGGTCAGCCGGCCCTACGTCCCCTGATCAGCGCGGCCGCTCCGCAGCCTTGCGCGCCATCAGTTCGGGCTGGGTGGCCCAGGCGCCGGCGGCGTCGGCGCGGGCCTTGGCCTCGGCGCGCAGCAGGCGTTCATGCAGGGCTGCCGGCGCATCGCGCCACTTGCGCCAGTAGACCGACAGCCCGGCGGCGACGAGGCGCTCCTGCAGGCTGCTGTCGCCGGAGCTGACGAAGGCCAGCACGCGCCCATAGCGGTCCAGCTCCAGCGCCGCGCCGTCGTCGCTCAGCACCACCTCGCTGCCCGGTTTGGCGAGCCGCGCCAGGAGGTCGCGCGCGATCTCGCCTTCCGGGGCCTTGGGGCGGTCCTTGTCCCAGATCTCCAGGGTGTCGACGCACAGCATGCGGACATAGATGTCGCCGCCCTTGCCGCGCTTGGCCGCCGCAGGCAGACCATCGACCGCCCGCACGGTCAGGGTGTCGCCGTCGGCGATGCGCTCGACCACGCAGCGCACCTCGACGGCGGCGAGGTGGAGGGCGGCCAGGAGCAGCAGCGCGATGCGCATGCCCGCAGCCTAGCGCGGCATCGGCGCGGTGAAGGAGGCGCCGCAATGGCATTGCCAGCCATGCCGGCGCGGCAGCATGCCGGGGTGCCGATGCGGATCGCACTGCTGCTCTGCTGCCTTGCCATCGCCAGTGCGGCCGATGACGCCTATGCCGCCTGGTGGCGGCGCGCCGACGCCGCGCTGGTTGCCGGCGATGCGGCGCGCGTCCGAGCAGATCCGCCGCCGCCGGCCGCCGGCGGCGAGGGTCTGGCCCACCATCGCGTCCTGCTGGCGTGGCTTGGTGGCGATGCAGGCGTCCGCGAC
>JAFLCQ010000407.1 GCA_017302815.1 Planctomycetota bacterium
CCCTGGCCGGGATCAGCGATCCGAAGATCCGCCGCATCGCCATCGAGCCCGGCCAGGCCCGCGCCGACGGCGTGCAGGCGGTGGTGGCGCAGGAGGCCGCCGCGCCGGTCCCGGAGGGGACCATCGCCGTCGCGGTGCCGGCGAAGAACGAGGAGATGCGCCACCAGAAGCTCCTCGACGCGGCCCTCGCCGCCCTCGCCCGGCCGTGAGGCTGCGCGAGCCGGGCTGGCTGGCGGTCGCGGTCGTCGTCGCCTGCGCCGTCCTCGGCATCACGCCGGCGGCCGACCGCTTCACCTGGCTGCTCGAGAACCTGCCGGTCATCATCCTGCTGCCGGTGCTGGTGGCGATGCACCGGTCGCGGCCGCTGACCCCGCTGCTGTGCCGCCTGCTGGCGCTGCATGCGCTGATCCTGATGGTCGGCGGGCACTGGACCTATGCCGAGGTCCCGGCCGGCGACTGGGTGCGCGACTGGCTCGGGCTGGCGCGCAACCCCTACGACCGCCTCGGCCATCTCGCGCAGGGCTTCGTGCCGGCGATCCTCATGCGCGAGCTGTGCCTGCGCCGCGGCCTCGTCCTACGCGGCCTCTTCGGCGGCACGCTGCTGGTGCTGGCGGCACTGGGATTCAGCGCCTTCTACGAACTCGTGGAGTGGCAGGCGGCGGTGTGGACCGGCGCGGCCGCCGACGACTTCCTCGGCACCCAGGGCGATCCCTGGGACACGCAGTGGGACATGGCCTGCTGCGGCATCGGCGCGACGCTGTCGCTGCTGCTGCTGTCCCGCCTGCACGACCGGCAGGCGGAGGCGATCAGCGCGCATCCCCGCTGAAGCTGCGGTCGAGCAGCCGGTCGAGCTCGGCGAAGCCCTGGTCGGCGCCGAGCTTGGCGCGGGCATGCGCGTCCAGCGCCGGATCGCGGGCAGCGGTCTCGCCGACGGTGCGCGCGAGGCGCTCGCCGAACGAGGGATCGGCCACCGCCCAGATGAACAGCTCGCCGGTCTTGGGGTGGATCCATTCGTCGCGCTGGTAGCTCGCCTTCACGCTCTGCACTGCGACGGTGCGCGACACCGATTCGGCGAAGGAGGTGACGCCGGCGCCGGACTCGGCGACGTAGTCCTTCAGCACCGCCTCGACCTTGACCATGACCATGCGCGCGAGCTCGCGGCGGGCGGAATCGAGGGCGCGGTCGCGCATCGCTCCGCGTCCGGCCACGGCGTCGGACGGGGTCGAGCCCCAGGCGGCGATGATGGTGCCATCGCGGGTGGGATCGGCGATCCACGCCGGCTTCTGCACGTCGTCGTCCGACCACGGACGGCGGTGGGGCGCCGGCGCCTGGCGGCCGGCGTCGGCGTCCGAGCAGCCGGCAAACGCCATCGCCGCGGCGGCTGCCGCGGCGATGGCTGCGATCACGGGGATCGGCGTCCGCATCACTTGGCGGGCGCGCCGCCCATTTCCTTGTCGATCAGCTTGTCGAGGTCGGCGAAGGCCTTGTCCGCTTCGATCTTGGCGGCGAAGTGGGCGCGCTTCTCCATCTCCTCGCGGGCCTGGGCGGCGACCTGCTTGCGCAGGGTCTCGGCCAGGGTCGGGTCGACGACCATCCAGGCGAAGAGGGTGCCGGTGCCCGGATCCTGGTAGAGGTCCTTCTGCTTGGCGCCGTTCACCGCCTGGTTGGTGATGTTCTTGGCGATGTTCTCCTGGATGGTCATGGCCATCCGGCGGTCGTCCTGCGAGGTGATCTCGCCGCCCTCGCGGGTCCAGTCCTTGAAAATCGCCTGCACCTTGGTGCCGATGATGCGGCCCAGCTCGGTGCGGCCGCGCTCGCGCGCGGTGGTCTGCTGCATGGAGAAGCCGCCCGGGCCCTTCTCGGCGCTGCCGACCGCGGCGAGGGCGTACTTGCCATCGGCCGAGGCGTCCTTCACGAAGTCGGGCAGGTTGTTCACCGCCACCGGACGGTCGCTGGGGAAGTCCTTCTTGGGCTCCTCGCGGCCGCAGCCGGCGAGGGCGAAGGTGCCGGCAGCCGCGGCGACGAGCATGAGCGTGGAGATTGGACGCATGGATAGACTCCTGAGGTCCGGGGACGATAGGCCGCGCCCTTGGGGGTCAACCCGGCAGTTCAGCACACCGCTGCCGCATCCACCGGTGCAACACTTGCAACGATCCGCTCAATCCGGCCAGTGGCCCGACCCGAGCGCCCTGCTACATCCCTGCGATGCCCACCACCTATGCCGTGATCATGGCCGGCGGCTCCGGCACCCGCTTCTGGCCGGTGTCCCGCTCCGCCACCCCCAAGCAGCTGGTCCGCATCGTCGGCGAGACCACGATGATCCAGGCCACCGTCGCGCGGCTGATGCCGCTCATCGCCCCCGAGCGCATCCTCATCATCACCACCGCCCAGCTGGCCGAGGAGACCCGCCGCCAGCTGCCGATGCTGAAGCCCGAGCAGGTGATCGCCGAGCCGGTCGGCCGCGACACCGCCGCCTGCGTCGCCCTGGCCGGCCTGGTGGTCGAGAAGATGTCGCCCGGCGCGACCATGATCATGCTGCCCGCCGACCAGGTGATCCGCCCCGCCGATGCCTTCCAGCGCGCCCTCGCCGCCGGCATCACGGTCGCCCAGCAGGGCCGCCTGGTGACCTACGGCGTGGTCCCGCGCCATCCCGCCACCGGCTACGGCTACCTGGAACTGTCCGACGCCCATCCGGCGGTCGACGGCATCGCGGTGACGAAGGTGAAGCGCTTCGTCGAGAAGCCCGACCAGGCCCGCGCCGAGCAGTACGTGCAGGCCGGCAATTACCGCTGGAACAGCGGCATCTTCACCTGGCGCGCCGACGTCGTGCTGCGCGAGCTGTCGAAGCACTGCCTGTGGCTGACCGACGCCCTGCGTCCGGTCGCCGCCGCCTACGGCACGCCCGGCTTCGACGCCGCGCTGTCGGCCGCCTACATGCCGCTGAAGAAGGTGTCGATCGACTACGCCCTGATGGAGCACGCCACCGACGTGGCGGCGGTCGACGTGCGCTTCGACTGGGACGACGTCGGTTCGTGGGACGCCCTGCCCGACCACCTGCCCGCCGGCGCGGACGGCGTCATCGCGCGCGGCGAGACCATCACCGTCGGCAGCCGCAACTGCCTGGTGGTGTCCGAGCCCGGCGCCCCGCTGGTGTCGGTGGCCAACTGCAGCGACCTCACCGTCGTCGCCACCCGCGACGCCGTGCTGGTGGTGCCGCGCGGCCAGGGCCAGGCGGTGAAGCAGATCGTCGACGAGCTGGGACGTCGCGGCCGCAAGGACCTGCTGTAGCAGGCTGCGGATAAACGCAGCCTGCTAGCTTTGCGTTCCTTCGGGGGCGACCTGCGGTCGCTATTTTCCCCGAAGAATCGCAAAGATGCTTTTGCCACAGGGGGGCCGACGCCCCCCTGCGCCCCTGAAGGGTGCGTTTTTCCGCACCCTGCTAGCCCGCAGCGCTTTGCGCCCGGCTGCGGTAGGCGCCGGGGGCGCAGCCGTGGGCGGCGCGGAAGAGGCGGTAGCAGTGGCCGAGGTTGCCCAGGCCGCAGCGCGCCGCGAGCTCGGGGATGGGGGTGTCCGACATGCGCAGCTCGCGCGCCAGCCAGGCGATGCGGCGGCGGTTGAGCAGCTGGATGGCGGTGCAGCCGAAGCGCCTGCGCACCTGCCGCCCGACCGTGGCC
>JAFLCQ010000408.1 GCA_017302815.1 Planctomycetota bacterium
CGGCCGCGCAGCCGGCTGCGCCGGCCCAGGCCGCAGCCCCCGCCAGGTCCGCCGGCGGCGTGACCCGCAAGCGCATGACCCCGATCCGCCAGCGCATCGCCCAGCGCCTGGTGCAGGCGCAGCGCACTGCCGCCATCCTCACCACCTTCAACGAGGTGGACATGTCGGCGGCGATGGCCCTGCGCAAGAAGTGGAAGGAGTCCTTCGAGAAGGCCCATGGCACCGGCCTGGGCTTCATGTCGATCTTCGCCACCGCCTGCGTGCACGCGCTGAAGAAGTACCCGCTGATCAACTCGCAGATCGACGGCCAGGACATCATCACCCCCGACGGCGTGCACATGGGCATCGCGGTCGGCACCGAGAAGGGCCTGGTCGTGCCGGTGCTGCGCAACGCGCAGGACATGGGCTTCGCCGACATCGAGAAGGCGATCAAGGGCTACGCCGGCAAGGCCAAGGATGGCAAGCTGACCCTCGACGACATGCAGGGCGGCACCTTCACCATCACCAACGGTGGCGTCTACGGCAGCCTGATGTCGACCCCGATCCTGAACACCCCGCAGTCGGGCATACTCGGCATGCACACGATCAAGGACCGTCCGATCGCGGTCGACGGCCAGGTCGTCATCCGCCCGATGATGTACATCGCCCTGAGCTACGACCACCGCATCGTCGACGGCGCCGAAGCCGTCGGCTTCCTCGTGCGCGTGAAGGAGCTGGTCGAGGCCCCCGAGCGCCTGCTGCTGGGACTCTGAGGATGGGAGCCGCCAAGGCGCCAAGGGCGCCAAGTCCGCAGAGGGAGCCAGGAGCCGACCTGGACGCCGTGGCCCATGGGGTCATCGGCGCCGCCATCGCGGTCCATCGCGTGCTTGGCCCTGGTTTCCTGGAGGCGGTCTACGAAGAGGCCCTCGCCTACGAGCTGTCGCTGCTCGGCATCCCGTTCTCGCGCCAGGTGGACGTGCCCATCCGCTACAAGGATCGTATCGTTGGCAGGCACCGCCTGGATCTGCTGGTCGATGGTCGGCTGGTGGTGGAGCTCAAAGCGGTGGACGCCGTCAGCGAGATCCACACCGCACAGGTCCTGTCCTACCTGCAAGCCACCGGTCTGCCGCTTGGACTGGTGATCAATTTCAACGTCGCCTTGCTGCGACGTGGCATCAAGCGCATCGTCAGCAGCCAATCCCTCGGCGACCTTGGCGGCCTTGGCGCCTTGGCGGCCAAAACCCAATCCTGAGTCCAGACATGACCTACGACCTCATCATCATCGGCGCCGGCCCCGGCGGCTATGTCTGCGCGATCCGCGCCGCCCAGCTGGGCAAGAAGGTGGCGATCGTCGAGAAGCGCGCCGAGGGCGGCAAGACCCGCCTCGGCGGCACCTGCCTGAACGTCGGCTGCATCCCGTCGAAGGCGCTGCTCGACACCTCGGAGAAGTTCTACGAGGCGCGGAAGCACTTCGCCGAGCACGGCATCGCGGTGCAGCCGTCGATCGACGTGGCGCAGATGCTCAAGCGCAAGAACGGCGTGGTCGACGCCCTGGTCGGCGGCATCGCCGGCCTGATGCGCAAGAACAAGGTCGAGGTGCTGACCGGCGCCGGCGAGCTGCTGGCCCCTGGCAGGGTGCGCGTCACCGCCGCGGATGGCACGAAGGCCGAGCACGACGCGACCCACGTCGTCCTGGCGATGGGCTCGGTGCCGATCGAGCTGCCCTTCCTGAAGTTCGACGGCGAGCGCATCGTCTCCAGCGACCACGCCATCTCCTTCCCCGCGGTGCCCAAGCGCCTGGTGGTGGTCGGCGGCGGCGTCATCGGCCTGGAGCTGGGCAGCGTATGGGCGCGCCTGGGCGCCGAGGTGACGGTGGTCGAGGCCCTGCCGCAGCTGTGCCCCTTCCTGGATGCCGACGTCGCCAAGGCGCTGCAGAAGACCCTGGAGAAGCAGGGCCTGAAGTTCGTGCTGGAGGCCAAGGTCACCGGCGCGCAGACCACTGCCGACGGCGTCACCCTGACCGCCACCGCCAAGGACGGCTCGCCGCTGTCCTTCCCCGCCGACCGTGTGCTGGTCGCGGTGGGCCGCCGCCCGTGCAGCGAGGGCGCCGGCCTGGAGGCCGCCGGCGTCGCCCTGACCGAGCGCAAGCGCGTGAAGGTCGACGGCAGCCTGCGCACCAGCCTGCCCGGGGTGTGGGCGATCGGCGACCTGGTCGACGGCCCGATGCTGGCGCACAAGGCCGAGGAGGATGGCGTGGCGGTGGCCGAGCTGATCGCCGGCCAGCACGCCCACATCGACTACAACCTGGTGCCCAGCGTGGTCTACACCGAGCCCGAGGTGGCGTCGATCGGCCTGACCGAGGCCGAATGCCAGAAGCGCGGCCTGCAGGTGCGCGTCGGCCGCTTCCCCTTCCTCGCCAACGGCCGCGCCCGCGCCGCCGGCGCCACCGACGGCTTCGTCAAGATCGTCGCCGATGCCAAGACCGACCGCGTGCTGGGCGCGGCGATCATCGGCATCCGCGCCGCCGATCTCATCGGCGCCATCGCCGCGCACATGGTCTACGGCGGCAGCAGCGAAGACATCGCCCGCACCTGCGCCGCGCATCCCACCGTCAGCGAGGCGGTGAAGGAAGCGGCCCTCGACTGCCTCGGCCGCGTCATCCACGCTTGACCCGGGGGCCTCGCCGGCCCCCGAACCCCCGCCCAGGGCTTTGCCCTGGACCCACCAGGGCCCTTTGCCCTGGAACCCGCTCGATCCCGGCTCACTCACGTTCGCCGATCGCGCGGACGTCGTCAGTCGTGGCGTGCTCGGCTGAGCCGCACACACAGCGTGCCATATCCACAGTACGCCTGCGCTGCGAACTGGGCGCGCACGCTCCGGACGACTCGACGACCGGACGACCGGACGACTAGTGGTAATTGGCTTTTATGCCCATCCGGCCCGGCTCGATGCCGGCGCGGTTGAGATGGGTGATGTCGCCGACCCACAGGGCGCGCGGGGTGGCGATGCCCGGTTCGCGCTCGTCGAACAGCAGCGTCGTCACCGAGGTGGTGTGGAGGTGGAAGCCGCACCACGCCAGCGGCGCCGGGATCGCCAGCAGATGCGCCAGCCAGGTGAGGCCGAAGCCCATGTGGCAGAACACCGCGATGCTGCGGCAGTCGCAGGGCGAGACGCGGTAGGCGCCGCCATCGCGCGCCAGGCCGTGGCGGGCGAGGAAGGCGTCCGAGGCGGCGGCGATGCGCGGCAGGTTGGCGAGGAAGTCCGGCGTATCGAGGCCCTGGATGTCCGTGACCTGGCCGCTGGCGAGAAAGGCGGGATTGCGGATGCGGTGGCCGTGCTGGTCCCAGTAAGCGAGGTTCTGCCCCGGCAGCGGCCCCCACGGCGACAGCTCGGCGGTCCACGGCTCGCAGGCCGCATCCAGGCCGCTGCCGGCCAGGGCCAGCTCGGCGGTCAGGCGCGCACGTCCCATCGGCGAGTGGTAGGCGCGGTCGGGCCGCTCGCGCGCGACCCATTCGCGCAGCGCCTCGGCTTCGCGCCGACCGCGCTCGGTCAGGCTGTCGAGCGCATAGTCGGGGTCGCCGTGGCGGATGATGTGCAGTCGCATGCGACGCGAT
>JAFLCQ010000409.1 GCA_017302815.1 Planctomycetota bacterium
ATGATTCCGCGTCGAGCAGTTCGCCCTGTACGGGCGCGGCGTCAGCGGCAGTGGTTTCGAGATCGAGGGACATGGTGATGCTCCAATGAAAAATGGGGCATGCACCACCCCCAGCGGGGCAATGGCACGCCCCGTGGTGGGAAGTACATCGGCGCGCGGCCGAAGGTGGTTGAAGATGCTGGCCTGAGTGGCCTGCGGGTGAACCGTGCTCAGTCTTCGGACGGCAGCACGATGGCGGTGACACTGCGCCCCGCATCGGTGATGATGCGAATGGCGAGTCCCGGGTGGATCACATAGTGCGATTCCAGCGACGCGCCCGATTGAAGTGCAACGCCGTTGGCGTGCCATTGGTAGACGTTGACGTCACCCCAGTCGCCACGGGTGTGGCGCCTGAAGTACGGAATCGGGTCCAGGCGACCCGCGCGGACAAGGCGATCAATGCCTCGGCTGAAGATGAGCGCCCCGATGGGGAACGCCAGCCTCTGGCAGTAGGTTTCGATGCGATGCGATGCCATGGGCTCCTACTTGAAAGGCTATTGAGCCACGACACCCCTGGCGGAGTGAAGTGGCTCCGTCAAGTGGATGGGATGACGAGGCGGCGCCTTCAGATCAGGTCGCGCTCTTCGGGAAGCTGGACCACCGTGGTCTGGTGGTCTTCGCTGGTCTTCACGAGCAACACCAGTTCCGGCGTGATCCGGTACTGGGAGATCATCAGGTTGTCCTGTTGGATTGCGACGTCGTTGGCTTGGCGGGTGGCCTCATCGATCTCGCCCCAGTCCCCGCGCACATGGCGCTGGACATAGGCCAAGGGGTCGATCAGGCCTCGCCGAGCCAGCCAATGCACCTTCTCGCTCAACTTCAACGTACTCGGTGCGAACAAGGGTTGCTTGCGCGGCGCAGGCCGCTTGAATGGATTGGGGAACATGGTGTTTCTCCTTCGAGGTGGTACAGCAGGACGGCAGCGCGTCCGGTGGATCAGCGGATGGTCAACACCTCGCCCCGTGTCGGGGAGCCAGGCGTCATGTCCCACGCGCGGATGACAGGCACGAACTTGTCGGTGAGGATGCGTGTCTCGGCGATGGAGCCGTCTTCGCGTTCGGTGAATTCCCGCTGGAGCGTCTTGTCCTTGTGGGTGTCACCTTTGACGACGAGCACGCGCCCCGTCTGGGAGCGCACGACGCCGGAGATCGCGCCCGCGGCCAGAGCCAGGGCGAGATGCCAGTGGGACAAGGCCCGCGCCGGTGGACGCAGCGACTGCTGCGCGGTCCCCAAGTGCGTGTCCAGCGACGGCCAAAGGCCTTGCAGCCGGCCAACCTCGTCGGCGAACTGTTCGGGCTCCATCGTCACGCGGAAGAAATGCTCCGGCTCGGCCGGACTGGCGGGGACGATGTACGGCAGGAACGGCCATTCGCTCGGCAGTTCCTCGGCTTCGACTTCGCCAAGCCCAACCTGCAGCAGCAGATTGCGCACGGCCTTGACGCCATCGGGTGCCAGCTCCCGCTGACGGACCCGGCGGCCGAAGATCACCACCTGCTTGAACTGCGTTTCCACCGCTCGGTAGATACGCAGATCGGTGTAGTGGCGCGTCAACCAGCCGACCAGCTCCGCGTCGAGCACGTAGCCGGGGACGATGAAGACCAGCACGCCGCCGTATTGCAACAGCGACAGCGAACGCTGATAGAACAGCTTTTCGAGGCGGGCACGGCCCTGGCCCTGATAGCCGATGTTGCCGTTGACGTCCTTGGACAGGTCGCCATACGGTGGATTCAGCCACAGTAGTCCGAAGGACTGCTTGGAGATCATCGTGTCCATCAGGTCCGCGTGCAGGCAGTGATCGACCAGGCCGCGGGCATGGCGCGCCCGCTCGGCGTCGAATTCGACGGCGAACGCCTTGGTCTGTTCGCGCCCGAGGGCATGAGAGGCTTCGGCGATTGCCACGCCTTCACCGGCGCAGGGATCGAGGATGCACATCGGCCCGTCGCTGGGCATCAGTGCGTTGAGGGCTCTTTCGAGCGTGGGTTCGTCGGTCGGGTAGTACCCATTTTTGGCGAAATTGCGGGCGAGCCGCGGGAACATGAGAGCCATGGAAGTCTCCTGGTTGGCGGGGATGAATGACGGAAGCACGCCAAGGCGTGCCTCCGAGGGTGGGTCAAGCCGCTACCGCTTCCGGCGTCCAAATCTTGGCCGGATAGGGATAGGCGGTGAGCGCGTCACTGCGGATCAGGGAGCCCAGCGCCAAGCTCAGCGCCGGCACGTCGATGGCGAGCCGATGGCCTTCCAGCGGCCCGAGGGCGAACGGAAGGCGGGCCAGCATCTCGCGGCTTTGCAGCAGTTCCAGCACGGTCTCGCGCCAGTGGTCGAGCAGCGGCAACGGGCAGGTGTCCCGCACCAGCATCCACAGGCGGTCAAGCCGGTGGGCGCTGTCACGTGGCAGCAGTGCCAATGCGCTGGCGTTGGCCTTGTCGGGCTTGACGCAGCGCCGGTCGAACAGCCACACGTTGGACAGCGAACCGAACAGCGTTCGCCGGTAGGCGCGCGTGATGCGCTTTTCCAGGCGATCGACGTTGCCGATGAATACCGGGACGCTGCCGCCCTGGTCGGTGATGACGTGGAACTGGTCCAGTCCCTGCTCGTCGCGCCCGAGGGTCAGGCGTGCAAGGAACTGCTGGACGGCGGTGTCCCGCGCCCAGATGGACAGGAAGATCAGGTTGCCCTGGTCATCGCCGACGCAGGCGTCGGCCATCACGTCCGGGCATTCGTCGATGCGGTACAGCGTGGAAGAAGTGTTTGCGGGCATGGTGGTGTCCTCGGATGAACGGGAACAGCACCGCCCGCTGGGGCAAGTACTGCCCCAGGGGGTGGAAGAAAACCGCTCAGTCCGGCTCGAACTGTTGGGTGTGCGGATTGAAGTGAAGCGCCTCGTCCACCGCGGTGATCGGCGTGAAGCCGTCCAGGTAGATGTTGTTGAGGTACTGGTCGCGGTAGGTCAGCGCCTGCCGTGCCTGCTCCTCGGTGAGGCCGTTGTCGATGAAGTACCCCAGCATTTCCTCGTCGGAGGAAACTTCGTCGTTGGACAAACTGCCTTCAACGAGCTTCAACAGCGAGAGCGGGAGTGCAGCCAGGATCGGGTCCATGTCGGTTCCTCCTGGCTCAGGCCAACAGCGCCGCGGCGGGTGCCGTGACAGCCGTGGGTGTGCGCCGCCGGGCGTGGTAGGCGCGAACGCCTGCACGCCAGTCGGCGGACTGCTCCGGTGCGAGGTCCAGATAGGACAGCGGGCACGAGTAATAGTACGGATGCATGGACTCTTCCAGCGGCTTGTAGCCCCACTGGTTGCCGCTGCGTTCCAGCAGATCGCAGCGGATGTAGCGCAGGGACTGGCCCGGCGCGAGATCACGATGCACACCTTCGACCTTGGCGGTCAGTTCGACCACGGACCACAGCACGTTGCCGCGCAATGCGTGAGCGATAACCTTCGCGCTGACGCGCTCGGTCTGCTGTGGTGCGATCAGTTCCGCGATCAGTTCAGACCGCGATTGGGGAGAGAAATACCAGCCCATGAGAGGCCTCCTCGAAAAGTTGAGCTGGAGGCCTCCCCGTGGGGAAGAACCCCCAGTGGGTGATGGAATGCCGCAGGTGCAGCGAAGGAAAACCTATGCCTTG
>JAFLCQ010000041.1 GCA_017302815.1 Planctomycetota bacterium
GCGACGGCAGCGGGCGCGGGAAGGCGGTCAGCACCAGCACCAGCACGGCGCTGACGCCCACACCCCAGCGGGTGAGCAGCTGCGCGCCGACCGCCTGCTCGTCACGCGGGGTGCCGGCCCACAGCTGCACCAGCAGGCGCAGGTAGGCGCCGGCGCCGGCGACGGCGGCGATGAGGCCGACCAGCGAGATCAGCCAGCCGCCCACGTTGACGACCTGGAAGAGGACGGCGAACTTGCCGATGAAGCCGAAGGCGGGCGGCAGGCCGGCGAAGCTGGCGAGGAAGACGGTGAGGCCGAGGCCGTACAGCGGCATCTGGCGGCCGCGGCCGTGCAGGCCGGCGAGGTCGTCCTTGGCGTCGTCCGTGCCGGCGAGGGCGGCGATGGCGGCGAGGGCGCCGGCGGTGGCGATGGCGTAGCCGACGGCGTAGAGCCACAGCGGGCGCAGGTCGATGCCCTCGCCAGCGGCGGGGAGGACGAAGGCCAGGCACATGTAGCCGGCGTGCGCGACCGCGCTGAAGCCGATCAGGCGGCGCACCGAGGTCTGCTTCAGGGCGGCGAAGTTGCCGACCACCAGCGAGAGGATGGCGGCGATGGAGATGAGCAGCGACAGCGGTTCGAGCAGGCGGCGGGCGGCGGCGTCGGGCACCACCACCGCGTCGAGGGCGACCGGCAGGCCGTCGGGCGAGGCGATGCCCAGCCACAGCGAACCGAGGCCGGCGAAGCCGCCGACCTTGATGATCGCGCCCATCAGGCCGGTCACCGCGACCGGCGCGCCGGTGTAGGCGTCGGGGGCCCAGGCGTGGAAGGGCACCGAGCCGACCTTGAAGAGCAGACCGGCGGCCATCAGCGCGGCGCCGATGAGGGCGTAGGCGCCGCGGCCGTCGATCACCGCCGCGCCGAAGCGGGTCGAGCCGGTTGCGCCGTACATCAGGGCGGTGCCGTAGAGGAAGATGCCGCTGAACACCGCGCCCATGACGAAGTACTTGAGGATCGCCTCGTTGGATTCGGCGCGGTGGCGGCGCAGGCCGACCAGGGCGTAGATCGCCAGGGCGGCGGTCTCGACCGCGACGAAGAAGGCGATGGCGTCGAGGGCCGCGACCATGCCCAGCACGCCGGCGGTGGCCATGGCGGCCAGGGCGTAGCTCTCGCCACCGGGGAAGCGGTCGCGATGCAGCGACTGCTGCAGGCCGCCCAGCGAGCAGGCGGCGGCAGCGATCACCGCCAACGACAGCCAGCGGCGGGCCTCGTCGTTGCCGAAGATGCCGTGCACGTGGCCGGCCGGCGCCAGGCACTGCGCCACGGCGGCGGCGAGCATGAAGCCGACCGCGATCCACGGCAGCCAGCGGTGCTTGGCCTGGCCGTGCAGGAATGGCTCGGCCGCCAGGGCGACCAGGCCGCCGGCCAGCACGAGGATGATCGGGGCGAGCAGCGGGAAGAGTGCTACAGGATCCATGTCAGTTCCCCACCTGGGCGGTGGCGGGTGCGACGGTCGGGACGGCGGCGGGAGTCGGACCGGGCTTCACGGCCGCGGCTGCCGAACGCGCCGGGGCGGCCATGGCCTCGGCGCTGGGGCCGGCGTAGCGCGAGATCACGCCGGGCTGGAAGCCGAGCCAGATGCTGGCGGCGAGCAGGGGCACCACGGCCCAGGCCTCGCGGGCGGTGAGGTCGCTGACCTCGGCGCGGCCCTCGGGAGCCGAGCCGTAGCACCACTTCTGCACCAGGATGAGCAGGTAGGCGGCGCCGAGGATGACCGACAGGCCGGCGACGGCGGCGACCCACGGCGCGTACTGCCAGGCGCCGAGCAGGAGCAGGAACTCGCCGGCGAAGTTGGCGGTGCCGGGCAGGCCGGCGGCGGCGAGGGCCGAGATGACGAAGAGCACGCTGAACAGCGGAGCGCGGCTGGCGAAGGCGCCGTGGTCGTCGAGGTAGGGGCTGCGCGTACGCTCCTCGATCGCACCGACCAGGAGGAACAGCGCCGCGGCGGACAGGCCGTGCGCGACCATCTGCACCGCCGCGCCGGCCAGGGCGGCCTGCTGGAAGGTGAAGATGCCGGCGACGACCAGGCCGAGGTGCGACAGCGAGGAGTAGGCCAGCAGGCGCTTGGCATCGTCCTGCGCCAGCGCGACCACCGCGCCGCCGACCGCGCCGATGACGCCGAGGACGATGAAGAGCTGCGCGTGCGCGGCGCTCTGCTCCGGGAACAGCGGCAGCACGAATTGGAGGAAGCCGTACACGCCCAGCTTGGCCATGGCGCCGGCCACCAGCACGGCGACGCCGCCGGGCAGCTCGGAATAGGTGCGGGCCTGCCAGGCGTGCAGCGGGACCAGCGGGACCTTCACCGCGAAGGCGAGGGCGAAGGACCAGAACAGCCAGTCCGTGGTGGAGGCGGGCAGGTGGCCGCTGCGCAGGGCCTCGATGGCCGGGGCGAGGCCGGTGGTGCCCAGCTTGGCCGCGATCACCCAGATGCCGACCAGCATCGGCACCGAGCCGAGCATGGTCATGAGCACGAACCACAGCGCGGCCTGGCGCCGCTCGGGCCCGCCGAAGAGGGCCAGCAGCACCAGCACGGGCAGCAGCATGGCCTCGAAGCAGACGTAGAAGAGGACGAGGTCGCGCGCCAGGAGGGCGCCGATCATCATCGCCTCGCAGACGAAGACCGCGGCGAGGTACTCGCGCATGCGGCCGCCAGCGACGCCGCGTCCGCCGAGGATGGCAAAGGGCGTCAGCCAGGTCACCAGCTGCACCAGCCAGGCGCTGATGCCATCGCTGCCCAGGCTGAGGTGGATGACCGCCTCGGTGCCGGGGAGGGCGAACCAGGCGACATCGAGCGGGGCGCCGCGACCCAGGACCAGCGGCACCGACAGCACGGCGATGGCGAGGGAGATCACCAGGCCGAGGCGGGTGGCCGAATCGCCAGCCTGCTGGTCGGCATCCTTGCCATGGGCGAAGACCGCGATGGCGGCGGCGGCGATGGGCGCGAGGACGAGGGATAACAGCAGCATATCAGGCCATTCCTACGGAAGGAGCTTGGCGGAGGCCAGGGGCCCCGTCGCGCAGCGATGGGGCGGGCGCCGAGGAGTGGTGGGCGGATACGATGGGCGAAGCCCATCCGCCCACGTTTCCGGAGGCACAGCCGACGGGAACGAACTCCGACAAAGCCCGGGGGTAGGCCCGCAGGGCCGTAGGGGCGCAGCCACTGGTCATGAGCCCACCATGATCAGGGCGGCGATGGCGGCGGCGAGGCCGAGCATGGCCAGGGCGAGCGAAGTGCGCAGGCGCGAGCGCTGCAGAGCGAAGGCGTAGCCGTCGCCCAGGGCGCGGGCCCCGGCGCCGGTCAGCCAGCCGGCGACGCCGAGGATGGCCAGCTCGACCACCCAGTAGATGCCGAAGGCGACGACGGTGACCGGCTTGACCACCAGCCAGTCGGCGGCCTTGTCGAAGCCGAAGGTCCAGCCGCCGCCGAAGCCGGTCGGGGCGGTGCTGGTGCCGGCGGCGGGGACCTCCTTGGGTCCGTTGCGCCACAGCCAGTAGCCGAGGAAGCTGCCGAAGCCCGCGACCAGGGTGCCGACGCCGGCCACCGTCCAGGCCAGGGCGTGGTGGTCGCCATGCACGACGCCCGCCGCGGTCGCGGCCGCGGCGAGCTTGGCCTGCGCGGCGCCGACGACGGGGGCCAGCCAGCCTTGCAGGAAGGCCATGCCGCCGTCGGGCACGCCCAGCCAGCCCAGCGGCAGGCCGACCCAGGCGAAGCCGGCGACCAGGCTGCCGATGCCGAGGATGATGAGCGGGATCGCCATCGTCATCGGGGTGCCGTGGATGTGGTGCTTCACCTCGGGATCGACGCGGCTCGGGCTCCAGAACACCAGGGTGATGACGCGGGTCATGTACACCGCGGTGAGGCCGGCGGTCGCCAGGGCGATGCCGCCGACGATCGGGGCGATGTTGGCGTGGAAGAGGTGGACGTGGCCGGCGAAGGCGCTCTCGAGGATGAGGTCCTTGGAGAAGAACGCGGCGGCGAAGGGCAGGCCGGTGATCGCCCACCAGCCGTAGAACATCGCCAGGTAGGCCACCGGCAGCTGCTTGCGCAGTCCGCCCATGCGGCGCATGTCCTGCTCGTGGTGCAGGCCGTGGATGACCGCACCGGCCGAGAGGAAGAGGGCGGCCTTGAAGAAGGCGTGGGTGAAGACGTGGAAGATCGCCACGTCGAAGGCGCCGGCGCCGGCGGCCATGAACATGAAGCCGAGCTGGCTGACCGTCGAGTAGGCCAGGGCCTTCTTGACGTCGTTCTGCACCAGGCCGGCGACCGCGCCCCACACGGCGGTGGCGCAGCCGATGGTGAATACCACGGTCATCGCCGTCGACGACACGACGTAGGCGTCGGAGAGGCGGGCGACCAGGTAGACGCCGGCGGTCACCATGGTGGCGGCGTGGATGAGGGCGGACACCGGGGTCGGGCCGGCCATGGCGTCGGGCAGCCAGGCCTGCAGCGGGATCTGCGCGCTCTTGCCGGCGCAGCCGAGGAAGATCAGCACCAGGCCGGCGTCGATCCACACCCGCTTGTCGGCCAGGGCGGCCGCGTCGGCCGACTGGAACCAGGCCGAGATGGCGGCGTAGTCAAGGCTGCCGGTGACATGGAAGAGGGCGAAGCCGCCGAGCAGGAAGCCGAGGTCACCGACGCGGTTGTAGATGAAGGCTTTGCGGGCGGCGTCGGCGTACTCCGGGGTCTTGTGCCAGAAGCCGATCAGCAGGTAGCTGCACAGGCCGACGCCTTCCCAGCCCAGGAAGGTGACCGGCAGGCTGCTGCCCATGATCAGGGTGATCATCGCGGCCATGAACAGGTTGAGATAGGCCATGAACCGGGCGAAGCCGCGGTCCTCCTGCATGTAGCCGACCGAGTAGAGGTGGATCAGGGTGCCGATGCCGGTGACGAACAGCAGCATCAGCGACGACAAACGGTCGATGGTCAGCGAGAAGGGCAGGTCGAGCCCGGCGCCGGCGAACCAGGTGAACAGCTCGGCGCGCAGCGGCGGCATCGCCTCGCCGCCGAGCGATCCGAGGCGCGAGGCCGCGGCGACCGCAAGGGCGAAGCTGATCGCCGGCATGAGCACGGCGAAGGTGGCGACCAGTCCGCGCGGCGGACCGTAGGAGTCCTTCGCGCCGGCCAGCGACAGCGAGCCGTTGAGGATCGCGCCGAACAGCGGCAGGGCCGGGATGAGCCAGAGGAGGGAGGCGTCCACGTCTTATTCCTTCATCGCGCTGTACGCGTCGGCGTCGATGGTGTCCTTGCCGCGCACCAGGAGGATCACCATGGCCAGGCCGACGCAGGCTTCGGCCGCGGCGATGGCGATGGTGAACAGCGGGGCGAGCTGCCCCAGCACCGAGGCGTCGCCGCCCAGGGTGCGGGAGAAGCCGACGAACGAGAGGTTCACCGCGTTGAGCATCAGCTCGACGCCCATCAGCACGATGAAGATGTTGCGGCGGGCGACCGCGGCGGTGAGGCCGATGCCGAAGATCAGGGCCGCCAGGGTCTGCACCGCGGCGGGGTTCATGAGCGGCTCAGTGGCCATGGTGCGCCTCCTGCGCGGGCTCCTCGGCGGGAGTGTCCAGCTTGCGCTTCGCCAGCAGCACGGCGCCGACCACCGCCACCAGCAGGGTCACGCCCACCGCGACGAAGAGCAGCCACCAGCCGCCGCCGGTCATCGAGAACATGCGCTCGGCGATCGGCTCGGGCTCGCCGCGCACCGCCGCGGCCGAGGCCTGCAGCGGGTGGCGGATCATGGTCGCGGCCAGCAGGCCGCACAGCGCCAGCGGCGCGGCGGCGGTGGCGACGCTCCAGGCGTCGAAGCGCGGCAGCGCGTCCTCGCGGGCGCGGTTGAGGACCATGATGACGAAGATCACCAGCATCATCACCGCGCCGGCGTAGACCATGACCTGCAGCACGGCCAGGAAGGGCGCGTCGAGCAGGGCGTAGATGCCGGACAGCGAGAGCATGGCGCCGATCAGCAGCACCGCCGCGTTCAGCGGATGCCGGCTGACCAGCACGCCCAGGGCGCAGCACAGCGCGGTCAGCGCCAGGCCGGCGAAGTAGATGTTGCCGAGACTGAGGTCGAGCGAGGGGAACATGTCAGTGGTCGCTTCCGGAGCGGAGCTCCTCGAGCGCCTTGGCGTTCAGCGTGCCGCCCGGCGCCTTCTGGCTCTGGATGTCGTCGGCCGGGTAGTCCTTGGGCTCCCAGTCCATCAGCTTGGCCTTGTCGGCCACGAAGGAGGCGCGGTCGCCGCCGACCAGGATCGCCTGCTTGGTGTCCATGCGGATGGCGTCGCACGGGCACGCCTCGACGCAGTAGCCGCAGAACACGCACAGCAGCAGATCGATCTCGAAGCGCACCGGGCGCTTCTCGATGTGCTTGTCCGGGCTCTCCTCGGCGACGATGTTGATGCAGCGCGCCGGGCAGGCGGTGCTGCACATGTAGCAGGCGACGCAGCGCGGGCTGCCGTCGGCGCGCTTCATCAGGCGGTGCCGGCTGCGATAGTCGCGCGGGATGTCCGGCTGCTGCTCGGGGTACTGCAGAGTCGGGAAATGCGCCGGGTTGGTCAGCGCCTTGCCGGCGTGGCCAAAGGTCGTCATCAGACCCTTGACGATCTCGCCGATGTAGAGGCGCTCCCAGACGCCGAGGTCGGGACGGGGGATGACTTTGGCCATGTCAGCGCACCAGCTTCACGATGATGGCGGTGATCAGGAGGTTGATCAGCGCACCGTTGAGCAGGACCTTCCAGCCCAGGGCCATGATCTGGTCGTAGCGGAAGCGCGGCACCGTCCAGCGCACCCACACGAACAGCCAGGCGACCAGGATGATCTTGCCGAGGAGGATGTGGAACTGCGCCACCGCGGTCAGGACGTCGACCAGGCCGCCCCATACCGGCACGCCGGCGACGACGGCCTTGGGCGCCGGGCTCCAGCCGGCCAGCAGCACCGCGCCGACCGCCATGAGCAGGGCGGCGCCGCCGATCGCAGCGGTGTAGAGGATGTACTCGCGGGCGCGTTCCTGGGCGTCCGTGGCGCCGCTCTTGAGGTAGTGGACGCGCCGGCCGTTGATCAGTCCGGCGAAGACCGCGGCGCCGATCGCGCCGATGCCCAGCATGAGGGCGAGGACGGCGCCGAGATGCTCGCGCATCCAGCGATCGTCGAGGTTGACGACGGCGAAGTCCTGGCCGACCGGCAGCGGGATGGGCGACAGGTGGTAGCCGCCGAGGTAGAGGGTGCTGATCAGCGCGCTGGCGATGATCACGTGGTAGTACTCGGCGGCCATCACCAGCATGAAGCGGATGGCGCCGTACTCGGTGTGGAAGCCGGCGACGATCTCGGAGTCGCCCTCGACCACGTCGAAGGGTGTACGGTTGCACTCGGCGAACATCGCCACGGTGAACAGGACGAAGCCGAGGGGCTGAGCGAAGATGCCCCAGGTGTGGTCGCCCTGCCAGGCGACGATCTTGGCCAGGTCGAAGCTGCCGACGATGAGGAACATGCCGGCGGCGGCCAGGCCAATCGAGACCTCGTAGCTGACCATCATGGCGCTGGCGCGCATGCCGCCGAGGAGCGAGTACTTGGAGTTCGCCGACCAGCTGCCGAGGACGATGCCGTAGATCGACAGCGAGGAGAAGGCGAAGAGGGCGAGCAGGCCGGAATGGGTGGCGATGGTGGTGCCGTGCAGCCAGCCGACGCCGTCGGCGGTGCTGTAGGCGATGGGGGCGAAGACCGGGATGAAGGCGGGCAGGATCAGCGCCGCGGCCAGCGGGATGAATGGGCCGGCGACGTAGTAGCCGCTGGCGGCGGCGAAGGCGGGGTTGAAGCGCTCCTTCACCGCCAGCTTCACGAAGTCGCAGGCGTTGTAGATCATGCCGAAGGCGCGGATGCGCACGTTCAGGCCGGGGATCCAGATGCCGGCGCGGTTGGGGCCCGGACGGTCCTGGATGAAGGCGGCGCCGCGGCGCTCCATCACCACCAGCAGGGGCAGGATGTTGAAGAAGATCAGCGGCACCGCCGGCACCAGCAGCAGGCTGGCGACGAGGTAGGGGTTGGCGCAGATCCAGTTGATGACGTCGGTGATCATCGCTCAGGCTCCCGCCGCCGCGAGGGCGGGCTGGGGAAGGACGGCCCCCATCGGGCCGATGGCGCGGTAGGAGAGGCCGGCCAGGCGCGCAGCGCGGGCCTGCGCTGCGGCGAAGGCCTGCGCCTCGCTGGCCCAGACCGCGCCGGCGAAGCCAGCCAGCACCTGCCAGGCGGGTTCGAGGGCGGGATTGGGCAGCACCGGGCAGGCGTGCATCAGCTGGATGCGGCCCTGGCTGTTGACCATCGTGCCGCGGACCTCGGCCCAGGCGCGGATGCCGACCGCGACCGTGGCCTTGGCCACGGTCGCGTCGTTCCACGCCGCCAGCACGACGCGGGCGGGGATGGCTTCCAGCTTCGCGGCCTTGGCCGCATCGGCGCCCCACAGGTCGTGGTTGAACACCACCAGGGCGTCGAACTCGCCGGCGCGCTGCGCCAGCTGGTCGAGGTTGTCGGCGAGGCCGAGGACGGCCAGGCCGGCGCGGTTGGCGACCGGGTCGCCGGACAGCGCGATGCCGTCGGCCTTGCCCACCGCCAGCCACGAGCCGGAGAACACCTCGGACTTGTCGCCGAGGGCGTCCTTCAGCGCCAGCAGGGCGGCGTTGTCCTCGACGGTGCCGTGGCCGCTGGCGACCAGGGCGACCTTCTTCGCCGCGGCGATGGCGGCCTTGGCGGCCTGCACGCCGGCGTCGAGATCGGCGTCGACCCCGGCGACGCGGGCGTCGGTCAGGCGGTTGACCGCCAGCTGCTGGTAGAGCAGACGGGTCGAGTTGGCGATCCAGCTCTTGTTCACCGCCGGGTTGCGGCGCGGCATCAGGCGCCAGACGCGGCCGTTGTTGTACTCGATGGTGATGTTGGCGCCGAAGGCGTCGCTGGGGTCGATCGACTCGACGCTCTTGAGGTTCCACACCCGCTGCTGGAAGCGGAAGTGCTTGCCGGTGAGGGCGCCGACCGGGCAGACGTCGGTGACGTTGAGGTCGTAGCCGTGGGTCAGCGGCTTGCCCGGGAAGGTGGTGATGTAGGCGTGGTCGCCGCGGCCGGCGATGGCCAGCTGCGGCTCCTTGGCCACCTCGGACATGAAGCGGACGCAGCGGCTGCACACGATGCAGCGCTCCTGGTCGAGCAGGATGGTCGGGCCGAGGTCGATCTTCTTGCCGCCGCGGTCGTTGCCCTTGGCGTCGGTGAAGCGGTGGTCGGCGCCGCCCTTGTACTGCTTCCCGGCGTCGTCCGGCAGGCGGCTCTCGTGCCGCCCGGAGTTCATGTAGTTCTCCTGCAGCGTGCACTCGCCGGCCTTGTCGCAGATCGGGCAGTCCAGCGGGTGGTTGACCAGCAGGGACTCCATCACGCCGCGGCGCGCCCACTTGACGCGATCGGAGCTGATCTGGGTCTTCACCGTCAGGCCGGGCGCGGTCTGCATGTGGCAGGCGATGCCGAAGGCGAAGCCGCGCGGGCCGGCGACCTCGACCAGGCAGACGCGGCAGTTGCCGGCCACCGACAGGTCGGGGTGGTAGCAGAACGCCGGGGTGTCCACCTTGGCGTAGGTGCGCAGCGCCTCGATGAGCTGGATCTTCGGGGGGACCTGCACGTCCTTGCCGTCGACATTGATGGTGATCAGGTCGGCCATGGGTGCGCTCACCAGAAGGCGCCGGGGCGGACCGTCACGAGGTCGCGCTTGTCGGCGTGCTTGGGGTTCTTGGCGATGTAGGCGTCGAAGTGGCTCTTGAACTTCGTCACGAAGGACTGCACCGGCCAGGCGGCGCCGGGGCCGAAGGCGCAGATCGTGGTCATCGGCTCGTACTGGTCGGCCAGCGACTTGATGAACTCGGCGTCGCCGTCGCGGCCGTGGCCGTCGACCAGCGAGTCGATCACGCGGTCGACGTAGCCGGTGCCCTCGCGGCACGGGGTGCATTGGCCGCAGCTCTCGTGGGCGTAGAAGCGCGCGATCGACTGCAGGATCAGCACCGGGTCGCGGGTGGTGTTGAACGGGGTGATGGCGCCCGAGCCGAGCATCGACTTCGCCGCCGCCAGCGACTCGTAGTCCATCGTCGTCTTCTTGGTCTCCTCGGCGGTCAGCACCGGGGCCGACGATCCGCCGGGGATGCAGCCGAGCAGCTCGCCGGTGAGGCCGCCGCACAGCTCGAAGAACTCCATGTACGGCATCGCCAGCGGCACCTCGTAGACGCCCGGCTTGGCGATGTCGCCCGAGATCGAAAACAGCTTGCTGCCGGGGCTCTTGTCGGTGCCCCACTGGCGGTAGGCCTTGGCGCCGTGGGTCAGGATCCACGGCACGGCCATGATGGTCTCGACGTTGTTCACCACGGTCGGCGCCGCGAAGGCGCCGCTGATCGCCGGGAAGGGCGGCTTCAGGCGCGGCTGGCCCTTGTAGCCTTCCAGCGCGTTGATGAGGCCGGTCTCCTCGCCGCAGATGTAGGCGCCGGCGCCGCGGTGGACGTAGATGTCCAGCGAGTAGCGGCTGCCGGCGATGTTCTCGCCCAGCAGGCCGGCGTCGTACGCCTCCTTGATGGCGTGGTTCAGCGCCTGGATCTGCGGCAGCATCTCGCCGCGGACGAAGATGTACGCCGTGCGCACGCCCAGGGCGTAGCCGGTGCAGATCATGCCCTCGATCAGCAGGTGCGGATCGCGCATCAGGCACATGCGGTCCTTGAAGGTGCCCGGCTCGCCCTCGTCGGCGTTGATCACCAGGTAGACCGGCTTCTGGCCGCCGCGCGGCACGAAGCTCCACTTCATGCCGGTGGGGAAGCCGGCGCCGCCGCGGCCGCGCAGTCCCGAGTCCATCACCTCGTTGATGATCTGGAACGGGGCGCGGTCGAAGAGGACCTTGGAAATCGTGCTGTAGGCGCCGTGGCTCTTCGCGACCGCCAGGGTGTGGCCGTCCTTGACGTCGAAGAGGCGCGAGAGGACGCGGGGGAGGTCCTTGCCCTTCCACTGCTTGGGCTGGGGGAAACCGAAGAGGCTCACGCTTTGACCTCCACCACCGCGCTGGGGTTGGCCACGCGGTCCTTCTCGTGCACGATGACGCGGTACTTGGCGGAGGCGCCGGCCTCCAGCTTGTCGGTGGCCTTCTGGTCCTTGGGCCCGACCTCGGCGATCTGGCGCCAGGCGGCGCCGTCGTCGGAGCGCTCGACCACCGCCTTGACGGTGAACGAGGGGTCGTTCGACCAGGTGACGGTGACAGTGCCGTCGGCGGCCTTGGCCGCGACCTTCAGCGCCGGGCAGGCGGGGAAGTAGTCGTTGGCCAGCGGCTTGGCGGCGGCGGCGAGACCCTGCGGGTGGCCCTTGGTCTCCAGCACGATGTCGCCCAGGGCGTCGTGGTCGTGGTGGCGGCCCTGCGCCGCGGGCTGCGCCTTGAGGAAGTCGATCCAGGCGTCCAGCACGGCGGGCGTGGGGTGGAAGTCGGGGACGTCGAAGTGCGCCTCGCGCAGCGCGCCCTGGCCGAGCGGATGCGGGACCGGGCCGATCGCCTGGTCGTCGATCATCACGCCGGGGCCGCTGCCGCACAGCGCCAGGCACTCGACGCGGACCAGCGAGAACACGCCGTCCGCAGTGGTGCCGCCGGCATGGATGCCGAGCTTCTTCTCGAGGTGCGCGATCAGGTCCTCGGCGCCCTGGATGTGGCAGCACATGGTCTGGCACACCTGGATGAGGTGCCGGCCCATCGGCACCTGCCGGTACATGGTGTAGAACTCGACCACGCTGAAGGCGTGCGCCGGGCTGCTGTCCGAGACCTCGGCCGCCCACTCGATGGCGACGCGCGGGACCCAGCCGAACTCCTGCTGCGCCAGGTGCAGGACCTGCAGCAGCACGGCGCGGCGGGTGGGATAGCGGCGCTTCAGCTCCGCGATCGCAGTCGCGTAGCGACCCATGCGCGCGCGCACGGCGTCGACGGTGAGGTCGGCCGGCTGCACGGTGGCCGGATTGGCGCACGAACTCATCGGTCCAGCTCTCCAGCGATGATGTTGATCGATCCCAGCGATGAGGCGACGTCCGCCACCATCGAGCCGGTCAGCATCCCGGGGTAGTGCGACCACTGCGTGAAGCAGGGCGCGCGCACCTTGATGCGATAGGGGTTGGTGCCGCCGTCGCTGACGATGAGGAAGCCGAGCTCGCCGTTGGCGGCCTCGATCGCGTCGTAGCACTCGCCGGCAGGCGGGCGGACGCCCTCGTAGATCAGCTTGAAGCTGTTGATCAGCGCCTCCATGTCGTGGTAGACCTGGTTGCGGCTGGGCAGCGACAGGCGGGCGTCGGCGGTGTTGACCGGACCCGGCTTCAGGCGCGCGACGGCCTGGCGCACGATCTTCGCGGACTCGCGGATCTCGTACATGCGCACCATGATGCGGTCGAAGGTGTCGCCGGTCGTGCCCAGGACGGTCTCGAACTCGTAGGTCTCGTAGCCGTAGTAGGGCTCGTCCTTGCGCAGGTCGCGGTCGACGCCGGCGGCGCGCAGGCACGGGCCGGTCCAGCCGGCCGAGATCGCCTCGGCGGCGCCGACGGTGCCGATGTCGCGGGTACGGTCGATGAAGATGCGGTTGCGCTCGATGAGGCCGAGGACCTCGGTCACCGCATCCTCGATCACCTTCACCACCGCCAGCACGTCCTGCTCGAAGCCGGGGTAGGTGTCGCGGTACATGCCGCCGATGCGGGTGACCGTGTTGGTCAGGCGGGCGCCGCACAGGCGCTCCCAGATCTGGTACACGCGCTCGCGCGGATTGAAGAAGTACCAGAAGTTGGTCAGCGCGCCGAGGTCGACCAGGTTCGCGCCGTTGCACACCAGGTGGTCGATCATTCGCGACAGTTCGAGCAGGATCACGCGCAACGTGACCGCGCGCTCGGGCAGCTCGACGCCGAACATGCGCTCGACCGCCTTGCAGAAGGCGATGTTGTTCATCATCGCGCTGCAGTAGTTCAGGCGATCGGTGAAGGGCAGCACCTGCTGGTAGGTGCCCTGCTCGACCATCTTCTCGAAGCCGCGGTGCAGGTAGCCCATCTCGCCGACGGCGGCGGCGATGGTCTCGCCGTCGAGGGCGGCGAAGAGGCGCAGCGTGCCGTGGGTGGCCGGATGGCTGGGGCCGAGGTTGATCGTCATCAGATCGACGATCTCGCCCTGCGGAGTCTTGACCCTCACTTGGCGATCTCCTTCTGCGTCAGCGGCATCCCCGGCGTCACCGCCGGCTGCTCCAGGATCTCATAGCCCAGAGCGCGCAGCTTGGCCTGCAGCTGGTCGACCATCGGGTCGTTCACCGACAGCTTCTGCCGCTTCTGGCAGGGGTAGTCCTTGCGCAGCGGGTGGCCGACGAACTCATGGTGGTTGAGCAGGCGCTTCAGGTTGGGATGGCCGGCGAAGACGATGCCGTACTGGTCCCAGGTCTCGCGCTCGGCCCAGTCGCAGCTGCTCCACACGTCGTGCAGGCTGGGCACCGAGGCGTCATCCTCGTCCACCTGCACCTTGATGGTGACGCGATGGCGGAAGACGGTCGACTTCAGCGGGTAGCTGACGGCGAAGCGCGGGCCACGCCAGTCGGGATAGCCGAGGTAATCGATGCCGGCGACATCCAGGCACAGATCGAAGCGGGTGGTCTCGCCATCGCGCAGGAGCTGCATCGCCGCGCGCAGCTGCTCGCGCGGGACGATGACGGTCAGGCCCCAGCGGTCGGCCGGATCCTTGGCGCCGCCCAGCGGCGCGAGCAGGGCGAGGATGGCCTCGGCGGTCAGACCGGCCTGGATCGCCGGACAGGCGGTGTCGGCGGCGGCACTCATGCCGCACCCCCGATGATGGCGCGCTCGTTGCGGTTCTCGCGGTCGATCTTCTTCTGCAGCTGCACGATGGCCTCGAGGAAGGCCTCGGGGCGCGGCGGGCAGCCGGCGATGTAGATGTCGACCGGGATGATCTCGTCGATGCCCGGCACGGTGCAGTAGCAGTCGTAGAAGCCGCCGCTGGTGGCGCAGGCGCCGGCCGAGATCACCCACTTCGGTTCCAGCATCTGGTCGTAGATGCGGCGCAGGACCGGGGCCTGCTTGTAGGTGACGGTGCCGGCGACGATCAGCAGATCGGCCTGGCGCGGGCTGAAGCGCACCAGCTCGGCGCCGAAGCGCGAGACATCGAACATGCTGCTGACCATGCCCATGAACTCGATGGCGCAGCAGGCGGTGCCGAACGGGAAGGGCCAGAGGCTGTTGCGACGGCCCCAGTTCACCACCGCGTCGACGGTGGTGGTGACGAAGGCGTCGCCGAGGTTGACCTCGGGGGCCGCGGCGGTCGCGGGAACGGGCTTGTACACCATGCTTATTTATCCCAATCCAGGGCGCCCTTGCGCCACAGGTAGAGGTAGGCGACTTCGAGGAGGACGAGGAAGGCGATGAGCAGCCAGAGCATCTCCCAGCCGCCCTTGGAGAACTGGATCGCCCACGGATAGAGGAAGGCGACCTCGACATCGAAGGCGAGGAAGAGCATGGCGACGAGGTAGAACTTCACCGGGAAGCGCTCGTTGGCGCCGCCGGCGGTGCTGGTCAGGCCGCACTCGTAGGGCTGGTGCTTGCCCGGATCGGCATCGCGCTTGCCCAGGGCCCAGCGCGAAGCGAAGCGGTTGATCAACAGCAATGCGGTCGGAATGGCGAGCCCGAGCAGCACCAGGACGGTGAGCGGGTACACCTTGTCGAACAGGCTGGGGGCGGCGTCCATCGGGGCCTCGTGCGCAGGAGGCGGGGGTCTAGCACCTGATCGAATCGGCACCAGTACCCGCCCCCCCCTGTAGAAGGTTTTGTGCATGTTGCGTTGAAACGATATTTGTTTAAACGACATTCGTGATCATGCCGACGCTGGCCCACGACATCAAGCAGACCGTGCCCTTCGCCGGACCAGAGGTCGAGGCCTACCTCAACCTGCAGCGCACCGCCGACCAGCTGCACCGCCAGACGGTCGAACTCCTGAAGCCGCACGGCCTGTCCTCGACCGGCTATAACGCCTTGCGGATACTGCGCGGCGCCGGTCCGGCCGGCCTGCCGTGCAGCGACGTGGGTGCGCGCCTGGTCGCCCACGACCCCGACATCACCCGCCTTGCGGACCGCCTCGCCGAGGCCGGCCTCCTGGTGCGCGATCGCAAGCCCGGCGACCGCCGGGTCGTCATCCTGCGCATAAGTCAGCTGGGCCTCGAGCTGCTGGCGCGACTCGACCCCTTGACTGTCGAACTTGCCCGCAGGCAGCTCTCGCACCTCGGCGGTGCCGGCCTCGAATCCCTCATCCGCCTGCTCGAGCAGGCCCGCCACCCCCCCATCGCATCACCAACCTCCCCATCCCCGGAGAAACCATGACCCGTTCCCTCATCCTGGCCGCCCTGGCCATCCCCGCCTTCGCCGCCGACTACAGCATCGACGACGACCATTCCTTCGCCGTCTTCAAGGTGCAGCACATGGGCGCCGGCTTCACCCACGGCCGCTTCGATGCGGTCGCCGGCGAACTCAGCTTCGACGAGGCCAACCCGGCCGCCTCGAAGGTGAAGGTGGTGGTGAAGACCGACTCGGTCTCGACCGGCGTGCCCAAGATGGAAGCCCACCTCAAGAGCCCCGAGATCCTCGACGCGGTACAGTTCCCCACCCTGGAGTTCGTCTCCAAGAGCTGGGCCAAGGCCGGCGAGGCCTACGAGATCACCGGCGACCTGACCATCCATGGCGTGACCAAGACCATCACCGCCAAGGCGGTGAAGACCGGCACCGGCACCAACCCGTGGACCAAGAAGGCGCTGATCGGCTTCGAGACCAGCTTCGACATCAAGCGCGCCGACTATGGCGTCACCTACGGTCCCGGCGCCATCGGCGAGACCATCCACATCACCTTCGCCCTCGAAGGCATTGCCAAGTGACCTGAGACCGCCGGGCCGGCCCAGCGCCGGCCCGGCGGCCACCCCTGCCGGAGGACCGCCATGCTGCCCATGGAACTGGAGCCCGTCGCCGCTGTCGGCGCCCCCGCACTCGCGGCCGGCGTCCTCGCCGGCATCGCCTGGCTGCGCCGCAACCAGCCGCATGGCGTCGAACTGCGCTGGGGCGGCGCCCTGGTCGCCCTCGGCCTGGCCGGCTCGGTGCTGCTGCTGCGCGGCTGGCCCGGTCTTCCACCCGCCAACCTGCATGCGTGGCCGCTGTTCGCCGCCC
>JAFLCQ010000410.1 GCA_017302815.1 Planctomycetota bacterium
TGCTCATGCAGGAAGCGCAGGGCCATCACCGCCTGGCGCAGGGTCGATGCGGACAGGTTCGCGTGCTGGGCCAGGCCGGCGAGGAAGGCCCGTGGCGCATCCAACCCCAGTTCGGCCGGATGCCGGCAGTCATGGTGCAGGACGTAGCGTCGCGCCCAGCCGACATAGATGCGTCCAGTGCGCGGATGCAGGCCTTCCCGGCGTGCCGCCGCGCGGATCGCCTCTCCTAGCTCAGCGAGGGCAGGCGGTTGTCCCGCACGAATTGGGTTCATACAGACCCACTATGGCGTGCCGCACAGCCGTGCAATCGCAGCGCCTGGGCGGCCCACGGACCGCCTCGCGATGCAGGATCGCCAGCGCATGAAGCTCTCCCAGGAACTCGGCAACCAGTGCAGCGAGATGAAGTCCCGCTATCGGCGCGTGCTCGCGCTCGGCCGGCCGGACGCATCGGCGAAGGCGAATCGCGTGCTGGCGGCGACCTACGCCCTCTCCTGCGCCGCGCTGGCCATCGCGCTGAACCAGCTGGCGGGGGCGCCGCAGCGGTCGGTGGTGGTCGACAAGAAGGCGATCCGTCTGCTCGCGGCTCGCTCCAGCGGAACCGGGCTGCTCGAGAAGCTCTCCTATAACGTCGAACAGTACAATGACCTGTGTGCGGTGGCCCTGGAGCGTCGGCCGACCGCGATGCTCAACCGCTTCGGCACCGAGCTGCACAACGCGCTCGATGAGGCGAACCTCCGCCTCTACGCGCTGGTGAAGCCGGCGAAGGCCTGATCCGGCGGGATCTGGCGCCCAGCGACGGTGACGGCAGAGCTGCCCCTGGGCAGAATCGGGCGCCGAGCGACGGTGGCGGCAGAGAATCGGCGCAGCCGATGCCGCCACGTTCTCAACGGCGAAGCCGGAGAAAACGAGTCGCGACAAAGCCCGGGGGTAGGCCTGCAAGGCCGTAGGGGCGCAGCCCCTGGACAATCGGGCGCCGAGCGACGGTGGCGGCAGAGAATCGGCGCAGCCGATGCCGCCACGTTTTCAACGGCGCAGCCGGCGAAAACGAGTCGCGACATAGCCCGGGGGGTAGGCCTGCAAGGCCGTAGGGACGTAGCCCCTGGACAGATTGGCACCGGGTTCGCGTAGGCAGTCCTCTTGGCGGCCGTGCGTTGCGGACCGCGACACCAGGAGGAGCCGATGCCCAAGGGCGTCTACGCCGCTGCCAGCGCCATGGTCACCGAGACCAGGCTGCTTGATGCGACCGCGCGCAACATCGCGCATGCGCAGACCCCCGGCTACCGCCGCGAGGGCCAGTTGCGGGTCGGTTTCGCCCAGGTTCTGGGCGATGAGGGCCGGACCGGCATCGCCCGGGCAGGCGGCGCCGGCGTCCTTCCCGATGGCGGCTACCACTCCTTCACCGACGGCACGCTCGATCCCACCGGCAACCAGCTTGATGTCGCCGTGCACGGCGACGGCTTCCTGGTGGCGCAGGATGCGCAGGGGCGCAACTGGCTGACCCGCAACGGCAACCTCGTCCTCGACGCCCAGGGTCGGCTGAGCACCCGCGAGGGCCATCTCATCCAGGGCCAGGGCGGTCCGATCACCATCCCCGAGGACGCGCAGCGCGTGGTGATCGACGAGAGCGGCCTGATCTCGATCGAGAACCGCGGCAGCGAAGGCGTGGTGCGCACCACCCTCGACCAGCTGCGCCTGGCCACCGTCGCGCAGCCGCGGGCCATGGCCAGCAACGGCGTCTACTTCGATGCCGGACGCCAGCCGTTGCAGGATGCGAGCGCCAGCGTGCACCAGGGCCACCTCGAACGCGGCAACGTGAATCCGGTCGAGGAGCTGGTGCAGATGGTATCCCTGCAGCGCCGCTACGACGCCGCCCAGAAGGCCCTCATCGAGCAGTCGCGCACCGGCGACGGCTATAGCGACATCCTCCGCGGATAAGATAGGAGCATCCCATGCCCCGCGCCCTGTGGACCGCCGCCTCCGGCATGAGCGCCCAGCAGTTCAATGTCGATCTGCTGGCGAACAACATCGCCAACATCAACACCACCGGCTTCAAGCGCCAGCGCACCGACTTCCAGGATCTGTTCTACGATGTGCGGACGCAGCCGGGCGCGCGCGCCGGCCAGCAGGGGCGCAACCCCACCGGCACCCAGGTCGGCACCGGCGTGAACGTCAGCGGCACCACCCGCATCTTCTCCGCCGGCAGCATTGAGCCGACCAACCGTCCCCTCGACATGGCCATCGAGGGCGAAGGCTTCTTCCAGGTGCAGCTGCCCGATGGTGCGACCACCGCGTACACCCGCGCCGGCGATTTCCGCATGGATGCCGACGGCCGCCTGGTCAGTCCTGACGGCTACTACCTGCAGCCGTCGATCACCATCCCGGATGGCGTGTCCGAGAACGACATCAGCATCGCCAGCGATGGCACGGTGACGGTCAAGATCGACAACGTCGAGAGCACCGTCGGCCAGATCACCCTCGCCCGCTTCCGCAACAACAGCGGCCTGCTGGCGATCGGCCGCAACCTCTTCGAGGAGACCGAGGCCTCGGGCGCCGCCCAGACCGGCACTCCGGATTCGAGCGGCTACGGCATCGTCCGCGGCGGCATGCTCGAGAAGGCCAACGTCGAGGCAGTGACCGAACTGGTCAACCTGATCGTGGCGCAACGCGCCTACGAACTGAACTCCAAGAGCATCACCACCGCCGACGAGATGCTGCAGACCGCCAACGAGCTGGTGCGCTGATGCGCCTGGCCGCCCTGGCGCTGCTGCTCGCCTGCGCGCTGGCCGGCGGCGAAGCGGTGCTGCGGGTACGGCCGGAGGTCGCGCTGGCGCAGCCGCGCGCGCTGCTGTCCGACGTGGCCGAGATCGAGGCGGAGCCGGAGGTGGGCGAGCGCCTGGCGGGGCTGGTGGTGGCCGAGCTGGGCTCGACTGCCCCGGTGACCGTCGATGCGCGCCTGCTCACCTCCATCGCCACCAAGGCCGCCGCGCCGTCGACGCTGCGCGTGATCGGCACCGGCCGGGTGTCGCGCACCCCGCGTTCCTTCGCCATCCCGGAACTGGTCGCGGCCGCCACCGCCATCGCTCCGCAGGGGGCGCGCTGCACCCTGGTGCGCACCGGTTCGCAGCTGACCGTCCCGGACGGCCCGGATCTGCGCCTGCTGGCGGAGATGATCGATCCCAGCGCGGTGGGCGAGGTTCCGTTCCGCATCCGCGCCATGGACGGCGGACGCGAGAGCGGCCGCACCCTGCTGGTCATGCGCATCGAGCGCGAGGCCGAATTCACCGTCGCCGCCCGCGACATCGTCCAGGGCGCGACCATCACGGCGCAGGACCTGCGTCGCGAACGCCGCTCCGTCGACCGGCTCACCGCGCAGGCGGCTGCCGATCCCGCCGACCTGCTGGGCAGCGTGGCGCGGCGTTCGATCCGCGCCGGCGAGGCGGTGCTGCCGTCGATGCTGGCGCAGCCCCCGGCGGTGCGGGCCGGGGCCAATGTCGCTGTGCTGTGGCAGGGGGACGGCTTCTCGGTCGAGGTCCAGGCCACCGCCCTGGCCGACGCCCGGCCCGGCGAGCGCCTGGGCCTGCG
>JAFLCQ010000411.1 GCA_017302815.1 Planctomycetota bacterium
CGCACCCGCTCGACCGTCGCCGCGCTCACCTCGCCGGCGACCGGACGCAGGCTGAGGGCCTTGCTGACGGTGGCGATGGACACGCCGCAGCGCGCCGCCACGTCGTCGATGGTCGCCGCTGCGCCCTTCCGCCTCGCCATGGCCGCATCGTGCCCGCCACCGGCCGGCCGTCCACGCCACGCTTTCGCTTTTGTCTTTCGTCGACCGCATGCGTACCATCACCGCATGCGCCGCGGATTCACCCTCATCGAGCTGCTGGTGGTCATCTCCATCATCGCCATCCTCGCCGCCATGCTGCTGCCGGCGATCCGCCTGGTGCGCGACGCCGCCCTCGGCCTGCGCTGCGCGGCCAACCTGCGCCAGATCGGGCTGGCGGCGGGCGTCTACGCCGACGACTGGGACGGCCAGGTGGTCCCAGGCTCGTGGAGCGCCGGATCGGTGCCGCGCTTCTGGTACGACGCCCTGGCCGAGGGCCTGGACGAGGAGCGGAGCGTCGGCACGCCGGGCGTCGCGCGCATCCTGCGCGGCTGTCCGGCCTGGCGCAGCGCCGCGCTGTCCGCCAGCCTGGCCTCCGGCGGCTGGCAATGGCAGCAGTACACCGGCTACAGCGAGACCCGCTTCCTATCCTCGCCGTCGACCATCGCCGGTCCGCCCTACGCCTGGGGCTGCACCGTCGTCGACGCCACCTGGGGCTGCCCGTCGTTCGGCCTCCTGCCGCTGTCGCGGGTGTCGCAGCGCGCATCGCGGCCGTGGTTCTTCGATGCCGCGAACAGCTCCGTCGACCATGTCGCCTGGTCCTCATCCGGGGCGATGAACAAAGCCGCCCTGCAGCGCCATCGCGGCAAGGGCAACGTGCTGTACTTCGACATGCACGTCGCCAGCGACACCTGGGCCGGCGTCGCCGCCGCCCAGGATCTGCGCTGAGTTCATTGCCCCGGTCCGGGGTCCGGGGTCCGGGGTCCGGGGTCGGCAATACATCTGCGACCTCGGACCTCGGACCTCGGACCTCGGACTCTGCTACGGCGCGCTCACCGACAGATCGTCGAACCAGGCCTTGCCGTCGCCGTCGACGCAGGCGCCGAGATTCACGTGCGCCGCGCCAGCGGGGACGCTGAAGGTCTTCTCCACCCGCGTCCACTCGGCGCCAGGACCGACCGCGCCGATCGGCTCCCAGGCCAGCATCTTCCAGGTCTCATCGAAGGCGCCCAGGCCCAGGCTGGCGCCGGCGCCCTCGCTACGCAGCCAGCCCGAGACGGTCAGCGTCTTGCCGGCGGTCCCTTGCAGAGCCTGGCTGACGTTGCCGCTGGCCGGGCCGCCGTCGGAGGAGACGCGCAGCGCCGCGGCGCCGCCATGGCGGACGGCGGTGTCGCGCGCGGCGGCGACCTTGCCCTTGCCGGCCCAGGTCGCGGTCCAGCCGGCCGGCACCGCGTCGCCGTCCTCCATGCCGGGATTGGCCAGCAGCTCGGCATGCGCCGGGCTGGCGATGCGCTCGACCACGATGTCGTCGAACCAGGCCTGGCCGTCGCCGTCGGCGACCAGCGACAGGCGGCAGTTGACCGCGTTCGCCGGCACCGCGACTTCGGCGGTGAAGGCCGTCCACGCCGTGGCCTTGGCGGCGTCGAAGAGGCTGCGGTCGAAGACCTGCTTCCACGACCCGTCGATGCCGGTGATGGTCATGCGCACGCTGGCGAAGCCGACGTTGCGCGCCTGGGCGGTGATGCGCAGCGAGCGGCCCGCCACCTCGCGCAGGGACTGGCTGACGCTGCCGAGGGCGGAGCCGCCGACAGAGGCGAGTCGCAGCGAGGCCGGAGGCGACACCGACTCGGCGGTGTCGCGGGTGCAGGCGAGATTCCCGCGCCCGGTCCAGCGCCCGTCCCAGGCGAAGGGCCGCTCGCCGCCCTCGCTGGCATCGCCGTTGAGCAGCACGTCCCAGGCCGCGTCGCGCGCCTGCATCTCGCGCGTCACCCGCTGCAGCACCGGGCCGAAGCGCGGACGCAGCTGCGGCTCGGCGATCGCCAGCCAGGCGTCGAGGTAGCGCGCACCCTGGATCTCAGCCGAGAAGCCGGAGAAGTGCACCACGTCGCCGAGATGGCCCAGACCCTCGGCGGACACCACCGCGCTGCGCGGGATGCTGGCCGGCGCACGCTGCAGGCGGTTGTTGAAGCCGGTGCCCCAGCTCAGGAAGCGGCCGATCTCGCCGGCGATGAAGGGGACGTCCGGGGTCCCGAGGTCGCCGCGCAGATCGGCGACGTAGGTGGCGAGGCGGTCGACATAGCCCTGGTCGCCGGCATCGCTCTCGCCCTGGTGCCACAGTACCGCCTTCAGCGTGCCGGCCTGCATGGCGACGCGGATGCGCGCCAGGTTCTGGTCGTAGTTGGGCGACCCGTCGCGATCCGTGCCGCCCTTGCCCAGCTCCTTGATGCTGCGGCCGCCGCGGGCGCACTGCACCAGGCCGACGGTGACGCCCGGATGCAGGTCGGCGTAGTGCTTGGCGAAGCTCTGGCCCGGGCACATGCCCGGGCCGCGGCCGCGCTCCAGCGGCGAGGTCGCTGGGCGCCAGGTGGTGCCCTCCAGGGTCAGCACGCGCTCGGCCGGGGCGGCGTACTCGGGCAGGATCGGCGTCGCGGTGCCGGCCATGTTCGACTGGCCCATCAGCACGACGATGTGGAACTGCGAGCGGTCGGCGGGGACGACGGCGTCGGCGGCGGCGAGGACGGCGGCGCAGGCGAGGAGGGCGGTGAAGCGCATGGCGTGTTCCTAGAGCGTGATGCGGACGGTGGCGGCGGCGTCGCCGATGTCGGTCTCGGCGGTGACGGAACGCCCGTCCAGGGTGGCCGTGACGCGATGGCGGCCCTTGAAACCACGTACGCCGCAGACGCCCTCGGCGTTGGTCGCGGCCTGCACGTCCGTCCACCAGGCGCCGCGCACCAGCGCGTCCCAGGCGCGGGCGTTGGGCCGCGGCGTCCAGTCGCGGTCGAACATCGCCGCGCTGGGCAGCCAATGGTCCCTCTCCCAGAAGCCCCAGGCGATGATCTGGTCGACCTGCGGATGCGAGAAGCAGGCGATGAGGAAATCGCGGGTGAAGGCGGCCTGGAGGTCGGCGTCGCCATCGAGCGATTCGATGTCGAACTCGGTGATCGCCAGGCGCACCTGCAGCTTGGCGGCCAGGCGGTCGAGCTCGGCCAGCACATCGGCCGGCGGCACCGGTCCGCCGAAATGCGACTGGATACCCAGGCCGTCCACCGGAGCGCCGGCGGCGCGCAGGCGCAGCACCGCGTCCTCGACGTAGGCGCGGTGTCCGGCGTCGCCGGGGCGCAGATGCGCGAAGTCGTTGTAGGTCAGGCCCCCCTGCGGGAAGCCCTGCCGCGCGAGGCGGAACCAGCGCGCCACCTCGTCGGGGCCGAGGATGTCGGTGAGATCGTGGTTGCCGTGATTCTCGTTCACCACGTCCCACTCCACCAGGCCGAAGGGAGCGGTGGAGGCCATGATGTCGGCGATATGCGCGTCCACCGCCGCGCGCAGGGCGGCGGGGTCGGCGGCGAGGCCGCGCAGACGGGCGGGCGAGCAGCCCCA
>JAFLCQ010000412.1 GCA_017302815.1 Planctomycetota bacterium
CCGCGCCATCCCCGGCATCGCCGGCGTGCATCTCATGCTCTTCGGCGCCGATCACGCAGCGCTCATCGACGTCGCCTCCTCCATCACCAAGGACATCCCATGCCCTTCCCCGGCTTAACTGTCATCGGCGAACGCATCAACCCCGGCTTCGCCTCCTCGAAGAAGCTGCTCGACGCCCGCGACCTGGGCGGCATCGCCGAGCTGGCCCGCTCCCAGGTCGCCAAGGGCGCGCCGCTGCTGAACGTCAACGCCGGCACCGCCGGCGAGAATGATCCGGCCTTCGTCGCCGAGCTGGTGCGCACGGTGCAGTCGGCGGTGTCGGTGCCGCTGTCGATCGACAGCCCGGCCCCGGCCAGCCAGGAGGCCGGCCAAGCCGCCTACGATCCGGCCAGGGCCGGCGGCCGCCCGCCGATCGTGAACTCGGTGGCCGAGACGCGCTGGGAGCTGCTGCAACTGCGCCGGCGCCACCGCGCCCAGGTCCTGTTCATGGCCTCCGAGCGCCTGCAGGACGGCCAGCCCACCCCCAACCGCACCCCGGACGAGGTGGTCGACACCGCCCGCCGCCTGGTCAGCCGCGCCCGCGCCGAGCACAGCGATCTGCAGCTGTCCGACTGCATCCTCGACGTCTCGGTCGGTCCGATGGCCACCGATACCGAGCAGCTGCTGCGCACCGCCGTGGAGTCGATCCGCCGCATCGGCGCCGATCCGCTGCTGCGCGGGGTGCGCATGTCGGTCGGACTGTCGAACATCGGCATCATGCTCCCGAAACGCAGCATCGACGGCATGCCGATCGGCCTCGCCTTCGAGACCGCCTTCCTCACCCGCTGCGTGCCGCTGGGCCTGGACATGAGCCTGGCCACCGCCGGCCGCGACTACCGCGTGCTGCCCGAGGGCCATCCCGCCCTTGATGCCTTCGACGCCTTCATCGCCGCCGAGGACGGCTTCGAGGCCCTGTCCGGCCTGAAGCGCTTCTACAAGCTCGCCACCCCGATCGAGAAGGCGGCCTGACCATGCTCGCCATCCATGCCGACGCCTGGTTCGATGGGGAGCGGCTGCACCACGCCCCGGTGACGGTCTGCGTGCAGGATGGCCGCATCGCCGCCGTCCACCCCGGCCGCCTCAACCTGCCCGGCGCCGAGGACGTGCACGTCGGCTTCATCATGCCCGGGCTGGTCGAGAGCCACGCCCACCTCTTCCTCGACGGCCACGAGCAGGACCCGACGCGGCGCCAGGCCCACATGGAGGCCGGACGCGAGGTCTTCCTCGCCACCGGCCGGCGCAACCTGCAGCGCCTGCGCGCCGCCGGCATCACCCTGGTGCGCGACTGCGGCGACAGATGGGGCATCAACCATGCGCTGCGCGCCATGGTCGACGACCGGACGACCGGACGACCGGACGACCGGACGCTTCCCCAAGTGCGCTCGGCCGGGATCGCCATCCGCCGCAAAGGGCGCTACGGCTCGTTCATGGCCGAGGAGGTCGTCGACGCCGCCAGCGCCGCCGCCGCGGTGCGCGCACGCGCGGACAGCGATGACATCAAGATCGTCATGACCGGCATCATCGACTTCGCCGCCGCCGCGGTGAAGGGTGGTCCGCAGTTCGACCTGAGCGAGCTGTCGGCGATGACCTCGGCGGCGCGCGAGCTGGGCAAGCCGACGGTGGCGCATTGCAGCGGCCGCGAAGGCATCGACATCGCCGTGCGCGCCGGCATCGGCTCGATCGAGCACGGCTTCTTCCTCGATGCCGAACTGCTCGACCGCATGGCCGCCGCCGGCACCGCCTGGACCCCGACCTGGATCCCGGTGGCCTGGGTGCGCGAGCATCCCGAGGCCTGCGCTGTCGGCCCCGAGGGCGTCGCCGGCCTGGGCCGCATCCTCGACCAGCACCGCGCCAATCTGCTCCAGGCCCACCGCCGTGGGGTCGCCATCCTCGCCGGCTCGGACGCAGGCAGCCTCGGCGTGCGCCATGGCGACGGCCTGCACGACGACCTCGCCGCCTACCTGGAGGCCGGCCTGCCACTGCCAGCGGTGCTGGCGGCGGCGACCAGCGTGCCGCGCCGGGTGATGGGGCTTCCCGGCGGACGCCTCGCCGCCGGCGAGCCGGCCGACCTCGCGGGTTTCGCCGCCAGTCCGCTTGCGGGTCTGTCGTACCTGCGCCGGGCCGCCATGACCTGCATCGGCGGACGCATCTGGCGCGCCGAAGCGACCACAAGCCACGCCGCTGCCTGACGCCGATTACCAGCCAGTGCCGGGATTCACCAGTCCGGCATCAGGGCATCCCCTAGGATCCGGGCAAGGAAGTCCGCCATGTCAGCCTTCACCAGCCGCGTCCTCTCCACACCGATCCGCCAGGTCATGCCGGTCGCCACCTTCCCCGGCGCCAAGCTGGTGGGACGGACCGTCCGCGAGATGGCCACCGACGCCCACGTCCAGGCCGAGGTCAGCCTCGCCCTGCGCGCCAGGCTGGGCATGCCGTGGTACCAGTCGGCGATGGATCTCAGCGTCGAGGCCGAGGCCTTCGGCGCCGCGATCCGCATGGTTGACGATGAGGTGCCGACGGTGATCGGTCGCCTGGTCACCGACGCCGACAGCGTCGCCGCCCTGGCCGTGCCACGGGTGGGTGCCGGCCGCACGCAGGTCTACATCGACACCGTGCGCCTCCTCGCCGCCCAGCCGGGCGACCCATTCGTCATCGCCGGCTGCATCGGCCCCTTCACCCTCGCCGGCCGCCTGTTCGGGGTCAGCGAATCGCTGGAGTTCGCGATGAACGAACCCGAGGCGATGGAGGCGCTGATCGAGAAGGCGACCACGTTCCTCATCTCCTACGTGAGCGCCTTCAAGGACGCCGGGGCGAAGGCCCTGTTCATGGCCGAGCCCACCGCCGGGCTGCTGTCACCGAAGATGCTCGGTCGCTTCAGCTCACCCTATGTGAAGCGCATCATCGAAGCGACCGAGGACGGCAGCTTCGGCATCATCCTGCACAACTGCGGCGCCAAGATCGCGCACATCCCCAGCATCCTGGCCAGCGGCGCCACCGCCTTGCACTTCGGCCAGCCCATGGACCTGCCGGCAGCGGCCCGCGCCGTGCCTGCCGGCACCGTGGTCTGCGGCAATCTCGACCCGTCCGGCGTGTTCGTCGGCCTCGACCAGGCCGCCATCGCCCAGCGAACGATCGAATTGGAGCGCCGGCTGGATGGCCTGCGCAATGTGGTGATGAGCTCGGGCTGCGACATCCCGCCCAACGCACCGGTCGAGAACCTGGTGGCCTACATGCGCGCCTGCGGAGTCGCAACCGGCGGCTGCTCCTGCGCCCACGGCTGAGCGCCGCTGGGCCGGGACGTCCGGCGCATACCATCCTGGCGTGCTGCCTGATGCCCGCACCTTCACCGACCTGCGTTCACGCTGGCGCGCGGCCTGGCCCATGACCGGGCTGTTGGCCTGCCGCCCCGACGGAGCGGCCGCACGAGGTCGGCATCCGGGCGGGCCGCCGCAGCAACTGGCCGCCCAGGCGGTGGCCGAGGCCCTGCGCTGGGGCGAACCCTGCGTGATCGGCGCCGCCGGGATGTTCTGCTGGGCGGTGCCGGTCATGCACAACGCACTGGTGACCGGCGGCCTGGTGGCCTGGATCGCCGAAACGGCCCTCT
>JAFLCQ010000413.1 GCA_017302815.1 Planctomycetota bacterium
GCGCGGCGCGGCGTCGAGGGCGGTGATCGCGGTGATGCCGACGCTGCCGCTGACCGGCGTGCCCTTGCGCTTGTCGACCAGCAGGGTGAAGGCCACCGGCGCCGCCGGGGTGGCGGCGGTGTCGGGCTTGCCGCCCCATGATCCGCCCCACGGCCCGGCCACCGTGCGCACCAGGCGGGTGGTGCCGGCCGGCAGGGTGATGTAGTCGCTCTGGAAGGTGCGGCCGTTCTCGTCGCGCATGCGCCAGGCGACGGTGCAGGGCTTGTCGGTGGTCAGGCTGGCGGCGACCGCGGCGGTGCCGGCGGGCAGCTTGGCCTTGGGCTGCACCGACACGTAGGCGCCGCCGGCGCTGAAGTCCCAGGCCAGGGCCAGGCCGCCGGCCGGCATGGCGGTGAGCGAACCGGTGGCGCCGGGGAACTCGTCGCCCTTGGAGAAGGCCCAGCCCTTGGGATCGGCGCAGGGGTCGATGGTGGTCTCGGCCGCGAACGCGGCGGTGGCGAGGAGGGCGAGGACGAGGAGGCGGTGCATGGGTTTCCTTCAGTGGTCGAGAGCGGCTGGGCCGACGATGAAGACGCCGGTCGCTCCGACCGGCACGGTGCCGTCGGCGGCGGGGGTCAGCGGGTGGCCGAAGAAGTCGCACACCTCGGTGACGCCGGCGGGCAGGCGCTGGGCCACCGCGTCGCCGCTCTGCCGCCACAGCGCATGCACGCTGACGCCGTCGGGGCGGCGCCAGCTCCAGCGCACCGGCGTGGCGTCGGGCGCCGAGGTCGCGACCACGGTGGATCCGGCCGGGCGCATGCGGATCAGGGTGCGGTAGGCGTGCCAGGCCGGCTTGGGCGAGAGGTCGGCGTGCAGCAGGCCGAAGTGGTCCTCCTTGTCGAAGGTCTTGCCCTCGGTCGCCTGCAGTTCGTACCAGAAGAAGCGTTCGACCCCGGCGTGGAAGCTGTGCAGCATGGCGGCGACCAGCAGGGCGCCCTGCTCCTGCTGCGTCACACCGGGCTGCATCTCCATCAGCGGCACCACCACCACGCCGCCGGGGCGGCCGGCGTAGCGGATGGCCGCGGCGGCGGTGCCGCTCCAGCCGTCCTTCTGCGCCGTGGCGAGGGGGATCAGCTCGTCGCCCGGCTGCAGCTTCGCGTCGGTGAGGAAGCGGGTCGCGCGCTGCGCCTGCGCCGAGGTGACGGGATAGTAGGAGGCCCAGCGCGGCTCGGGCTTGGCATCGGCCATGGCAGGCACGATCCCGGGCTTCGTCCAGCTGGCGTCCCAGCCGATGCGCAGCCGTGCGCGCCAGGTATCCGGCGCGTTGCGCTTCATCTCCCAGCCGCCGGGAATGCGGTGGTATTCGTTGTAGAAGGGCACGCCGCCAGTGAGGACGAGGATGCCGCCGCGCTCGACGTAGCTGGCGATGGCCTCGAAGGCCTCGACCGGGAAGCCCTCGTCGGGTGGCAGCAGCAGTGCCTGCTCGCGCGCGGGATCGAGGCCGGCGAGGTCGGACAGCAGGATGCGGCGCTGCTGCGTCTTCTCCGGCAGCATCCATGCCGCGCTGTCGGTGGCGTGGCCGCGCGCCGGGTAGTCGGGATCGTCGAGCACCGCCGCGTTCCACGCCGTGCGGTCCGGATCGAGGGCGGCGAGCCCGGCCTTGATCGCGCCGGCGACCATCGGCGGCATGCCGTCCTGGGTCGCCCAGCCCAGCTCGGTGAACCACAGCGGACGACCGCCGCCGCCGTGCCTGTCCAGCAGGTCGCGCAGCTTGGCGATGTCGGCCGGTAGCTGGTGCAGATCGCGCGGCTTGCGGTAGGGATGGACGTTCATCACATCGAAGGACTGCGCCGCGCCGGCCTTCAGGCTATCCTCGATGAAGCCCCACGGGATGTCGGCGGTGCCGCCGTACAGCACGGTCAGGCCGGGATCGATCGACTTGATCAGGCGGTAGGTGTCGGCCAGCAGCTTGCCGTATTCCTTCCCGTCGGGGATGTCCCAGGCGTAGGTCAGGTTGGGCTCGTTCCAGATCTCCCACACCCGCAGGTCGTCCTTGTAGCGGGTGACGGTGCGGCGGACGTACTCCAGCCATTCCGGGCGGTGCGAGCCGGCCGGCTTGGCCCAGGTCGGGACGTAGGTGATGATCGGCAGGATGCTGACGCCGTGGCGCTTCGCCGCCGCCACCGTGGCGTCGAGGCGCGCGAAGTTCCATTCGCCCTGCTTCGGCTCGATCTGCCGCCAGTGGAAGTCGGTGCGCACCCAGCCGATGCCGGCCTCGCGCAGCAGGGGCAGCTCGCGGTCGATGAGCGGGTGCTCATGGCCGCCGACGTGGGCGCAGACCGCATACGGGTTCATCGCCGCGGTCGCGGCGGGAGGCGTCGGCTCCACCGGCGCCACCGGGGTGTCCGGGCCGCGGCTGCAGGCGGCGAGGGCGAGGAGGCTGGCGCAGATGGCGGAGAGGCGCATGTCAGGGGACCCAGCTGGTGGTGGTGTTGAGTGCGTTGCGATCGAGAGGCTCGACATGGCCGTCGAACATCACGGCATTGGCCCGTCCGCGATGGCGCGTGGCGGTGACGAAGTTGTAGGTGTTGGGCGCGGTGGGTCCTTCGAGCCCGACATAGAGGCCGACCTTGCTCCGGGACAGCCACCAATCGAGACCATCTGCGATGTGGATCACGGATGACGTTTGCTTGATCCGCGAGAGCGGAATGCTGCCGATGGTGTAGTTGCTCGGCAGCAGATCCCTGTTCATGCCGTAGCTCAGGGCGACCCGCGTCCAGGCCGTCCAGGACGTTGGCGGGCGTGATTGCGGGCAGAGCATGCGGCCTGGAACGCAGGCGATGGTATCGGTCGCGTCCAGGTGATCGACGAAGGATGGGTTGGCCATCCAGTTGCCATCGGGCTCTATGCGGCTGCCGCCGGGGGCAGTGAGGATGCACACCGGAACGATCATGCCGTCCCAGTCCTGGGCGTAGGCCAGGTTGGCCATGCCGAGCTGGCGCAGGTTCGATGAGCAGCGGGTGCTGTTCGCCATCTGCTTCACCGTGCCGAGGGCCGGCAGCAGCATGCCTGCCAGGACGGCGATGATGCTGATCACCACCAGGAGTTCGATCAGGGTGAAGCCGCGAGGGTGTGCCATGGCGCCAGTGTAGCCAGCGCGGTCGCAGACGCGATCACAGGAGATTCGCGACGGATGGTTGGCGGGCATGACTGCAGCGTAGACAATATTGAACAATAAACAATATCTATTTGTATATGTAAGTCGTACGAACTTATGTGTTCATATAATTATATTTATTACATATATTTAAATAAAATACAATTTAGTTGAACAAAAGACTTTCAAAGTCCTGGACATGGACATAGTGCAGGCATGAGCGACGACCGTCCGCACCAGCGTGCCCTCGCCACCCTGCGGCAGTGGCTGGCCGACGGCAGCATCGCTGGCGGAGTCGGCCTGCCCGGCGAGGTCGAGCTGGCCAACCGCCTGGGGGTCGCGCGCGGCACCGTGCGCAAGGCACTGGCCGCCCTTACCGCCGAGGGCCTGGTGGCCGAGCGTCGTCGTGGCCGCCGCGTCGCCGCGCCGCGTGACCGCGCTGATCCCGACCAGGCGGTGGTGCTGATCGGCGCCGGCACCGACGATCGCGGCCTGTCCGAGACCCA
>JAFLCQ010000414.1 GCA_017302815.1 Planctomycetota bacterium
GATGCGGGCGACGGTGCGCTCCAGGGCGCCGGCGGCGGCGCCCAGACGTTCCTCGGCCTCGACGCGGATCTGCTTCACCTTGGCCTCGGCCCGCTCCTCGGCCGCCTTGGCCCGCGCCTCGGCGGCGGCGATGCGAGCCTGCGCCGCCTTCTCGGCCTCGTTGCGGCCCTCGGCGCGCAAACGTTCGCAGGCCTCCTCGGCGAGACGGCGCGAGCGCTCGGCGCTCGCCTGCGCGAGGGACGATGCCTGGCCTGCAATGGTGCTGCTGCGGATCAGCATGGCTCAGACCATCGCCTCCTGCTGGCCGCGGTTGACCTGGATCTCGCCCTTCTCCTCCATCGCGCGGACCGCTTGCAGGATACGCTTCTGCGCCTCCTCGATCTCGTGCAGGGGGCGCGGGCCCATGTTCTCCAACTCCTCGGTGACGCCATCGCGGGCGCGCGAGGAGAGGTTGTTCATCATCTTCGCCTTGACCGTCGGCTCGGCCGTACGCAGGGCCAGCACCAGGTCGCCCTTGTCGATCTGGCCGAGGACCTTCTGCATGTCCTTGTCGTTGATCTTGCCCAGGTCGTCGAAGACGAACATCAGGGCCTGGATTTCGTTGGCCAGCTGCGGGCTTTCGCGGTTCAGGCGGTCGAGGATGCTCTTGGACAGCGAGGGGTCGCTGATGTTGAGCATCTGCGCCACCGTCTTGTAGCGCTTGGCGCCCTGGTCGTCGGTCATGGCGCGGCCCAGCGAGTAGGCGCGGACCTCCATCATCTCGTCGACCTGGCGCACCAGTTCCGAGGGCAGCTCGGCGGTGGACGCGATGCGCTTCACCACCTCGTAGCGCAGGTCCTCGGCCATGTCCTTGAGCAGCGCCGAGGCCACCGGCGCCTCGAGGTGGCTGATGACCAGGGCGATGACCTGCGGGTGCTCGCCGCGCAGCAGGGTGGCGACCTGGGTCGCCTCCAGCGGCAGCAGCGAGCGGAAGGGTTCGGATTCGCGCGATTGGCGGCGGATCTTGTCGAGCAGCTCCTTGGCCTTCTCCTTGCCCAGGGCGCGCTCGAGGATGTCCTGGATCATCGGCTCGACGTTCACCTTGTCGCCGCCGACCTTCTTGTTGAAGTCGCGGAGCAGATCCTCCATCTCGGCCCCGCTGAGCTCGCCGAGCTTGGTCATCTCCTCCGACAGCATGGTCACTTCGCGTTCGTTCAGACGCGACATCAGCACCGCGGCGGTCTCGCTGTCGAGGGACAGCATGAAGGCCGCGGCGCGCTTGCGTCCGCTCAGTTCGCGTTTCGCATCGGGCATGGCCTAGGTCCTCACTCCTGCTCGTACAGCCAGCGCTTGACGATCTGGGCGGCCGAGTTCGGGTCCTCGACCACCGCCTTCTTGATGTTCTCCTTCAGCTCGTTGCGTCGGCTCTTGACCACCTGCTTGATCTCCTCCTCGGGATCGACATCAGGTTCGGAGGCCTTGTGCTTGGCCTTCGTGGCCTCATCCGCCTCGCGCGACTTGGCCTCGGCTGCGGCCCACGCCGCATGGCTGCGCTTCAGCTGGCCGCGCGCCACCCCCAGCAGCACGACCGCGACGATGCCGACCAGGCCGTAGCTGATCCAGTCGGCGATGTTCCCCGGCAGGGCGATGGGCAGGGCGGCGCCGGCCTGGGCCACGGCGTCGACCGGGGGCTGGTAGAGATCCATGCTCTGGACCGTGCTGGAGAACCTCGCCCCCATCGTCTGCGCGCCCTCGACCTTGGCAACGATGTCCTTGGCCGAGTCGAAACCGATGGCGGTCAGGACGATGCTCTCGAAGCGCTTCTGCTCGTCGGGGGAGTAGGCGACCCGGCTCTTCACCTTCTTGCCGGTGGGCTTGCCCTTGGCGTCGAGTTCGTCGACCTCGGCCTCCTTGAAGGGCAGGAGGATGGAGACGGTCATGCCGCGGATGCGGCCGACCTCGTCCTCGAGGGTGGTCTTCTTCTGGCCGACGAAGTAGGCGGTCTGGGCCTCCTCGGTGGTCTCACTGGCCAGCTGCGGCGCCGATGACGCCGGCCTGCCCTCGTTCTCGACGTTGGGCTGGGTGCCGCTGACGCCGCCGGCGCCGGTGATCGGCGTCTTCTTGTCGCTGGTGGTGGTCTTCTCGGTCAGCGGCTTGCTGCCGGTGGGATCGACCGAGGACTCGCTGCGCTTGGCGAAGTCGAGCTTGACGCTGACCTTCACCTGGCCGCGGCCGGGGCCGAGGATGGTGTCGAGCTGCTCCTGCGCCTTGCGGGTGAGGTGGGTCTCGCGCGCGACTTCGGCTTCGAGGGTGGTCTGGGCCATGGCGGCGCCGCTGTCGGCCGGCTTGGGGGTCAGCAGGCCGCCGTTGTCCATCACTTCGACACGGTCGTGGTCGAGGCCGGCGACCGCGCCGGCGGTCAGGGCGATGACGCCGGCGACCTGGCGTTCGCTCAGGCGCGAGCCCTTGGCGACGTCGAGCTTGATCGAGGCGCGCGGCTTGGCCTCGTCGTCGCCGATGAAGGGGCTGGGGCTGGGACGGTCGATGATGACCCGGGCGGAGCGCACCCCCGGGATCTCGCGGAAGCTGCGTTCCAGCTCGCCGGCGACGGCGCGGTCGTAGTTGCGGTGCTCGCGGAAGGTCGACTCCATGAAGCCACCCTTGTCCAGCAGCTCGAATCCCTTGCCCGCCTCGCCGAGCATGTCCTGCTGCGCCAGCTCGTTGCGCAGACGGTAGATGTGCTGGCTGGGCACGAGCACGGCCGAGTCGCGGTCGACCACCTTGTAGGGGATGTTCTGCTGCTCGAGGAAGGCGGCGATCTCGGCGCTCTTGGCGCGGGTGAGATCGCGGGCGAGCAGCTGGTAGCTGGGCTGGCTGGCGCCGTAGGACAGCGTGCCGACCAGGACCACGGCGCCGACGGCGGCCAGCACGATGGTCGCCTTCTGAGCGATCTCGAGCCGGCTCCAGATGTTCATCAACTGCTGCCAGAATTTCGACATGGCTGCCCTCGGACGGAGTGTCTGGGCATGTCAAAGCACAGGGGGTGCCAAGTCCGGTCAGGAACGGTGTTTGCAGCCCGGGAAGAAGCCTGTCGACAAACAGGGTGTCGTCTAAGTCTTTTGATTACAATCTGTTGGACTACGGCATCTCGCCGCCGCCGGCTTTTCCGGCGGGTTTGGGCTGGGGCGCTCCGGCGGCCGGCTGGGGCGCGAGGGCCGCTTCCAGGCGGGCGATGGTGTCGTCCACCCCGTCGCCGACCAGATCGTTGGCGACCAGGCGTCCCGCGGCGTCGACCAGGATGAGGGCGGGTATGGCCTGCACCCGCCAGGCGTCGTCGATCTCGCCGTCCCAGCCCAGGCGCTCGCCGACCACCGGCCAGGTGATGGCGTGCTTGGCCATGTAGGCGGGCAGATCGGCCAGGGTCTGTGGGTTGTCGAGGCTGACGCCGACGACCTGCACCTCGGGGTGGGCGCGGGCGAAGCGGGCGATGGCCGGCGCGATGGCGGCGCAGGGGCCGCACCAGGTGGCGAAGAAGTCGATCAGCACCGGCTTGCCGCGCAGGCTGGCCAGATCGAAGGCCTCGCCAGCCTTGTCCAGGCGCGGTGCGACCAGCGCCGGTGCCGGTCGTCCGACCAGGCGAT
>JAFLCQ010000415.1 GCA_017302815.1 Planctomycetota bacterium
GCCAGGGCTCGCCGGTCAAGCATTAAAGGTCTGACCGCCAGGCGAAGCACCATCTCCGGCACCGGCAGGCGCGCGACCAGGGCGGTGAGGGCGGCGAAATCCTCCAGCGCCAGCACCGGCTCGATGGCGGGCCGATTGGCGGTGTCGAGGGTGGCGATGGCCAGCTCCTCGTCGCGTCCCGGGTACTCCACCGGCACGGCGAGGAGGAAGCGGTCCAGCTGCGCCTCCGGCAGCGGATAGGTGCCCTCCTGCTCGATCGGGTTCTGGGTCGCCAGGACATGGAAGGGCGCGGGCAGGGCGCGGGTGTGGCCGCCGACGGTGACCGAGCGCTCCTGCATCGCCTCCAGCAGCGCCGCCTGGGTCTTGGGCGGGGTGCGGTTGATCTCGTCTGCCAGCACCAGGTTGGCGAAGACCGGGCCGGGGACGTATTCCAGGCTGCGCGCGCCGCTGCCGCGGTCCTCGCGCAGGACCTCGCTGCCGAGGACGTCGGCCGGCATGAGGTCCGGGGTGAACTGGATGCGCTTGAAGCGCCAGCCCAGGGCCTGGCACAGCGACGACACCAGCAGGGTCTTGGCGGTGCCGGGCGCACCGACCAGCAGGGCATGGCCGCCGGCGAAGAGGGCGGTCAGCACCGCATCGACGGTGGCGGCCTGGCCGACCACGCGCTTGGCGACCGCGGCGCGCAGGCGGGCATCGGCCTCGGCGAGTGAGGCGAGGGTGGCGAGATCGGTCATGGGGTCATCCTCGGATCAGAACAGGGACTTGTCGCCGTCGGCGGGCTTGGGGGCGGGCAGGACGTCGGGCAGCTTGAGTGCGCTGGCGGCTGAACGCGCGCGCTCCTCGAGGGGTTCACGCAGCTTGGCGATGTCACGATCGCGTTCTTCTGGCGGTGCCCAGAGATCGATGCGTGCGGATGCCATGCGCTTCAAGCCGATCTGCCGTTGCAGACCGGACATGCAGAAGGCGGCTACATCACACATGCGCAGAGATGGTGGTGGTCCAGTCCGTGACCTCGCCTCGTTCAATGCCGGCCCCGTGTCCTGGAAGCGGAATCCTGCAACGCGAACGAAAGTGAACATCCCATCCTGCCGTACGACCGCCAGCCCGTCCGGAATCGGACGGGCGTCCGCTAGCATCAGGCATGTGGCGATGAGGTACACGACTCCATCGACAGGCAGCTTGTCCGCGCCCATGCGGGCTCCGGGGCTTTGCTCAACAAGATCCTTCCAATAGTCATTGGAGAGATTGCCGTGTTCAATGCTTGCCAGCGGTGCCCAGGTGCGCCGATCGTCGATCGGCCCGGCGAGCAGTTCCATGACCCGGCGCAATCTTGATGCTTCCGGGCATCGCATGGCGATGCGTAACGCGGCTGCCAGCTCCTTTGCCGCTGCATCACCACGATTCCCGTCGGCGATTGCGGCATCGAGATACGATTCGAATTCGCTGCGCTCACCCCTGAGTTCATGCCATACGGCGAGCAGTGGCCTGAACTGCTCCTTTACCGGCCAGGACGCGATGACCTCAGAGAATGCTGGGTGGTCCCCGACTGTGGCGAGCAGCCGGCCCAGGTCTTGCAGATCGATCTGTGGAGGCGGTTTTCCTCTCCAGTTCTTGGCGATCAGATCCAACAGCACGGGGCGTGACTCGGGCCGGCTCGTCAGCATGCGGACGGAAACCAGCGCTGGGAGCTCGCCTAGCGATGCCATCAGGGCAGCCTCCAGCGGACGGTCGCCAAGCCCACGTCCCCAGTTGCGCAATGCACGTGCGGTGGCTTCGCGTTCAGTCTCGGACCACGAGGCTGCCGGGTCCCTGCCCACGAGCAGACGCGGATCGAAGCGGAGGCAGTGGGCGAGAGCCCGGAGAGCATTGTCGCCAACGCAATGAGCCTGATCTCCGTCGAGCCATCGGCACGGCCGATGATCCGTCAGCAACTCCAGCAGCCCCTGCACATCGGCTGCGGTCGGGTTCCAGGCTGTCAAAGACGCCTTCAGGCTGCGGTAGTGCTTCTGCGCCGCGGGATCCATCCGGGCGATCTTTTCGTCGGAGGGGATTCTCTTCTGCTGACCGGGGTCGAAAACAGGTGGATCCCAATGCTGCAGTTGTTCGGCGAGCTCTGCGTCCTTGGGCGCCATTTCGGGAAGGTTGGAACGAGCGAGCAGCAGCTGCGTCCGTTCCTGGGCAGCAGTCTTGTCCGCATCCTGGAGGATTGCCACGGAAGCCCTGGCAGCTCGTTGTGCGTCCGTGCCCAGGTCAGCCAATGCTTCCGGATCCGTGAGCATAAGGCGCAACCAGCGTGAGACCTGTGCGCGCTGGACAGGAATTGGATCCGGGATCTCGCATGTGCCGGCATGGTCGAGATGCCACAGCTCAGGATCGAAGGTCGTCGATCCAGTCACCGCCATTCGCCAACGCCATAATGCATGATCCTCAGGCATCAGCGACAGAGGCGGCGTGAGCTCGGCTGATGGGTTATAGGTCGGGAAAAGCCGATCCGTACCGCAGATCAGGATGAAGGCATCGCTTCCTGGCACGCCAGCGCGCTGCAACAGCAAAAGGTCAGGACCGACCATCCAGGGCATGTCCGATCGCCGCAGCGGCTTTGAAGCGGCGATGGCCTCCTGGATCCTGGCTTGATGCCGAGGTTTGAACAGACTGACGAATCGATCTGTGTATGGACCCTCATATTGGTTCGGTATCGCAGCCAAAGAGGATGCTGCATCTGCTGGAGCGATGCGTACAGCGTTGATGTCCACCGTGATCTCGCGGCCAGGCCTAGCTGCCATGGGTTGGTTCATGGCCAGCATCCAACGTCCATCCGGGAATGAGAAATGCATGCCATGAAATGATCGCGTGCGGATGCCATCCTGGACACGATCTCCCCCAAGGATCACGCGTGGTCTGTACTCTCCGCCGACGGAAGCCTTCTCGATAGCCTTCTCTGTCACGGTCACGTTGCCGATGACGATGATCGCATGGCGTGCGTCCGGCAGTCCGGCCTCCATCAGAATGCCGGCCATCTCTTCCAGGGCCATCAGGTCCGCAGGACGCAGAAAGGTCGCCGTCCCACCGGGCGCAGGAGGTGGCTCGGCGCCTGCGATATGGCTTGCGAGACCAAGCATGAGCGCAGTCAGGATCCAGGTGGTGGAGACGATGAGCATCACTGACTCAGAACAGGGCCTTGTCGCTGGCTGCCGGGGTGGCGAGATCCGCCGGCAGCACCTCGGGCAGCTTCGCTGCCTGCAGGGCCGGGCGCGCGGCCTCCAGCACGGCTGTGGCCAGCTCGCGGATGGTGCGGTCGCGCTCGTCGCCGGCATGCCAGGGATCGAGGCGATGCTCGTCGCCGTGCATGCCCTGGAGGCCCAGGCTCCAGGCGTCGCTGGCGATGACCATGGCGGCGATGTCGTTCACGCGCAGGCTGGCAGGGGGCTTGCGCCCGGTCGTCGTGCCTTCCCTGGCCTGGTTGCCGAAATGCATCCAGGTGTGCAGGCCGGGGAGCTGCATCGTCGGGCTGCCAATGCTGTCCCCGGAGTCGGTACAAGTGCGGTACTGGGATGGCCTGATCACAGCAGTCGACCTCACGTACACAG
>JAFLCQ010000416.1 GCA_017302815.1 Planctomycetota bacterium
CTCGGTCTCGCGCTCCAGCTCGGCGATGCGCGCCGCCAGGGCGTCCGCCTTCGCCTGCGCCTCGGCGATGCCGTTCTGGCCGAGTTCGCGCAGGTGGCGCACCACCGCGACGATCACCGTCTCGGCGGCCAGGGCGACGATCGACGGATCGTCGCCGTTCACCACCTCGGCCAGGCGTTCGACCACCGCGGCGATGGCGGGATCGGAGAGCTGGCAGTCCTGCGCCAGGCGCAGCGCCTCGCTGGCGAGGCCACGCAGCTCGGAGAGGTCGGCGGCGCGGCCGGCGCGCTCCTCGGCGAGGCGGTTCTCCGCCGCCTTCACCGCCTGGCGCAGGGTGTCCAGCTCGTCGGGGGTGATGCGGCGCGCCTCGTCGCCCAGCAGCTCGTCGAGGGTGCGGCGCTCCTGGGTCAGCGGATCGTAGGACCAGGTCTCGGACGCGACCTCGCCGGTCTGCACCAGGCCGACGATCTGCTGCCGCGGGAAGGGGCCGCGCCACTCGCCGTCGAGGTAGAGGTGGTACTGGCTCTCGAAACCGTCGGCGGTCTTGGCCGGATCGGCCTCCTGCTGCACCGCCAGGGCCGGTGACGAGCCCATCGCCGCCACGCCGGCCTCATCGCGGATGCGCGAACGCAGTTCGGCCCACTCGTCCTGCTGCTTCGCCGCTTCCAGCAGGATGGTGGCGGTGTCGATCGACAGCGGCCGTTCCAGGCTGCGCGCGACCAGCTCGTTGGCGATGGTCTTGCCGGGGCCGGCTTCGTCGAAGGCGAATTCGGCCTGGTTCCAGGCGAAGAGGTTGTGCAGCTGCTCGCGGGCCTGCTCGTGGACCAGCTCGTCCAGCTCGGTGCGCGCGGTGTGCTCGCGCGCCTGCATCGCCGTCCAGTACCAGGTCACGCCCTTCAGCCGCTCGCCGGGCGACATGTCGATGCCCAGCAGGGTCAGGCGCAGGTCCAGGTCCTCGCGGCCGGCCTTGTCGAGGAAGCCGACGCCGATGATCTCGCCCTGCTGGAACACCACGTCGCGCGAGCCGGCGTTGGAGCGCAGGCGCAGGACGCCGGTGGCCTTGATGTTGTTCAGGGTCTGGAAGACGTCCGGCAGGGGCAGGGTGCGGAGATTGCCGGCGAAGGGCATAGGAGCGCACCATAGCCCCTAAGGCCATGCCATGCAATGCATAGCACACTACCACCGGCGGTGGCGTATGGCGCGGACCACGACCGATTGCGGCTGGCTGCCGCTGCCGCTCACTTCTTCGGAGCGGGAGCCGGCGCAGGAGCCGGCGTCGCGGCCGCCTTGGCCTTGGCGTCCGCTTCGGCCTTGGCCTTGGCGTCGGCCTTCTCCTTGGCCTCGGCTTCAGCCTTCACGCGCGCCTTCTCCTCCTCCTCGTCCGGCGGCAGGGTCTTCAGCAGCTCGGCTGCCTGGGCCTTGCAGGGATGGTTGGAGGCCGTGTTCGCCGCCGCCGTCAGCAGCATGCGGGCGGTGAACAGCGAATCCTTGGCGAAGGCGGCCTTGCGCTCGTCGGCGGCGGCCTCCTTGGGCATCGCCTGCACCTCGGCCCACAGCAGGCGGCCGGCGTGGAAGCGGGCTTCGCACTTCTGGTCGGGCGAGCCGTAGGGCATCGCGTCCAGGGTCAGCAGCTCGGTGATCGCGCCGAGGCGATCGCTGTCGATGCGACCGAGGCCGATGCCGAGGCGGATGCGGGCGGCGGCGGCGGGATCGTCGGTCAGGGCGGGCAGCATGCGCTCGTAGATCTGCACCGCCTCCTTGCCCTGCTTGGCGGCGCGCATCGCATCGGCCATGAACAGGTTGAAGTGCAGCCAGCTCTCGCGCTCGGACTCGGGGTTGAAGCTGGCGCGGCTGACCTGGCGGCGGACCTCGGCGGGGTCGCCCTTCTTCAGCGCCAGGGCGGCGCGGATGGCGGCGGCGCGGACGCTGGCCTGCTGGCCGCCCTTGGCGCCCTTGGCGTCCTCATCGAGCTTCTTGGCGATCTCCTCCGCCTTTGCCGCATTGGCGGTATCCAGGGCGTATGCCATGCCCAGACGGTAGCGGGCGTCGAAGGCGTAGGGGTGGTTGGGCGCCTTTTCGACCACCTTGGCGAAGGCGGCGGCGGCCTCGGCGGACTTGCCGGCCAGCTCCCAGCTGGTGCCGGCCTGCAGCGAACCGACGACGATCTCGGCCTCGCGCTCGCCACCGGCGAGCTGGCCGAAGAGCTCGGCCGATTCCTCGAACTTGCCGCGCTCGCGTGCCTCCAGGCCCTGGGTGAAGGCGCTGGAACCGCGCTGGAACGCGTACTCGACGCTCTTGATCTCGCGTCGGGGAGTCTTGTTCTCAGTGGCGGCGTCGGGGGTCATCTTCCAGCGCATCTCATCCGCGTTCTCGGCGGTGATCCAGCACTGGCGCGGACCCTTCTCCTTGAGGATGACCAGATCGAGTCCGGCCTCGCCGGCCTGGATGGCGGCGGCGGCGAGAGCGAGGAGGAGGCAGCAGGCGGTGAACGGATGCATGGGTCTCACCTCGACAGGTAGCGGCGGTATTCCGCCTTGATCTCGTTCGACGCCTGGGCCTCGGGCAGCTTGTCGATGCGTGCGACCAGCTGGCGGGCCAGGGCGCTGGCCTGGTCGGCGGTGGCGCCGTCGGCCTCGCGGGCATTCATGGCGATGACGGCGTGGTCCAGGGCCTCGAAGAGGCCGGCATCGCCGGTGGCCAGGAGCTTGGCCCAGGCGAGCTGGGCGCGGGCGCGGCTGGCGCCGTCCGAGGCGCCGTAGGCCAGGCGGCGCAGGGTCGCGAGGGCGGCCTCGGTCTGGCCGGCGGCCTGCTGGCTGGTCGACAGCGCCAGGCCGACCTTGCCGAAGAGCTCGGCATCCTTCGATGCGTCGAGCTTGGCGAAGGCTGCGATCAGCGCCTTGGCCGCCTCGTCCGGCTTCTGCTGCGCGGTCAGCAGCTCGGCCTGGCCGAGCGAGCCGAGGGCCACCGCTTCGATGCCCCAGGCGGCCTTGCCGGCCAGCTCGGCGAACACCTTCAGGGCGCCGGCGGCATCGCCCTTCTTCTGCAGGGCCTGGCCACGCAGGTAGGTCAGCTGCGCCTGCTGCACCGACTTGGGGAAGGCGGCGTTGAGCCCGTCGAGGGCCTTGAGGGCGTCATCCGGCTTGCCGGCGAGGTTGAAGGCCTCGGCCGCGCGCAGGAATGCGTTCTCGCGGGTGTACCAGCTCTCGCGCGACTGCGTCGCCTTCATGAACTCGGCGGCGGCGTTCGCCCAGTCGCCCTTGGTGGCGGCGATGTCGCCGCGGATCCAGCCCACGTCGTTGGGCCGCACGTAGTCGACGCGGATGTACTTGCCGCGGTTGGTGGTGGTCGGGGGGCCGTCGCGCTTGTCGTCCAGGGTGTGGGCGACGTTCTCGGTGGTCTCCGCGCTGATCCAGACATTGTCGAAGCTGCGGTCGGCCAGCACGACGGTGCCCTGGTGCGGAGCCAGGTTTTCGCCCGCCCAGCAGGCGGCGAGGGCGAGGCAGCAGGCGAGGACGGTGCGGATCACGGCTTGGCCTCCTGCTTCGGCGCGGGTGCGGGCGCGGCTTCCGGGGCCGGCGCAG
>JAFLCQ010000417.1 GCA_017302815.1 Planctomycetota bacterium
CGACGGCGCTGCTCGATCGCGACCTCGACCGGCCGATGTCGATGCCGGCGGTCGCCCGCCGCGTCGGCCTCGGCTACGAGCACTTCCGCAAGGCCTTCGCGGCGCGTGTGCACTGCTCGCCTGCCGCCTACCGCCTGCGGCGGCGGATGGAGCTGGCCTGCGACCTGCTGCAGCAGCGTCGTGGCGACGGCCTCGCCGCCATCGCCGCGGCGGTCGGCTACGGCGATCCCTTCGCCTTCGCCAAGGCCTTCCGGCGCCAGGTCGGGGTGTCGCCGGGGCGCTTCCGCGCCCGACCCACTGTCTGATCTGGACTTGGAGGGGGTGGTCACGACCGGCTTGGCACCCGTTATGATAACGATACCATACACAGGATCAGGACATCCCATGCGCGCGACCGCCTGCCTCTCCTCCGTCCTCCTCTGCTGCGCCGCCGCCCTGCCGGCGGGGGACGCCGCGCCTGCCGGCGCTGCGCCGGCGCCGATCGTCATGCTGAAGCTCGACGATGTGACCCGCGTCACCGAGCGCTGGAAGAAGGCCGCCGACTTCATCGCCAGCGAGGGGCTGAAGGCCAACTTCGGCGTGATCAACAGCGCTCTGGAGAAGCCCGATCCCGTCCTCGACGCCTGGGTGAAGGACATGACGGAGAAGGGCGTGATCGAGTTCTGGCACCATGGTTACGACGAGAAGTACCCGCATGACAAGGACCATAAGGGCGAGTTCGAAGGCTCGGGATACGACCTGCAGCTGAAGGCGCTGCAACGCGGCCAGGAGCTGGCGAAGCAGCGCTTCGGCTTCGAATACGTCGCCTTCGGTCCGCACTGGAGCGGCACCGATACCGACACCGACAAGGCGCTGGAAGCGGTCGCCAGCATCCAGGTGGTGTGGTTCTATGGCCCCAAGAAGGGTTCGACGTCGAGCAAGATCCTTATCGAGCGGCGCATGGAGCTGGAGGTGCCGCTGTTCAAGCCCAACCCCGAGGCGGTGCAGAAGCGCTATGAGGAGGTCAGCCGCAAGTTCGACTACCTCGCCCTGCAGGGCCACGCCAACCAGTGGGACGATGAGCGCTTCGCCAACTTCCAGAAGGCGGTGCGCTACCTCAAGGCGCAAGGCTGCCGCTTCATGACCGTCAGCGAGTGGCTGAAGACGCGCGCGAAGTAGCTGCGGCGCGGCGCGGACGTGCGCTCGGTTCTGGGTTGCTGGAGCTGTGCGTCCGCTGCGAACGGTGGACCTGACGCATGCGACGCCGGGAAGCGGTGGCGCTTGCCATCGGCGGGGCGATTCCGTACATGTCGCCAATGATAACTCGTAATTTCATTGTTCTGTGCACGGCCGTCCTGGCGGTGGCTGGCGAACCGGCCCTGGCGCCGCCGCCGGTAGCCGCCTGGGACGTGGTGCCGCATCAAGAGGTGACGCGGCCGATCCACCTCGGCGTGGTCGCCTTCCACCTACGGCCGCTGAGCGTCGCCTTCCGCGTCGATGGCGGCGGCAAGCCGCTGCTGGATCGGACGGTGAGCGCCCCCAGCCGCAATCCGGACACCGGAGTATGGGAGTTCGTCTGCCCCCTCGATCCGGCGAGCCTGCCCGACGGGCCGGTCGCGGTGCAGGCGCGGGTGACGGTGCAGGACAGCCCCGCCACGGTGCTGGAGCTGCAGCCGCTGGCGCTGATCGCCAACGCTGGCGGCTCGCTGCCGGCCGGCCGCACGGTGGTGGTCGATGCCGCCAACGGCGACGATGCCGGTCCCGGCGACGCGGCGCGTCCGCTGCGCTCGCTGAAGGCCGGTCTCACCGCCGCTGGCGAGGCGGGCACGGTGCGCCTGCGCCCCGGCAGCTATCCGGCGCAGGGTCTGGGCGGCGGCAGGCGCACGCGCTGGACGACCATCCAGCCCGACGAGGGCGTCGCCGCCGAGGCGGTGGTGATCACCCCCGGCCGTCCCGGCGCCGACAAGCTGCGCTTCGTCGGTCTGACCTTCGCCGCAGATCCGGAGAAGAAGGGCTACAACACCATCCTGGCCGGCGAACAGGGCCGCCACGAGGTGTGGATCGACCAGTGCGCGATGATCTGCCGCGGTGGGCGCGAGATGGGCACGGTGATGTTCGGCAACGAGTACCCGGCCTACATCACCGGCGGGACGGTGATGGATCTCAACGACGGCCCCTCGGCGCGGCTGATGCGTGGACTGGTGATGCGGCGCATCTGCTCGGATGCCTTCACCGGCGCCCGGGTGGCGATCAACTGCACGGTCGAGACGATCGATCGCGGTGGCAGCGAGGCGCATCCGGACTTCGTGCAGAGCCATGTCGGCGACAAGACGGCGATGAAGTCCTTCATCCTCTACAACTGCCGCGGCCTGCGCTGCGGCGCGCAGGGCTTCTTCGGGCTGAACGTGCAGGACTCGGCCTTCGTGAACTGCCTCTTCGTCAAGGATCCTCCGGACAGTCCGCTGCGCTCGCAGTACGTCGGCCGCATGGAGAACGTCCTCTTCCTGCATCTGACCCTGCCGAACCAGCACTGGCACTGGCGCGGCACCGGTCCGCTGACCCGCGATGTCGCCTTCGTCAACGGCGTCGTGCCCAGCATGGACGGTTCGGATCCGCAGTGGATGGCCGGGGTCAGCGTGCGTGCCAGCCACGTCGTGCGCCCCACGGCGGTCCTGGTCGAAGGAGCCAGCCAGGGCGACCCCGTCTTCGCCGATCCGTCCGCCGCCGATTACCGTCCGCGCGCCGGAGGACCGCTGGCGGGCAGCGGCGTGCGCCTGGCGTGCGTGCCCGCCGACATCGATGGCGAGCCATGGCCGGATGGCGCGGCGAACCGCGGCTGTCTGCGAACCGCCCCGTGAACACCGCTTGGTGCACGGCGGATCGGGCGGCGCAGCCGTCGACCGTCCGCTTCGGCGGCCGGCCGGGCGGTGCAGGGCGCATGTCGCATCGGCCAGGGTGACGCAGAGGGCGGGAGCGGTGGGCGGATCAGGGGACGTTCGGATCCAGGCCGGTCAGCACCGCTTCCGGCCAGCCGCCGCGCGCGTCCGCGTCAGCCTTGGCGTCGGGCAGGCGCCAGGGCTGCGGCCCGCGCAACGGCAACGCGACGAGATCGTGCGGGTCCGGCCATGCCGCCAGCATCTCCAGCCAGGTCGGCGGAGGCGGCGGGCAGCGGCCGGTGGCCGAGCGCATGATGTCTGCCGCCAGGAGGACCGGCGCCAGATCGCCAGGCCGCAGGGATCCGCGCCTTCCGGACTCCAGATCGACGGCAAGCTCGCGACGCAGCTCCGCGAACAGGGCGGGCATGCGCCGCTCATCGCCACTCCAGGCGGCCACGGCCAGCGCGGCGGCGTAGCCCCACCAGCGCTCGCCGGCCATGATCGAGGCCCGCGACACGCGGACGCACCCGGGCAGGTGCTCGCCGATCCAGTCGCCGACGGCCCGTCCGTCCTCGACCTGCCAGGCCGGCGACAGCCGCAGGAGATCGGCGGTCAGCACCACGTCGACGATCGCCGCGCCGCCGGCGAGCCGCGTGCGCAACGCGGTGCGCAGGCGGCGGATGGCCTCCACCGCGAGTTCGCCTCCGTGCGCGTCGTCCGCCT
>JAFLCQ010000418.1 GCA_017302815.1 Planctomycetota bacterium
CCGCGTGTCGGTGCCGGTCGGCGCGCATCTGGCCATCGCCTTCGCTGGCGGACGCTGCGAGATCGGCAGCGCCAGCGAGGCCGTCGTCGAGGCGACCGATCGCGTGCATGGGCGCGTGGTGCTGGCCAGCGGCAGCATGTCCGCCGACGTCGCCGGCGGTGATCTCTTCGCCGTGCGCACCCCGGACGCCACCATCCGCCTGTCCGACGCGGCGGCGACGATCGGCGTCGCCGCCCGGCGGACGCAGGTGGTCGTGATGCGCGGGGCGGTCGAGGTGGCGACCCTCGATGGAGCGGCGCGGACGATCGGCGCCGGCGGATCCTGGACCAGTGCAACCCTTACCGAGGTGGCGACGAGATGAGGACGACACGCGCATTCACCCTGATCGAGATGATCGTGGTGGTGGGGATCATCATGGTGGTCATGGCCATGCTGCTGCCGGGCGTCGCCCTGATGCAGCGCAAGACCGATCTCTATGCCACCGCCAACGTGCTGCAGAACGTGCACGCGGTGCAGTTCCGCAACGCCCGCCAGTTCGGCAGCGCCGGGTTGGTCTACGGCTACACGCTGATGTACACCTCCGACACCCCGGCCCCGGGTGCGGTGCGCGCCGCCGGCTACATCAAGCCGTGGATCGTCGGCGCGCCGTCGCTCTACAACGACCCGGTCGACAACAACCTCAAGGCCGACATCGGCCAGCAGATGTTCTGGACCCAGCTGTCCCCGAGCATGGTCTGGGTGATCGAGTTCGTCGACCTGTTCCGGCCCGCCGGGCAGGTGAAGATCGACCCTGATCCCACGCTGCCGACCACCTACAGCCTCTCGTCCGGCAGCTCGAAGTATCTGCACATAGCGTTCAGTCCGCGCCATGGCTTCGTCATGGCGAGCCTGGATGGCAGTCCGGACCCCAGCACGACGCTGGCCAGCATCAGCAATCCAACAGCCACGCACCAGTCGGTCGAGATCGATATTTGGAGCACCAAGGGCAAGACCGCGCGGCTGTACGCGCATATCGCCAAGACCGGGATCATCTATGTCGATGCCAACAAGCATTGAACCGCGGCTGGGGCGCTTCCGCCGCGGCTTCACCCTCATCGAGGTGATCGGGGCGACGGCCGCCTTCATCATCGCCTTCCTCGCCGGATCGGCGGCCTTCGCGCGCCTGCTGCAGCAGCAGACCACGACCTACCATCGCACCCTGTCAGCGGCGGCGGCGATGCTGCTGACCGACTGGCACGTCGACAAGAACAGCCCTGGCGGCGGAGACTTCCTCACCAGCACCAGCGACATCCTGGATGAGCCGGCCTCGGTCAGCAACGTCACCTTCCGCGGCGACGACTATGCGGCCGGCGATGAAGTGCGCGTGTTCAAGACCACGGGAGTGACCGGCGTCGGCGACGACGCCCTCAAGACCTACGGTTCGCTGGTCATCACGATCTCGGCGCAGTCGTCGACCGAGACCGCGGGACCCATCCAGATGCAGTGGCGGCAGGTGACCTTCTGGCAGGGCAGCACCGAAGGCGTGCGCACCAACCGGCCCACCACCGTGCATTTTCTCGCCCGCTACCTCGTTCCGGACCAGCACCTATGAACCGCCATACGCCGCGTGGCTACACCCTCGTCGAGATGCTGGTCGCCCTGGCGGTCGGCATGGCGGTGATGCAGATCGCCTTCGCCTCCTTCTTCTTCATCCAGAAGTTCGTGCGCAAGATCGAGCGTGTCGACGGTTTTAACCAGGTTGCTCAGGCGGCAGTGCTGTGGAGCATCGGCAAGCCGGACAAGGTAGCGCAGTTTCCTCTCGGAGAACAGATCAGCCGAGTGGGGGTTCCGGTGTCCGGAAATGTGATTCCACCTGATGTGCCTATTCAGATCGCTGTCGATTGGGCACTCTACCGCTTACGAGACCATGAAGCATACAAGGCCGGTCGCGACGACACAATGCTCCTCGTGCCCATCATGGTGAATCCATGAGCCGTCTTCGTCGCGATGCCGCACGCCGCGGCGCGGTCATGATCGTCGTGCTGGGCCTCATCACCATCCTGCTCAGCCTGGCGCTGGGGGTGACGGTCAAGGTCTACAACGGCATCAAGAACGGCTCCAACGTCACCCTCAACGCCCAGGCCTGGATCATGATGCAGGCGGCGCGCCTGTGCATGGCCAACCAGGTCAACAAGGGGCATGCCCCCTGGGCCGTGGCCGGCACCGCCTACACCATCGGCAACCTTCCGGCGGCCTCGATCAGCGGCAAGGCGCTGGATGATCGTCTGGGCTGGGCCCACATCCAGCAGATGGACGTCGGCATCAACGCCTACTGGCACGTCCTCGCCACCGGCGGCGGCTCGGGGCAGGACGGCCTCAAGGAGACGAGCCTGAGCGATGGCGATGCGGTGCGCAACGCCATGGATGTGCGCTACCAGTACGAGATGATCTACGACGAGCCGGTCTTCCCGGCGGTCACCGGCAGCTGGCGCGTGAACCTGCTGAAGGTCGCCACCGAGGCCTATACCGCCTCCTACTACTGGTGATCAGCGCAGTGTGACGCTGACCGGGCAGTGGTCGCTGCCCATCACCTGGGCGTGGATGCGCGCATCGGCGACGCGGTCGGCGAGGTCCGGCGAGACCGTGCCGTAGTCGATGCGCCAGCCGACGTTGCGGGCGCGGGCGCCGCCGCGCATGGTCCACCAGCTGTAGGCGCCGGCCAGGGACGGGTTCCTCTCGCGGAAGACGTCGCGGTAGCCCAGCGACAGGTAGCGGCTGAACCAGGCGCGCTCCTGCGGCAGGTAGCCGGGATTCTCCTCGTTGTCGGCCGGGCGGGCGAGATCGATCGGCTGGTGGGCGATGTTGTAGTCGCCCAGCAGCAGGGTGCCGCAGCCGCGCGCGCGCCAGGCGGCGAGGTGGCGCTCCATGGCGGCGCAGAAGCCGAGCTTGTAGGCGATGCGCGCGCCCAGTTCCTGGCTGTTGGGGAAGTAGGCGCTGACCACCGCCAGGGTGCCGAAGCGGGCGGTGATGACGCGGCCCTCGCGGTCGTAGTCGTCCTCGCCCATGCCCTCGACGACCTCGTCGGGCTTGCTGCGGCTGACGATGGCGACGCCGGAGTAGCCGGGCTTCTCGGCGGCGAACCAGGACGCGTGCCAGCCCTCCGGCTCGGCCAGCTCGCCGATCTGGTCGGTGCGGGCGCGCACCTCCTGCAGGGCGACGATGTCGGCGCCGGGCACCGCCTCCCAGGGCACGATGCCCTTCTTGGCGACGGCGCGGATCCCGTTGACGTTCCAGCTGACGGCGAGCATGCGCGGCATGGTGGACCGCGCTGGCCGAGGTCCAGGATGCAGGGCGTGCGGATCCTGCTCCTGTGCATCCTCGCGGTGGCCTGCTGCGCCGCCGACCCCGTCCCCGCCGATCTCGGGGGGACTTCCCCTGGTCTGGAGGGCCTGGCGTGGCGGCGCGGCGCGGCGCCGGCAGCCGGAGCGGTCGTGGCGGTGATCGCCTTCTCGCCTGGCGATGGCCCGGACCA
>JAFLCQ010000419.1 GCA_017302815.1 Planctomycetota bacterium
GCGCCGCCACCGCAGCGTCCGGATGCGCAGGCGCGCGGGCGCGAGCTGCTCGCCCTCATCGAGGCCGAATGGCGCTGGTACGGCCCCGGCCTCGCCCTGCGCCGGATCCCGCGCATGTCCTGCTACTTCTGCAAGGATGAACCGTGGTTTACCGATTTCCGGGCCGCGGTGCAGCAGGTGCGCGGCCTCGACGACCTGCGCCGGCTGGTGCGGGAGCGGTTCCGCTAATCGCCGCCGCCGGCGCGCAGGCGGCGCACCTTCGGCTTCTCCGGCTCGGCCTGCTGATCGTCCTTCGGCGCGGCGCCGGCATCCTTGTCGGCGGCCTTGGCCTCGGCAGGCGCCTCCTCCTTCAGCAGCGGATCATCCGCCGGGAGCTTCGCCGCCGCCGCCTTGAGCTCGGCATCGGCCTTGGCGAGGGCGGCTTCGAGCTCGGGCAGCGAGGACTTGGCGTTGTCGCCGGCCCGCTTGTCCGACTTCGCCGCCTGCTGCGCCTTGTCGGCCGCGTCCTTGGCGTCGCGCTGCTTCTGCTTGGCCGCGTTCACCGCCTGCTGCGCCTTGCTGATGCGGTCGAGACGCTCCTTGCGCGCATCATCGCCCTTGCCGGCGGGTTCTTCGCGGATCTGGGCCAGTTGCGCCTCGGCCTCCTCGACCGACTTCTTCGCCGCCTCGGCGGCGGCGGCCGACTCCTTGGCCTTCGCCTCGGCGGACGCGGCGCTGCGCGGCTTCTCGGTGGCGACGCCCTTCGCTTCATCGTACTTGTGCTTGGCCGTGGCGTAGGCCGCCTTGGCCCGCTTGTAGGCGGTGCGGGCGTCGGCCAGGCCGGCGACCATGATCTCGCCATCGACGCGGACCAGGCCGTTGGCCTTGAGATGCTCGGCCTCGTCGACCCACTTGCCGTCGACCTCCATGTAGCCGCTGTTGTCGAGGATGCGGCGCGCCCAGGCGTTCTCGGGATCCATGCCCAGCACGCGCAGGGCGTGGGTCCGGGCCTGCTCGCGCAGGCAGTTCTCGTAGGCCCATTGCGCCAGGGTGCACTGCTCGGGGACGGTGTCCGGGGTCTGCTTGCTGCGCTGCTCGTACTGCTGCATGACGCCAGGCAGATCCTTGCGGCGCAGGATGTCGGACTTGATGTAGCTGCTCTCGACCTGCTTCACCGATCCGCGGCCGGGATAGCGGCTGCGCAGGACGATGTTCGCCTCGGACTCCGAGACGACCTCGCCGCGCACGGTGCGCCCGTTGGTCAGGGAGAGCTCGACGTCGGCGGCACAGGCGCAGGCGGCGGAGAGCAGGGAGGCGAGAAGCGGCAGGCTCGGACGCATGCAGATCCTACGCCCGGCCCACGGGCGGCGTTGCCGCCCCGCAAAACCAATTCCAGTCAGGGATTACGCGGGAACGAACAGAGCGGACGGTGCTCGCCCGGGCTGTTCAGCATCTGGTCGATGGTGGTGCTGCGGAAGAGGTCCTCGACCTGGCCCATGGCCTTGTCGAGGGTCCGGTGCAGCGGGCACAGCTCATCGCCATGCCCCTCGAGATGCAGCGGGCAGCGGTCGATGCGCATGATCGGATCGACCGCCTGCACCACCTCGTAGATCGACAGCTCGCGCGGCGCCTTGACCAGGGTGAAACCGCCATGCAGCCCGCGCTGGGAATTGACCAGCTTCGAACGCGAGAGCCCCTGCATGATCTTCGCGAGATAGCCGACCGGCACCTTGGTGGCGCGGGCGATCTCCTCGGTGGTATGCGCTTCACCGGCATTGTCGGCCAGGAAGACGATGGCGCGCAGGGCGTACTCGGCGGTCTGGGAGATCACGTCGTTGTTTCTACGAAGTCCCTGCGCGTGAAAAGAGGATAATCGGATCCGGTTCGCGATTGCCGCCTGGGCAGGTCAGGTCGCCAGCCACAGGAGGACGAAGATCTGCGCGCCAACCACACGCATGAGCATGGTCAGCGGGTAGACCGTGGCGTAGGCGAGGCCAGGCAGCTCGTTGCCGGCGGTGCCGTTGGCGAAGGCCAGCGCGGGCGGGTCGGTGCACGAGCCGGCCATCACACCCATCAGCGCGGTGTAGTTCTCCTTGAAGAACAGGCGCGCGACGATGCCGACCACCAGGAGCGGGATCATGGCGATGCACAGCGCGCAGAGGATCCAGGTGACGCCCTGGGCGCTGAAGGCGTAGGTGACGAAGCCCTGGGCCGACAGCAGGCCGACGCAGGCGAGGAAGAGCGCGATGCCGAACTCGCGCATCAGGTTGTTGGCACCCTTGCCGACGTGGAAGATGATGTGCTTGCCGAGGTGGCCGAGGCTGCTGAAGACCAGGGCGGCGACGATGGGGCCGCCGGCGAGGCCCAGCTTCACCGGCTGCGACAGGCCGGGGATCGGGATGGGGATCTGGCCGAGGATGATGCCGACCGCGATGCCGAAGAAGAGGCCGATCAGCTGCGGATGGTCGAGGAGGGCCTGGCTGTTGCCGACCCGCTGCTCGACGCGCTTGATGCCCATCTCGTCGCCGACCACGACGACGCGATCGGCGAAGTGCAGATCCACCTCGTCGCCGGCGAGCAGCTCCTTGCCATGCCGCTTGATGCGGGTGACGGTGGCGCCGCAGGACTCGGGGAAGTTGAGCTCGCGGATGGTCTCGCCGACCACGTGCTGGTTGGTGACCACGACCTCGGCGGTGACCAGGCGGCGGCAGACCTCGGCCGAACGCATGTCCGACTCGATGCGCTCGCCGACGATCTCCTGCAGGCGTTCGAGACCGGACTTGCCGCCCACGGCGTGGATGAGATCGCCGTTGGCCAGGACGTATTCGGGCTTGGGCACGGTCTGCTCGTCGCCGCGCTGGATGCGCGAGATGACCACCTCGTCGCCGGCGATGTCGGCGATGTGGGCGACCGTCTTGCCGACGATGCCGGGATTGCTGACGCGCAGGTTGATGTTGCCGGCCCCGGAGCCGCCGCGATTGGCGGCGGCGAAGGCATCCACCTCGTCCCGCGGCTTGATGCCGAAGATGAAGCGCACCATCAGCAGCGAGCTGATGATGCCGAAGACGCCGAAGGGGTAGGCGACGGCGTAGCCGGAGACGGTCTGGGCGACCTGCTCGGCGGGGGTCTTGAGCTCTTTCAGGGTGGCCTGGGCAGCGGCCCAGCCGGGGGTGTTGGTGATCGCGCCGCTCATCACGCCGACCGCGGCGGTGGGATGCTGGCCGGCGATGACCACGACCAGGGCGGTGACCCCGAGACCGAGGAGGACCACCGAGGCCGCCATGATGTTCCAACGCACGCCCTGGTTGCGCAGCGACTGCAGGAAGCCGGGGCCGACCATCATGCCGACGCAATAGACGAAGAGGACGAGGCCGAACTCGCGGATGAACTCCAGCACCTCCTTGCGGACGTGGAACTTCTCCTCCTGCGACTTCTCGATCTTGGCGCGGATCGCCTCGACATCGACTTTCGCCGCAGCGGCGGTGGGAGCGGCGACGGTGGCGGGAGCCGCCTGCGCATCCG
>JAFLCQ010000042.1 GCA_017302815.1 Planctomycetota bacterium
ACATAGCCCGGCTGCAGCCGGGCGCGACCCACGCCGGGCAGGTCGCCAAGATCGAGGGGGCCGACGCTCCACGCCGCGCGCTGGAGGCAGATCGCGATCCGCGAGGTGGGGGGCGGATCCGGGACCAGTCCGGTGTCGACCAGGCGCGCCAGCTCGCCGTCCTCGCTGGCGTCGAGCCAGCGGTCGGCCGCGATGCGGACCTGGCCGCTGCGGGCGGCAGCGATGACCGCGACGATGCGGCCATCCACGCACTCCGCCGCCAGCGGGGCGAGATAGCCCAGATGCAGGGCGCCGCATCCCTCCAGCAGAGCCATGCCGGCCACCTCGGCCGCCGCCCCGGAGAGGTGTCCGCCGGCAAGCGCGCCCTCGGCCGCCAGGGCTGTCGCCACCTGCGTCCAGGCCGCGTCGTCGCCATCTCCGGGGGGAAGGGCCATGGTCCATCCCGCCTCCCAGCACACCGCCGCCTGGCGGTCGAGGAGGATGACGGACAGTCCCTGGGCGCGCAGGTGCCGTGCGGCGGCCACCGCGGCGAAGCCGCCGCCGATGATGCCGACCTCGGCCGTGCAGAGGGTGGCAGGAGGACTGGTGATGATCATTGCCGGATCTCCGTGCTGCTCGGCGGTCCTGCGCAAACCGCTACGGGAGGTGGAATGAGGACATCATGCCGCTTCCCGTGCACGCCGCGCGGCCGTCGATCTTGCCATTCCGGTCGCCGATCTGGTGCAAGCCGTCGCCCGATGCTGACCGCCATCCCTGGCGCCCGGCGCTGCCGTGACCGCTTTGGCAACATCGGCGCCCAGAATCACCAGAGCCTCGCCCTGACGACCGGGGAGGATAGGCTAACATGCAGTCATGTGCATCCCCAAGCCAGCAACCGCCCGCGCCGCGTTCTCGCTGATCGAGCTGTTGGTGGTCATCTCGATCATCGCCGTGCTGGCCGCCATGCTGCTGCCTGCCATCACGACGGTGCGTCGTGCCGTCTACGGTACGCAATGCGCCTCCAACCTGCGCCAGCTCGGCCTTGCCGCGATGACCTATGCCTCGGATCACAACGGGCTCTTCCCGCCGTCCGCGCTGCGCAAGGCGGATGGCGTCACCTTCGATTTCACGCATGGCTGGGCCTACAACGCGGAATTCGTCAGGTCCTACCTGGAAGTCGAGCCGGATGACGTGGGTGCCGCCTGCCTGCCCGGCAACATGCTGTGCCCATCCCGCCAGACGAAGAGCCGCCAGATCCAGCTCAGCTACGGACTGAACCGTTCGGCGCCCGGGCACAGCCCGGCGGCTAACAGCCTGGCGCAGTCGAACGCCGGTCAGGCGAGGTCGCGGGTGATGATCTTCGCCGATGCCCTCGACTGGCTCATCCTGTCGACCTCCGCCACCTCGTGGAGCGCCGGCTTCGAAGGCACCAAGGTGAACGCGGCGATCTCCTACCGGCACCAGGGCTATGCCCAGATGGTCTGCTTCGACGGATCGGTGCAGCGGGCGGCCATGCCGGAGCTGCTGACGCTCAACCGCTGGAAGTGACGCGGACGATCTTCCTCATCCCCAAGGATCCGCAGCCATGCGACTGCCCTTTGCGACCATCGCCATCCTGGGCACCGTGCTGTCGGTGTATGCGGGCGAGGATGTCGTCGCGCGGACCATCGCCGTCGATGCCAGCCAAGCGGCCAAGGACCTGACGAACTGCCAGCTCGGGGCGAACGCGCAGCAGTTCCGCATCCACTACAGCATCAAGAAGATGCTCGATTCGGGCTTGTTCGCCGGCTTCATGCAGGACATCGGCCGGCCGGTGATCCGTCTGGACGGCCGTTCCATCTATGGCTGGTCAGGGCGCGGTGAGACGTGGAAGCTGCGCGATGCCGAGACCAGGCTGCGCCTGCTGAAGCAGAGCAAGGCGGGCGAGGATCCGGCCTACAAGCTGTTCCAGCCTGGCGATTTCGACGCCCTGGCCGAGCGCTTCGGCATCGACGCGAAGCCGGAGCGCTTCGTCATCACGCGCAACCATCCCGACATCGCCTGGTTCTCGCCAGAGGAGTTCCATCGCTTCTGCCGCGCCAACGGCATCCGTCTCATCGGCGCCATCAATGACCATCTGTACTACCAGCCGGAGAGCGGCCAGGTGTTCAGGTTCCGCGACAATCCAGGCTACTTCGACGGCGCGGTGGATGATTTCCGGCGCAAGTTGACCTGGGTGAAGGACAACGGCTACCTGGACCTCTACGTCGCCTGGGAGATCGGCAACGAGTGCTGGTCGTCGTGGGATCCCGTGCTGTATGCGCAGTACGCACGCAAGATCCTCGCTGCGGCCCGGGCGCTGCAGCCGGACATCAGGCTGGCCGTGCCGGTGATGCTGCGCAACACGGATGACCCGGCCATTCAAGAATTTATCGCCAAGGACCATCGCCGGCAGGGCTGGTTCGATTGGCACGAAAGCATGCTGCCGGCCCTGGGTGACGACATCCGCGGATTCAGCCACCTGCAGATCCATGTCTACGGCTCGGCGAGCCGCTACAGCGCCAACCAGCGGGGACTGGACAACATCGCGGAGATCCTGGCGAAGACGCCCGGCACCGACCACTTCAGGTACCTGGTGACCGAGTGGCGCTACACCGGCGTCGGCGGGACGCAGCATCGCACCTTCCGCACCGGGGCGCTGTGGAACGCGAAGTTCGCCATGACCCTGCTGGCCCATCCGCGGGTCGACTGGTCGGCCGCGCACGAGTTCCTGTGCACCAGCGGGCTCGGCTACTGGACGCCCGGCACGGGCAACGCCGGTCCGAACCAGGACGGCAGCGAATGGATGTTCCAGACCCCTGACGGGGTCGGCGAGGGGAAGCCCGGGGAGCTGCGCAGCACGCATGGCAGGCCGAGCTTCGATGTCGGTCCCTTCGGCCCGGTGAACCGGATGCTCAACGAGCTGATGCGCGAGTGCCCGCTGCTGATCGAGCACCGGGCCGATCTGGGACCGATGAGTTCGGCCCTGTTCGCGGAAGGGGCGGGGGATCTCCACTGGTTCATCTGCCGGAGCGGCGACGGCTCCACCATCGGCGGCATGGTCGTCAACACCTGTGCGCAATCCATCGATCTGGAGCTGCGCTCCGGGGACTCGCCGTTGGCGGTGCGCAGCGCCGAGCTGATGTCGTGCGCTGCCGACCGGCTGGCCATCCCGGAGGTGCCCGGCGAGGCCAAGGCGTGGCGTGTCGAGGCGATCCAGGCGCACGAAGGGCGGCTCAGGATGCCGACGAACAGCATCCTCGTGTTCCGTGCCGGCGCCCGTCAGACGGGCCCGGCAGAGGCGGCAGAACGCTGAACCGGCCACGCCGCGCCCGTGTCGGGGTCATGGGCTTCCCGCGATGTCCTCCCGCCACGGCAGCGGGGTGCGGATGCGCGGAATGGGACCGGTGCCGGCGGCCCGGGCGGGCCGGGCGCCATCGGGATCGGCGTGGTGGATGGCGAGGTGTTCGGCCAGTCCTGGGTAGAGGCGCCGCAGGCGGTGGAAGCTGTCGTAGTCGAGGGGAGGCGATCCGTCGCGCGGATCGATCCAGGTGGTGACCAGTTCATGGAACGATGGCGGCTGGCGGTGGCGGCGCAGCCATTCGATGACACGGGTCGCCTGCGGGCTGGGCCGGATATGGAGGCCGTAGGGGCTCCAGGCTCCGTCGCCATAGAGGCGCAGCCATTCGCCGGGACAGAGGTCGAGGTCAAGGCGGAGGAGGATCTGGGCGGGGGCGCCGTTCGCGGCCGAGGGCTCCTCGGCATCGGTGGTGAAGAGGAGGACCTGGGCGAAGAAGCGGGCGAAGCGCGGCTCGCAGCGCACCAGGATGTCGGAGCGCCCGTCGAGACGGCGGGCGGTGAGGATGGCGAGGCGCAGCAGGGCGCGCATGAACAGACCGGCGGCACGGGCATCGAGCTCGGCGGGGATGACCAGCGGATCGAGGAGGGCCATCTGCCTCCCGTCGCGACGCAGGCGAGCGATGGTCGGCTGGAATGCCTCGGGCAGCGGCAGGCCGAGGGGTGAGTCCGGAATGAGGGCGGCGGCGCCGACCGGCCGGCCGTCGAGGTGGGCGAGGAAGGCTACTGCCTGCGGATGCGCCTCGTGGACATGGCGTCCGGGGAAGCCCTGGTCGTCGAGGAAGGACCAGTAGGCGTGGCGCTGCAGCACCCCGGTGCACATGCCGATGGTGGCGATCCGGCCAGCCAGGGTGGCCTCCTCGACGCCGGCGCCCAGGGCGGAGGCGAGGTCGATGGTGCGGATCGGCTCCAGGGCATCGTTGTCGCAGATCGTGCGGTGCATGTCAGCGCTCCGGCTTGTGCGCTGCGGCGAGATCGATCTCCATCAGCAGACCGGGCCGCAGGTGGACAGGCGGATCGACCAGGTGGTAGAGTGCCTGGACCGCGCGGCCATCGAGGCGTTCACCGGGCTTGCCCAGGATGGCGCGTCGGGCGGCGGCACGTGGCTCGATGCGCTCGTAGCGCAGCTCGACCGGCCGGGTGCGGGCGCCGCGTAGCCAGCCCTGGCCGGGTAGCCCGGGTTGCAGTTTCCAGGCCTGCGACTCATCGATCTCGATCCGGACCATGAGCCGATCGAGATCGGCCAGGACGACCAGGTTGCGGTCGCCAGGCGTCGCGAGCGAACCGACCATGACCTCGCTGGCGATCACGGTGGCCGCGCGCGGCGAGCGCACTGCGAGACGCGACAGCCTGACCCGCACTGCATCGGCCCGCGCCTGGGCGGCTGCGATCCGGGCGAGGGCGATCGCCTGGCGCCGCCTGGCCAGCTCCAGGTCCTGCGACCAGGCAGGGAGGCTGATGTGGGCCAAAGCGGCCTCGGCGCTGCCGACCTCGGCCTTGGCCACCGCCTCGGCGAGACGGGCGTCCTCGCGCTCGCTGTCGATGCCGCGATCGCCCAGGTTCTCCAGGCGCACGCGCCTGGTGCGCGCCAGGCGCAGCTGCGCTTCGGCGACGGCGACCTGGGCGGCGGCCGGGATCGCGTCTTCGCTGCGCGGCAGGGAGTCCAGGCGGGAGATCTCCGCCACCGCCGTCGCAGCGTCCGCCTGCGCTATCGCGACCTCGGCCTCGGCCACGGTGAGGTCGGCACGCACCAGGCGGTCGTCGAGGCGGAACAGCAGATCGCCGGCCGCGACCCGCTGGCCGATGCGCACGGCGACCTCGCTGACCAGCGCGGCCTCGGGGACGCCGATGATGGTGTCGTTGCCGTCGCCCTCGATCAGCCCCGACGCCGAGATGCGTTCCGGCCACGGCCCTTGCAGCGGCATCGCATCCAGGGCTGGGACCACGGTGGGCCGCACCGTGGCGTAGGCGCTCCAACCGGCGGCGGCAAGGCCGGTCACGGCGAGGATGGCGAGGGGGAGGAAGCGCGAGCAGATCGGATGCATGGGCGATCCTCACAGGGGGGCGTTGGCGTGCAGCGCATCGGCGGCATCGGGTTCAGGCGTGGTGAAACGACGGCGGACCATGCGGATGATGTGGCCATCCTGCATCGACGCGATGCGGTCGCTGTAGTCGTAGACCCGGTTGTCGTGCGTGACCACCATCAGGGCACGGCCTGGGCGGATGGCGATGGCGCGCAGGATCTCCATGACCTGACGGCCCTTCTCGTGGTCCAGCGCGCTGGTCGGTTCGTCGCAGACCAGGATGCGCGGATCGTGGACGATGGCGCGGGCGATGGCGATGCGCTGCTGCTGGCCACCCGACAGCGTGTTCGGCATCGCCTCCAGGCGGTCCGACATCTCCACATCGAAGAGCGCCTCGGCTGCGCGCCCCATCGCCAGCCGTCGCGGCATCCCTCCGATCATCAGGGTCAGCGCGACGTTCTCCTGCGCGGTCAGCGTCGGTACCAGATTGTACTGCTGGAACACGAAGCCGACGTTCCGGGCCCGGAAGTCGGCCTGGGCGCCTGCGGACAGCCGGCGCAGGTCCTCGCCGAACAGGCGCACCTCGCCGGCATCCTGCCTGAGGATCCCGGCGATGATCGAGATCAGCGTGGTCTTGCCGCAGCCCGATGGGCCGATCAGCAGGAACATCTCGCCGGCGGCGACATCGAGGTTGATGCCGCGCAATGCATGCACCGCCGCCTGGCCCTCGCCGAAGGTCTTCACCACCCCACGCAGGCTGATCGGGTGCCCGTCCATGGTCAGCTGCGGAACACCAGGGCCGGATCGAGCCGCAACAGCGAGCGCAGGCTGAGCATCGCAGCCGCCAGGCTGATCACCAGCACGGCGGCGAAGGCGATCAGGATCAGCAGCGGCTCCAGGCGGAACGACAGGTCGGTGCCCTCCAGCAGGCATCCGAAGAGGGCGGCGCCGCCCACGCCCAGACCCAGCCCGAGCAGGGCCGATGTCGTGGCCTGCACCAGGAGGATGCGCATCAGACCGCTGTCGCGCATGCCCATGGCCTTGAGCGAGGCGAAGATGCGCCGGTTGTCGCTGACGAACTGGCTGAAGGTCTGGCCGGCGATGGCCGCCCCCACCACGAAGCCCAGCAGCACGGCGATCGCGAAGTTCGCCGGGATGCCGCTTTCGTGGAGGTAGAAATCATGGTTGTGCCGGCTGAAGTCCGTCCGGGTGCGGGCGATCAGCCCGGTCGCTGCCGAGATGCGCCGGCAGACCTCCTGCGCATCCGCGCCCGGGACGGTCCCGGCGAGGATGAAATTGAAGCTGCCGTCCTGGTCGGGATCGATGGCCGACAGATGCGATCGCCGCATGTAGGCCGTGGGGTAGAGCATCAGGGACAGGGTCGAACGGCAGAGGCCGACCACCTCGGTGTCGCGCCCGTTCAGGATCAGATGGTCGCCGAGACCCAACGCTCGCGAGCCGCCGTCGGGGAGTGCGACGCGCAGCTTGCTGGCCGCCCCGTACTCGTCGATGACGACCGTATCCGGCCTCTGCAGGGCGCCTGCCGCGCCCGCGACCATGGCCTTGGGCAGCGGAGCGCCGATCCCGGTCGCGTCATCGAAGCCCAGGACCATCAGCGGCGTGATCCTGCCGTCGGGATCACGTGCATGCACCAGCGTGCGCAGCAGCGGCACAGCCCAGCGGACGCCCTCGACCGCACGCACGTTGTCCAGTTCGCGCTCGTTGATCGGTCCGGTGGTGTCGATCTCGGCCAACCCCGGATCGCTGATCCACAGCTCCGCCTGCGGGGTGTCGCTCACATGACCATAGACCAGCGCCATGACGCCGCTGAAGATCGCCCCCTGCTGGGTCATCAGCATGGCGGCGAAGGACAGCCCGAAGACGATGCCGAGGAACTTGGCGCGATCGCCAACCAGCATGGTCACGGCGATGCGGATCATGGCAGCGGCATCGTCAGGCCCCGCGGCCGAGTTCGCAGCCATGGCCGGTGACGATCTCGTTCAGCGACAGCAGCATCATGCGCGGGGCGGCGGGAACCGGATCGCCCGCCAGCAGGCGGACGACCACCGTGCCGGCCATCGCCGCCATGGCGTAGCTTCCCGCCGCGACCTGCGGCGCCGGGCAGGGACGGCCATCGGCCAGCACGTGCATGGCGCTGGCCAATACCCGCGCCACCTGGGGATCGAGATGCGCGCCGATGCGCTGCACCAGGGCGCTGTAGCAGGCGACATAGCTGTAGCCATCGACCGGACCGGTCTCCGGCAACCCGAAGAGCTGACGGGCCGTGCACGGGCCTCCGGCAGGCAGATAGATCACGCCGCCGCCGAAGCCGATGTTGAGGGCGCTGAGCACCGGTCTTCCCTGGGCCCGGGCGGCATCGTGAAGGGCGATGACTCCTTCCAGTGCGAGGAAGTCGATGGTGTCCACGACCAGATCGCAGCCGGCCACCAGCGCAGCCGCATTATCCGGCGTCACCAGCCCTCGCACGGCAACGATGGTCGCGGCGGGATTGATCGCCAACAGGCGCTCCCGCAGCGCATCGACCTTGGCCCGTCCCAGGTCGGTGGCGGCGAAGTCCTGGCGGTTGAGGTTGTGGCCTTCGACCACATCCCCGTCCACCAGATGGAGGTGCAGCACGCCCAGGCGCAGCAGCACCTCGGCCAGCACGCTCCCCATGCCGCAGCCGGCAATGAGGATGCGAAGCCCAGCCAGGCGCTGCTGCACCGCGGGCGGCACATAGCCGGCATTGCGCAGCACGAAGGTCTCGTAGGGGATCGCGGACATGGTCGTCATCCTCGCTGGAACCAGTCCAGCAGCCGGGGTTGGGTCGCGGCCAGGGACGCCTCGATGTCCCGCAGATCGGCCCGGTAGGGAGCGACCGGACCGTAGTAGTCGGTTATCGGACCGATGGCGGTGAAGCTGAAGCCGAGGCCGGCGAAGGCGCGGGCGTGGGGCACTTCCATCGCCGCGTACCACCAGCGGATGCCAAGCCTGCGGCTGATGCGATAGAGCTGGCGGTAGAGGGCCAGCAGCAGCAGGGGCATCCGCGCATGGCCGTCTCCGCCCGCTCCGGCGCAGGCATCGCGGCGGACGCGGAAGTCGCGGTGCACGACCATGCGCGAGATCTCGGCGCATGCGCGCCTGTCGTCGACCGCGTAGTCCGGCCACAGCCGGGGGCAGTGCGCCTCGAAGGGGAGGTCGCCCTGGACCTGCGAACGCACGAGGCGGATGGCCCCGGCCGGCTTCTCGTCGCGGTCGAGAGCGAGGACCTGCTCGGAGTGCGCATCGTAGCTGTCGCGCTCCTGTCCGTCGGGATAGTCCTCCTCGGGCAGGAAGCGGCGATCGCGGCAGTAGACCTCGAAACGCAGGGCGAAGACCGCCTGCATCGCCACCACATCGCCCGGATCGACATGGAAGGCGGTGACGTAGCGGTCCCAGATGGGATCCTCGCTGCGCGGATCCGCGGGCCGGCCGCCGGCGAGGATGCGCTGCGCCGTCGGGGTGAGCTCGGTTGCGCCGGATGGGTGGCTCATGGGCAGCGCCGCTTCAGGTCGACCAGGCGCTGCGCCAGGGCGCGCGGGGTCGGGCAGTCGAACATGAGCTCCGGCTCCAGGATCCGGCCGAGGCTGAACTCCAGCTCGCCGATCAGGGTGATCGCCTGGAGGCTGTCGACGCCCAGGTTGGCGAAGGTGCTGTCGGGCGTGATCTCGCCGCCCGCTCCGCGCTGCATGCGGCGCAGCCGCCAGACGATGAAGCGTTCGACCTCTGCGGGATCATCCGGCAGGGTGGGCAGGGGGGTGCTGAGCGGGACGGTCATCGCGGGCTCCTGCGGACGGCGTGCGGATCGCGGCGGCGCGGAGGTGGACGCTGACGGCGCCGGCGGCGGGGTGCGATCGGCGCTGCATCGGCCAGGCCGCTGCGTGCCAGGGCGCGTGCGACCATGTAGCGGACGATGAGATCGCGATCGGCGCTGCTGAGGCTGGCCCGGGCCTTGACGATCAGCCGAGCCAGCGAGGTCAGGTCGGGCTCAGACATGGCCGCCCCCATTGGCGAGCCCGCCGGCCGCCCACAGGTCACGGGTCTCGCCGCGGCGCACCTTGCCCGAGGTCGTGCGCGGCAGCCGTCCGAGGCGCACCACCGCCACTGCGTCGACGACCACCTCGTGGTGCGACCACACCGCGGCGCGGATCTCGTCGATCAGCCGGGTGTGCGCAGTCCGGTCCTCGTGGCGCTCTGCCATCTCCACCGCGATGACGAGATGCGCCTGGCCGTCGGCCTCGGCCTGGAAGGCGGCGGCGATGCCTGCGGCGCAACCGGGCACGGTCGTCTGCACCGTCGCCTCCAGGTCCTCCGGGTGGTGCTTCCTGCCATTGACGATCAGCAGGTCCTTCAGGCGGCCGCTGATATAGAGCTGGCCATCGCGCAGGTAGCCGAGATCGCCGGTGCGCAGCCAATGGCGGGGATCGCAGGGCAGGTGGGCGCGGAAGGTCAGTTCGCTCTGCTCGTCGCGGCCCCAGTAGCCGGCGGCGACATGCGCTCCGCTCACCCACACCTCGCCAACCTGGCCGTCGGGCCGGCGGCTGTGCGCCACCGGATCGACGATGGCCACCGAACCGGCCGGCAGTGGCTGGCCGCAGGCGACCTGGGCCATGGCGTCGGGGTCGCCGCCATCGGGTCGCGACAGCCTGGTCGCTCCTCCTGGCGGGCCGCCGGAGACGATCAGGGTCGCCTCCGCCATGCCGTAGCAGGGCAGCAGGGCTTCGCGCGCGAAGCCCGCAGGGGCCAGGAGGCCGGCGACCCGTTCCAGGGTCGATGGCCGTACCTGCTCGGCGCCGCTGAAGGCGACCCGCCAGCGCGACAGGTCGAGACCGGCCAGGTCCTCGGCGGCGATCCGCTCGGTCAGCAGACGCCAGGCGAAGTCCGGCCCCCCGCTGATCGTCGCCCGGAATCGCGCGATCGCGCGCAGCCAGCGCACGGGCTTGCGGATCATCGCCTGTGGTGACATGTGCACGCAGGTGATGCCCTGGTGGATGACGTGGACGACGTTGCCGATCAGGCCCATGTCATGCAGCAGCGGCAGCCAGTTGACCCCGACGTCGGTCGGCCGGGTCGCGAAGGCCTCGCCGATCAGGGCCGAATTGCTGACCAGGTTCCCATGGGTGATCACCACGCCCTTGGGTGATCCGGTCGAGCCGCTGGTGTACTGCAGCACCGCCGCCGCGGTGGGCTGGATGACCACCGGCCGCGAGTCATCCTCGCCTGCCGCCATCGGCGCATCGGTCGCGATCAGGTGCAGGCCGCGGGCTGCGACCAGGCTTTCCACCCCCGCCACCCCGGCGGCGGTGGTCAGGACCGCGGACGCCGAGCAGTCGTCGAACACCGCGCGCGCACGTTCGAGCAGCCGCCGCGTGGTCGGCGGCTGCAGCGGTACCGCAACCACCCCGGCCATCAGGCAGGCGCAGAACGCGACGATGAACTCGCGGCCGGGCGGATGGAACAGCACCACGGCTTCGCCGGTCAGCCCGAGTCGGATCAGCTGGCGGGCGATGATCTGGGCGCGGTCGCGCAGTTCGCCGAAGGTCAGCTCGGACTCGATGTCCTCGCCATCGGCAAGGAAGGTGAAGGCGACCTTGTCCGGCATGCCATCGGCGTTGCGGTGCAGGTGATGGGCCAAGGTCCCGGGCCCGGTCATGATCGCGTGCGGCGTAGGCATGTCGTAGCCTCCGCGATCTCTGAGGGTCCTGGGATGCGGCTGGTTTCATCCGCCCGCCACCCGGTCTCACCTGTGCGTCATACGCCGATCACAAGTCGGGGCGCTCCCAGTTAAAGTCAGCTTCCGTATAAACCTCCCACAGGGCGAATTCCAGATTGGGTATGACCTGAGGAATCGAGTATCCGAAGGCCATCAATGGCCTGGGCCTGTAGGAGGCCTGCGGGGGCGCCCCTGCAGTGCGGCGGGTATCGCGAGGCGGTGCCTCCGCCCACAGCCCGAGCCAGGCGCCCGTCGTGGGTTCCCCAGGCTTCCCGCTCGGCCACGGTCGCATGATGTGCCGGTCATGAGGTCCGGTCCCGGACTGGAGTGGCCTGATCCACACGAGCGCACCGGGCGGAGGAGTGCATCGCAATGCGACGGACTCGCGTCCGTCCCGCCAGCGGACCAGGACCGCCTGCACGTGGGCGGATCCGATCAGCGGGGAGAAGGTCGGGATCGCACTGGGGACCGCGGTGGGACGGTCCTTCAGGTTGGGAGCGGGATCCACCGCCACTTCCAGCAGGCCGCAATCGAGTTCGTTCACCTGCGCACCGCGTAGGGTGATGGGGATGCGCAGACCGGGGGCCCAATCCAGCGTCTTGATGATGTCGTACGACGCGGCAGCACCGGATGAGGCGGGCAGGGGCGCATGCGCAGCCGGAGGGGGAGACGGCTTGGGAGATGCCGCGGCCGTCGCATCCGTGCTGTCGCCAAGCCAGAGGCCGCCGATCAGCAGGCCGGCCGCGGTCGCCCCGGCAAGCGGTGCGATGGCCATCAGCGGCGTTCGGGCGGCTTCGGCGGCCACCGCCTGGTTGCCATCCGCGAGCAGGAGGAGCAGCGCGGCTGGCGCGATGCGCAGGCCGCGGCGTTTCGCCAGGGCGCGCAGCCGCGCGAGCGCATGCTGCAGGCGCCGATGGATCTGGAGCCGACTCGACCGGTCCAGTCGCGCGATCTCGGCCTGCGACTCCCCGAGATAGAACAGGCGGACGATCAGATCGCGCTCGGCTTCCGTCAGCTCCGCAAGGCAGGCTGCGATGATGTCGGTGGGAATCTCCCCGGCTTCGGCGGTCTCCGGCAGGACCTGCCGGTCCAGCGTGCGCTGGCGCTGGATGGCCCTCAACCGGGCAACCGCGTGGCGGGTGGCAACCACGCGCAGCCAGCCGCCGACCGAGCCCTGGATCGTGGCGGCCTTCTCCGCCAGGGTGATGAACGTCTCCTGGATGGCGTCGTCGGCATCCCCCGTGCGTCGCAGGATGCGCTGGCAGACGGCGGTCACCATCGGCCGGTGCAGTTCGAGGAGGGCCGACAATGCCGCCTCGTCCCCGCCGTCCGTCCAGGACGCGAGGAGGGCTGTCTCATCGGCCATGGTGGCGATGGACTCCGCCTGATCGTACGGCTTCGGGCTCATCGGACACGACTCTCGCATCTACGTATTGAGTGCCACGGAGGGCTTCTGTTTCAAAGATTTCAGCGGCCCATACAGACCCACCGGACGCCGGACGCCGGAGAGGAGATCGCGCGTATGATCCGGGCGACAGGTCCTCCAACCATAGGAACGTGTCACGAGGCCATAATACATACGTTTGTATAGCGACACACCCGCCAGGAGCCGCCATGGCCATCCGCCCCAGCCCCATCCTTGCCGGCCTCGCGCTGGGAGCCCTGTCCCTGCCCGCCGCCTCCGCCAGCGAGGAGTACGCCGACCAGTTCAACTACGGCCAGGCGGCCGGGAAGGGCCAGGACTGGGTGCAGTCGATCCGCGTGTCGACGCCGGCCTATCGCGCGACCGTGACCGGCACGACCCGCATCGTCTTCACCGCGCCAGGCATGGATCGGGCCGAGGCCCGCTGCTGGCGCCAGGCCGACGCCGAGCATCCCGGACCATGGGGCCATGACGCGGTGGTGATGCCGGCGCAGACCATCACCGGCAAGGACGAGGTGGCCTTCGACTTCCCCGCCGACCAGTTCCCGCAGGGGCCGACCACCATCCGCATCGCCACCACCAACCAGGCGGGCAAGCGCGACATCTGCGAGCTGCAGCTGTTCAACGCCGGCGGCGTGAAGTGGCGCCAGGGCATCCCGGCCGAGGCGCCGCCGGCGGCCAAGGGCCTGAAACTGATCTTCGCCGACGACTTCGACGTCATGCCGTCGATCTCGCGCTACGGCGTCGGCACCACCTACCAGGGCCACAAGCCGCCGAACGGCTCGCAGGATTTCAGCGGCTGGCGCTTCTCGCATAAGGATGACTACCCGGGCGCCCACGACCCCTACGAGCAGGTCGGCAGCTGGCTGCGCATCAAGGCGCGCGCCGAGGGTCCGGATCCGAAGCGCTGGGGGACCGGCATCTTCGCCCCGGTCGATCTCGACTACAACGGCGTGACCGCCAAGCCGCCCTTCTACATGGAGTGCCGGCTCACCGCCCAGTCCGCCCCGGGCGCCTGGCCGGCGTTCTGGACCCTGACCGTGCCCAACCCCGACATGCCCGGCGGCGATGAGCTGGACATCATCGAGGGCTACGGCGGCGTCGGACCCGGAAATCCCAACGACACCGTCGGCTACCACTGCGTCTCGCACTTCTGGGGTCAGGACGCCTACAACAAGCTGGTGAAGGAGAAGGGCTACAAGACCCACACCCGTCCGCCGATGATGGAGCTGGGCGGCAAGAGCTACTGGTCGACCACCTTCCACACCTACGGCGTCTACGTCGACGCCACCGATACGGTCTACTACTTCGACGACATCGAGGTGCTGCGCCATCCCAGCGGCCCGGTCAGCGCCGTCACCCCGGCCTTCTTCCTGGTCAACTACGCCATCGGCGGGATCAGCGGCTGGAAGATCGACATGGCGCGCTACGGCAACGCCTCCGACATGTGGGTCGACTGGGTGCGCGTCTACAGCGGCTTCCTGCCGCCGCCGTCGATCACGCCGCGCAATGGCTACGTCTTCGACGCGCCGGCGACCGTGACGCTGGGCTCTTCGGCGCCCGGGGCCGAGATCCGCTACACCCTCGACGGGTCGCAGCCGACCGCATCCTCGCCGCTGGCCAAGGGCCCCATCACGGTGGCCAAGCCGTGCACGGTCAAGGCGGTCGCCTTCGCCGCGGGCGCCAAGCCGAGCGTCGTGGTCAGCGCCGAGGTGCGCGCGGCCCTGCCGGCCGCGCCCGCGGCCGGCGCCACCCGGCCCGGACTGCTCTGCGAGTACTACGAGGGCGACTGGAAGCAGCTCCCCGACTTCGCCGCCCTGACCCCTGTCGCGACATCGGTCGCCGCCACCGTCGCCTTCCCGGAGAAGCATGCGCCCGATCGCTTCGGCCTGCGCTTCACCGGCCAGCTCGCGGTGCCGGCCGATGGCCTCTACACCTTCGCCACCACCTCCGACGACGGTTCGCGCCTGTTCATCGACGGGGTCATGGTGGTCGACAACGATGGCCTGCACGGGGCGGTGGAACGCACCGGCACGGTCGGCCTGAAGGCGGGCCAGCACCGCATCGAGGTGCAGTTCTTCGAGGCGGGCGGCGGCGATTCGCTGGAGGTCGCGTGGGAGGGACCGGGCATGGCGAAGGCGCCGATCCCGGCCTCGGCCCTGAGCTCGGTGGCGCCGAAGCCCTGAGGCGTCGGCGGGCCGGCCTCCAGGCCCGTGATGGCCCGCGCCGCCTGACGCGCCATGCTGCCGGTCGTGGATGAGGCTCCGTCACCTGCGCGCCGTCCTGGCCTCTGGGGCTGGATACTGCTGTCGGCCACCGCGCTGGGCGTGGTGGTCGTCGGGGTGGCGATCTGGGTACGCACCAGCAGCGATCTCGACGCGCTGCGCCGGCAGGCCGTCGCCGCCGGCCTGCCGGCGACCTGGCGCGATCTCGATGTCACCGCCGGCCGGTCGCCGTACGCCGGCGTGCTCGCCCAGGCCGAGGAGCTGTGCAGCCGCCGCACCGGCGAGGTCGATGCCGGCAGGTCGGCGAACTGCCCATTCGCACCCGTGCCCAACACCCTCAGCTGCTGGCGTCTGGCCGGGGGCAGCGGCATCGAGCTGGTCGACCAGGTGCGGCCGGGCGGAGATCTGCATCTGGACGTGGCGGCGATCGAGGCCGCCATCGCCCGGCGCGACGCCGAGGCCCTGGTCGGCGAGCGCGCGCTGCTCTTCAGCGGCAGGGGCTTCTGGTCGTTGCTCGTCCACTACCGCCAACGCATCGCGGCCGGGGTCGACGATCAGCAGGCCCTGGCGGACCGGCTGCTGCGCCTGGCGGGCAGCCTCGATGTACCGACGACGACACAGCTGCGCAGCTGCCTGTACGCCGCCACCGCCTGGGTCATGGCGGTGCAGCGTCATGGCCTGCCCGCCGCGGCCGCGGCGGATGCGGCGCGCCGCCTCGCCGAGCGCTTCGACGCCCTGCTGCCGCGGGTGGTGGCCGCCCAGCCGCTGATCTACGACGCCATGCTGCGGCTGCCGCCCGAACGCATGTTCCGCGCCTGCAACCTGCGCGTGCCCGAGGCGATGGCCTATCCCTTCACCATGGATCCGCTGCATCGTCTCGGTCGCGGTCCGATCGTGGCGTCGCGGGTGCGTGCCGCCATCTGGGTGGCCCGCAACGGGGTGCCGCGCAGCCACGATGACATCCTCGCCGCCTCGCCGGCGTTCGCGGTCGGCGTGCTGGACATGCCCACCCGGCTGCTGGGTTCGATGTTCGATCATCCGTGGTGCCAGCGCTGCAGCGGCTACACCGACGATCTGCACGGGCTGCTGTCCTTCCATCTGCGCGTCACCACCCAGCTGCGGCTGCTCGCCGCCGACCTCGCGGGCGAACCCTGGCCGCTCGACCCCTGCGATCGCGCCGGCGGCAGGCTGAGGCCGATCACGCGCGATGGCGCGATGATCGGCGCCTACAGCCTGGGAGCCAACGCCATCGACGATGGCGCTGACATCCGCGGCGACTGGTGCTGGCCGTTGCGGGCGCCGCTGGGCTATCCGCGGGCCTCGGACCAGCCGATGCCGCCGTGACCGCACTCGTCCACCAGCCGGGCCGATGGCGTTGAGGCGAGGGGCCCTCCGGTTAGGCTGGCGTCGTGGCAGGCCGCACCCCGTCGAATCCCGCGATCGAGGTGACGATCCGCACCGCGACGGTGGCGGACGAGTCCCCCGCGCCGGTCGGCG
>JAFLCQ010000420.1 GCA_017302815.1 Planctomycetota bacterium
CGAATATTGAATCAGCCTCTTCCTAGCGGGCACCTCGACCGCCAGCCGCGCCCGCTGCACCGGCATCAGGCAGCTGCTCCGCGAGCAGGCCATGTAGGAGACCAGCACCCCGACGCTGAGCGGGTCGCGGCCTGCCGGGGCGCTGATCGGCAGGCGCAGGACGACCACGGCACCCTCGGGATAGACCCGCAGCCCGTCCAGCAGCTGCGCCTCCTGGTCGGCGGTGAGCGGTCCGCGTGCGCGCACGGCCGAGCCGGGCTCCAGCTCCAGCCGGGTGGCCAGCCCGCCGCCGCCAGCCGGCAGGTCGATGGCGTAGAGGTGCAGCGGCGGATCCTGCGTCATGGGGGTGAAGCGCGCCACCAGCACCGGCCCGCCGGCGTCCGCTTCGCTGGTGACGGAGACGGCGATCCCTGCGCGCTGCAGCGGTTCGCCGGCTCCCAGGAGCGTGGCCAGGACGAGGAGGGCGGTCGGACGCATGCCCGGGTATCCACAGGGTTCCCGCCCTGCAAAGGCCCGGCGATTCTTCAGCCTTCCGCCTCCCACCTTCCCCCGTAGCATCCCGCCCTCCTATGATGCGCACCCATACCTGCGGCCAGCTCCGGGCCACCGATGTCGGATCCTCCACCACCCTCTGCGGCTGGGTGCAGAACAATCGCGACCACGGCGGCGTGATCTTCATCGACCTGCGCGACCGCCACGGCCTGACCCAGGTGGTGTTCGACAAGGACATCTGCGGCGAGGAGGGCAAGGCCCTGGCCGACAAGCTGCGCGGCGAATGGGTCGTGCAGGTCACCGGCGAGGTGCGCTCGCGCGGCGAGAAGAACGCCAACAAGAACCTGGCCACCGGCGCCATCGAGGTCTTCGCCAAGACCCTGACCGTCCTCAACCAGGCCCAGACCCCGCCCTTCGAGATCGACGAGCACGCCAAGGTCGGCGAGGAGGTGCGCCTGAAGAGCCGCTTCCTCGACCTGCGCCGCCCGGCGATGCAGAAGCGCCTGATCGCCCGCCACAAGGCGATGCAGAGCGCGCGCCGCTTCTTCGACGCCAACGGCTTCGTCGAGGTCGAGACGCCCGCCCTGTGCAAGTACACCCCCGGCGGCGCGCGCAACTTCCTGGTCCCCTCGCGCCTGCACCAGGGCCAATTCTACGCCCTGGCCGAGTCGCCGCAGCTGTTCAAGCAGCTGCTGATGGTCGCCGGCTACGACCGCTACGTCCAGATCGCGAAGTGCTTCCGCGACGAGGACCTGCGCAACGACCGCCAGCCCGAGTTCACCCAGATCGACCTCGAGATGTCGTTCATCGACATGGAGGACATCATGGGCATCGGCGAGGGCATGGCCCGCACCCTGTGGAAGGAGGTCCTCGGCGTCGACCTGCCGGCCCCCTTCCGCCGCATGACCTGGACCGAGGCGATGAACAGCTACGGCTCGGACAAGCCGGATCTGCGCTTCGGCATGCCGATCATCGACCTCACCGACTGGGCCCCGACCAGCGGCTTCTCGGTGTTCCAGAAGGCGGTCGAGGCCAAGGGCGTGGTCCGCGCGCTGAACGCCAAGAAGGCCAACGAGCTGCTCTCGCGCCGCACCCTCGACACCCTGACCGAGTTCGCCAAGGGCCTGGGCGCGAAGGGCCTGGCGTGGATCAAGATCGGCGCCGACCCGTCCAAGGCCGAGGACTGGCAGGGTCCCGCCGCCAAGAACATCACCCCCGAGGCGCGCGCCGAGCTCGCCCGCCGCCTCGACGTCGGCCCCGGCGACGTGCTCTTCTTCGGCGCCGACTCCTTCAAGGGCGTCTGCACCGTGCTGGGCGCGGTGCGCGTCGAGCTGGGCCGCAACCTGCTGAAGCTGGCGAAGTGGGACGACTGGCAGTTCCTGTGGGTGCACAGTGCGCCGCTCTATGAGTGGAGCGAGGAGTCGCACAGCTTCGTCGCCAACCACCACCCCTTCACCTGCCCCTACCCCGAGCACGTGCAGTTCCTCGCCAGCGACCCGGGCAAGGTGCTGTCGAAGAGCTACGACATGGTGCTCAACGGCAACGAGATCGGCGGCGGCTCGATCCGTATCCACGACGCGGCAACCCAGGGCGCAGTGTTCCGCGCCCTGGGCATCTCCGAGGAGGAGGCGCAGAAGAAGTTCGGCTTCCTGCTGCACGCCCTCTCCTTCGGCGCGCCCCCGCACGGCGGCATGGCCTTCGGCCTCGACCGCCTGATCATGCTGATGACCGACGCCGAATCGATCCGCGACGTCATCGCCTACCCGAAGACGCAGCGCGGCCGCGACGAGATGCTCGACTGCCCGACCCCGGTCAGCGACCGCCAGCTGAAGGACCTGCACATCGTCACCACGGTGCAGCAGGCCTGACCCGCACCCGGTCCCGACGGACCGGGTTGCGTCATCCGTTGTCTATACATGATGCCGGCCCTGGAGCTTCCCATGGCCGGCATCATGCCTTTCCGCGATCCCGCACTGCCCATCGAGCGCCGCGTCGAGGACCTCCTCGGTCGCATGACCCTGGAGGAGAAGGTCGGCCAGCTGATGCAGTACGACGGCCGCCAGGACGGCGTGGCCGAGCTGGCCGCCGCCGGCAAGGTCGGTTCGATCCTGTGCGTGCTGGGCGAGGCGCAGGTGACGGCGCCGGCGAAGGCCGCGCTGGGCAGCCGCCTCGGCATCCCCCTGCTGGTCGGCATCGACGCCATCCACGGCCACTCGTCGTGGTACAACGCCACCATCTTCCCCACCCAGCTGGCCCTGTCGCACAGCTGGGACGAGGGCATCTGCGAGCGCGTCGCCCGCGCCACCGCGGTGGAGATGGGCAGCACCGGCGCGCACTGGAACTTCGCCCCGCTGTTCTGCCTGCCGCGCGACCTGCGCTGGGGCCGCACCGGCGAGACCAGCGGCGAGGACGGCCTGCTCATCGGCCGCCTCGGCGCCGCCATGGTGCGCGGCCTGCAGGGCGACGACCTGCGCCGCCGCGACTGCGTCGCCGCCTGCGCCAAGCACTACGCCGGCTACGGCGAGAGCGAGGGCGGCCGCGACGCCAGCGAGAGCGACCACAGCCGGCGCAAGCTGCGCTGGCTCTTCCTGCCCCCCTTCCGCGAGGCGGTGAAGGCCGGCTGCACCACCTTCATGACCGCCTACCACGCCATCGACGGCGTGCCGGCGGCCTACCACCGCTGGCTGCTGACCGACGTCCTGCGCGGCGAGTGGGGCTTCGACGGCATGGTGGTCACCGACTGGGACATCGTCGGCCGCAAGGTGCGCGACCGCCGCATCGCCGCGACCTACGAGGAGTCCAGCGCCCGCACCCTGAACGCCGGCAACGACCTGATCATGACCACGCCGCAGTTCTACGACGCCACGCTGGCGAATCTGAACAGCGGCACCGTCAGCCTGGCGGCGGTCGACCAGGCGGTGCGCCGCGTCCTGGCGCTGAAGTTCCGCCTCGGCCTGTTCGAGGATCCCCGCCTGCCCGACGACCGCGCCGCCGCGGCCGCGGTGGCGACCCCGGCCCACCGCCAGCTGGCGCTGGAATCCGCGCGCGCCTCGCTGGTGCTGCTGCGCAACCGCAACGGCCT
>JAFLCQ010000421.1 GCA_017302815.1 Planctomycetota bacterium
GCCCGAGACCCGCGCCGACCGCCGCCGCGCCGATGCCGGCCATCTCGCTGAGGCCGGCGATCCACAGGCCGCCGGCGATCGCCGCGGTCCAGCCCAGCCAGGCCCGCCGCGCGGTGCAGGCCAGCCAGGCGACGATGATGATCAGCGGATAGGCCAGGCTGTAGTTCACCGCCCCCGACACCCAGTAGACGGTCTCGGGCACGGCGTGGCGCGGACCCAGGGTGCCGATGTCGAGGATCGGCAGGACGCAGAACTGCACCGCCGCCAGCACGATGGTGGCGATGCACAGGCGCTGGCGGTCGCGCAGGCCGAGGACGTGCAGGAGGATCCAGCCCGATCCGGCCAGCAGCGCGAACAGCAGCGCGATGAGCAGCGGATACACCGCCGGCAGGTCGGAGAAGACGCCAAGTCCATAGAGCAGGATGCCCGCCGACCAGCGCCCGCCGAAATCGTTCCAGTACGAGGCCACCGACGCCCACACCCCGGCGTCGCGGCCGGACGCGGCGAAGCTCCAGTCATCGTTCACCGGATAGGCGAAACGGACGAGGTAGAGGAAGGTCAGCAGCACCACCAGGCCGGCGACCCCGGCGGCGGTCCACTGCCAGACCTCGCGGCCCTGGGGCCGCCCCGTCCATCCCGGCTGCGGATCCGTCGCGTCAGGCATGGCGGCCCGGTGTAGCGCTCCGCCGCAGCAGCGCCATCAGTCCAGCTTGGCCTGCAATTGCTGGTACTCCGCCCACGCCGGCGACGGCTTGTTCCCGCGCTGCTTGGGGAAGTCGGTGGCGGCCTTCTTCAGCCCGTCCCGCACCAGCTCGATGCGGAAGCCCTTCACCTCGCGGCGGAAGCGCAGCGACGACTCCACCACCTGCTCGACCAGCGGCAGGATCAGGGTGCCCTCGGCGGCGTTGCCCTGCACCGTCTCCAGCGCCTTGGTCAGGGCCTCGGCGGCGCGGTTGGCGTCGCCCAGCTCCCGGGTCTCGGCCAGGCGCAGGCGGATCTGCAGGTCGGGGCGCTTGGCCTGGCGGTAGAGGCCGTAGGCCGCCTCGTACAGGGCGACGCGCTCATCCAGCTTGTCGGCGGGGATGGTGGCGAGGAGGTCATCGAGGCAGGCGATGGTGACGTCGGGATGCGCCGCCAGGTCCTTCATCAGCTGGTTGCCCATCTTCGCCACCACCTTGCGCTCCACCGCCCCGGCGGCGGCGAGGCGACACCAGATGCGCCAGGCCTCGTCGGCGTAGGTGTTGGTCTTGATTGCCTGCCCAGCCAGCTGCACCGCGAGCGCCGGATCGGACTTCTCCACCGCGCGGGCGATGCGCGCCAGGGTGCGCGCCTTGACCAGGGCGGGGAAGCCGCCGGTGGCGGCGTCGTAGAGCAGCGCCACGTCGCGGTCCATGACCATGGTGCGGGTCTGCGGATCGAAGCAGTCGCCGGTGTAGTAGTAGTCGAACTGATAGCGGCCGGTGAACTCCAGCAGCGGACGGCCCTTGCGCGCGGCCAGGAAGCCGGTCCAGGCATGGCCCGCGCCGCCATAACGGCCTTCGCCGGTGCACTTGATTGCCGGCACGCCCAGGGCCTTGGCGATCTCGGTGGCGAAGTGCGACTGGTCGACGCACACGCCGCCGCAGGCCTTGAGGTTCTCCAGGGTGTAGGGCTTGCTGCCCAGCTTCGGCCGCTGTTCGAGCTTGTCGTAGTCGTAGGGCACCTGCGGATAGAGCGCGGCCAGGTCGGAGGCCTGCTTGGCGTAGCGCTCGGCCGCCCACTGCGCCTCGGCCGGCGACAGGGCGAGGTCGACCAGGTTCACCAGCACCGGCCAGGGCATGTCGGTGGGCTTGAAGGCCAGTTGCGACTGGCGCTTGGCGTCGGTGTACCAGTCCCACACTTGCATGAGATCCATGCGCGGCGGCAGCTGCGCCACCTCGATGCCCCACACCGGGTAATGGCGCGAGCTGTCGACCGCGTCGGGGCTGTCCCACACCACCGCCATGGCGATGGCGAGCTGGAAGAAGCGCTCGAAGCGCTTGGCGTCGGCGTCCAGCAGGCGCTGCAGCACGGCGAGTCCGCCGGCGATGTCGTCGAAGCGCGGATCGAAGGCCAGCCAGAGGTCGCGGGCCTGGGCCGGGTGCGCCTGCAGCCAGGCGGCCAGCCCGGCGGGCGGCGGCGCCGTGGCGGCGTAGGTGGCGGCGCAGCGCGCGGCGAAGGCGTCGACCAGGGCGTCCCAGGTCTTCGCCCCCGGTTTGGCCAGGGCGGCGCGATCGGCGTCGTCGAGGGCCGCGACCGGATCCCCCGTCCCGCCGGGGGCCGGGAAGGCGCGGTAGCGGCCGAGCTCGAAGACCCGCACCGGGTGGTCGGCGGGAATGCCCCGCGCCTCGCCACACCAGGCGGCGAGGGCCAGGACTGACAGCACGAGGGGCTTCAGCATTGCCGGCATCATGTCCAGCAGCCGGCCTCCGCCACCGTCGAAGATGTCCGCAAGCGCATGACCCCAGCCTTGCGGCTGGGGTCATGCGGTCGCGGTGGCGCCTGTAAGCCGGGTTCTGTTTTTCAGACGGCCATTTCTCTCGCGACCGGCGTTGCCGCCGGCCATCCAGCGCCTTGCGCCTGGCTGATGACGGTGCGGGCAGCACCTCGCCAGGCTATCGGCTTGCTCCGGGTGGGGTTTGCCGTGCCGCTTCCCTCGCGGGTCGCGCGGTGGGCTCTTACCCCGCCGTTTCACCCTTACCGGCAGGCCTTGCGGCGCGCCGGCGGTCTGCTCTCTGTTGTACTGTCCCTATCCCCCCGCGACGAGAGACGGTCGCATTTGGCGACCACCCTGCCCTGTGGAGCCCGGACTTTCCTCGGACCGCGCATCCCGGTTGCCCGGGTAGGCGCGGCACGCGGCCGTCCAGCGTTGGCGGCACGGTAGTGGTGGCACCCCGAAGCGCCAGCCTAGCTCCGTCGCGACTTCATAACCACTATCGTATCAGCATCTTACGATTCGAAAATATCGCTTAACCGGCCCCGGTGGATGATACACTGGCCGGACTCATGCGCCTGGCGACCCTGCTGCTTGCCGCCTGCTGCACCCCCGGCGCCGCCGCCGTGGCCGGCAGTCCCGCCGTCGATCTGGGCCCCCTCTTCTCGGCCGTCGAGGCCGGGATCTGGGCCGAAGAGCGCCTGCGCGCGACCGGGCAGCCCAGCCTGCACGGGCGTTGGATCAGCGTCCGCGCCACCGCCTACTCGCCCCACGACGCGGTCGACGGCGCCTACCATGCGACCAAGGGCGAGCGCTGGCGCTGGATCACCGCCGACGGCCGCACCGATGTCCGCCAGCGGCCCTACGGCATCGCCGTCCCGCGCCTGGCCGGCGGCCGCCCGGCCTGGCCCTACGGCACCCACGTCCTCATCCCCGCCGGGCAGGGCTACCTCGACCGCAGCCAGCCCGACGAGCGCATCTTCACCGTCGACGACACCGGCGGCGCCATCCGCGGCCGCACCGAGAGCAGCGGCGTCCTGCACATCGACCTGCGCTTCCGCAGCGAGTCATCCGCCCGCGAGTTCGGCGGCGCGACCGGCTGGC
>JAFLCQ010000422.1 GCA_017302815.1 Planctomycetota bacterium
CGAGATAGCCCATGCCGGTCGCGCTGCCGGCGCGCACGCTGATCGCCAGGCTGCCGCCGCTGGCGCCGAGGCCGATCAGGCGGGCGGTGGCGCTGGTGTTGTTGTAGGCGTTCAGGGTCGCGGTCGAGGCGCCGGATGCATAGACCGTGCCCGATGCGGCGTTGTACAGCCGCGAGGCGAAGAGCTCGGCGTCGTAGACCTTCGCCGGATCGAGACCGCTGATGGTCACCACCCCCACCGGATTGGCGGCGTCGACATAGAACGAGTCGCGCGCCGCCGCGGCCGGGACGGCGCCATCGCCGGCCACGCCCTGGCTGTTGATCCAGGCGAAGGCGTCGGTGACGGCGATGCCGATGCCGGTCGCCGCCCCCGTGCTGTCGATGGCGTTGGCGATCGCGCCGGAGGTCGGCGAGGTGAGGTTGTTCCACGCTCCGGCGGTCGGGGTCGCGGGGTCGCCGAAATCGACTTGCAGCGTCCGCGTCGCCGCGACCACCGCACGGCGCGTGAGCCGGATGACGCCGATGTCAGCCTCGCTGGAACCCGACGCGGGGGTCACGGTGATGAGCAGCGATCCGCCGGTGGCGTTCAGCCCGGTGAAGCGCGCCAGGGTGGCGGTGTTGCCGTAGGCGTTCAGGGTCCTGGTCTCGGTTCCGATGCCGTAGACCGCGACGGCGTTGGCGTACAGGCGGGAGGCGAAGATCTCGACGTCCCAGGTGGCCCCGTCCGGCAGTCCGGTGATGGCTATCCGGCCGGTGGCGGTGCCGGTCACGTACAGGAAGTCGGACTGCGCCGAGGCCGGGAACAGCGCGCTGCTGGCCACGCCCATGCTGCTGGGCCAGGCGAAGCCGCTGGCGGCGAGTCCGATGCCGGTGGCGGCGCCGCTGCTGTCGATCGCATCGGTGACGGTCAGGCCGCCGTCGCAGAGGTTGTTCCAGCTGCCGGCGGTGCGGGCGCCGCTGGCGCCGAGATCGACGAGGATCGTCTGCTCGCCTGCCGGCGCGGTGGCCGTCACCGTGATGGTGACGGTATCGCTGGCGGCGAGGGCGCCGTCGCTGGCGGTCAGCTGCAGGACGTAGGTGCCGGCGGCGGAGAACGCGGCGGTGGTCGCGGCCTGGGCGGGGGTGGCGAAGGTCGCCGTGCCCGGTCCGGAGACCAGGCTCCAGGCGTAGGCCAGGGTCGATGCGGCGGGCAGGCCGTCATCGCTGGCGGAGCCGGTCAGGCTTGCCAGCGCGGGCAGGGCGACGGCCTGGTCAGCGCCGGCGTCGACCACCGGCGCGGCGTTGGCGGAGGTGGTGCGCTTCACCAGCATCACGTCGCAGTAGGTGGTGGTGCCGCCGCGCGCGCTGTCGAAGCTGCTGCCGGTGGCGGTCGCCAGCACCCAGGTGTCGCCGGCCGCCAGGGCGAGGCTGCCGCTGGTCCACGCGGCGATGGTGCCGCCGATGGCGGCCTGGGCTCCGCCGGCATTCTGGCAGGCCACCGCGGTGATGCCCGAGCTGCCGCCCGACAGCTGGCGGTCGCTCACCGTACCGGCCAGCTGCGCGCTGGCGGCGGTCGAATTCCAGGTCTGCGCGGAGGTCGGGGCGGTGATCGCCACCTCGACCGGCTGGGCGACGGTCTGGCCGCGGCGCTGCTCGGCCATCCAGCGGATCATCGGCATGCAGCCGTAGGCCGCGCCCCAGGTGGACTTGGAATGCCCGCCACTGTTGTAGAGGGTGTAGATCGGCCGCGCCCCGCGCTGGCGCAGGTCCAGCACCTGGCCGTCCTGGTTGCCCGAACCGACGGTACGGTCGTCCTTGGCGGCGAAGAACCACGACGGGATGGTCGCCAGGTTGGCGGGCAGGTAGGCGCCGGGGTCCCCCGGATTCGGGGCGCTCAGGGCGACGAAGCCGGCCCAGGTCGCCGGCTGCTTGCCGGCCCAGGCCAGGGTGGCGCCGCCGCCGCCGGACAGGCCGGTGACGAAGATCCGGTCCGGATCGATGCGGTACTTGGCCGCCAGGGCGATGGCGAGGTCGGCGGCGGTGCGGGCGCCGCCCGCCCGTCCCCACCAGCTGGTCTGCACCAGGGCGAAGAAGCAGGGCAGGACCGCCTGGCTGGACGCGCTGCAGAAGGCGTACTGGCCGTTGTCGCGCATCTGCGACTGGTTGTAGATGGTGCCGTCCTCCTTCTCGCCGTCGCCATGCAGGAAGAACACCAGGGGATGCTTCGCGCTGCCGGATCCGGCGTAGCTGGGCGGGGTGAACAGGCGGTAGTGCAGCTTGTTCTGGTTGGGGTCGTCGCTCGCCGGAACGATGTACTGGTAGGCGAACTGGGCGTCGGTGTACGGCGCCGGCGGCAGGGCCTTCGGCGTCCACGACGGGGTCGGGTACTCGACGATGGTGGCCTGCGCGGCCGACAGGGCCGTGGCCAGGAGCAGGGCGAGCAGCGTGCGGTTCGGCATGGATCCTCCGGAGGCGGGTGTGCCGCCCGCCAATCTAGCCGGGGCCGTGCAGCGCTGTCGGGCAGCGGTTGCAGGATCAGGATTTCTGGTGCATGCCGCGTCCCGGTGGATCACCCACCGGCGGGTGTCGCGGACGCCGCGGCGCTCCGGCGCCGGACGTCGCGGGCATCGGCGGAGCGGGCGGGCAGGATCGCATCCCATGGCAACCACCGTGCATCGGCATTTCGAGATGCGCTTCTCGCATCTGGTCGGCAACGAGGCCGAGCCGGCCGACATCTTCCTCGACATGGTCGGCCACTGCCGCAGCCGCGGGACCTACGACTACGTGCAGGATGCGCCGCTGGCCTTCATGCGCGTCATGACCGCGGGGTCCGGCTTCGCCGACATCGGGACGCGGCGCCTGCCGCTGTCGTCGGGCCAGCTCTTCATCTACTGGCCGGGCACGCCGGTGCGCTTCCACGACACGCCGCGGTCGCCGTGGACCTTCACCTTCCTCTCCTTCGGCGGCGCCCGGGTCGCGGACGCGCTGCGCCGGGCCGGCTTCGCCGCCAGCAGCCGCGCCTATGATCTCGGCGAGGGCATGGACGCGGTGGTCCGGCGGCCGGGCGCCATCCGCGAGCGCTTCCGCCGCGGCGATGTCGGTCCGCTCTTCCCGGTGGCGGCGGCCTGGGATCTGCTGCTGTGCGCCTCCGAGGCGGCCGGGCTGCGGTCGTGCATGCACACCGGCAGCGACCTCGCGCAGCGCGCACGCCGCCTGATGCGCCAGGACGATGCTCCTGCGTCGGTGTCGGCGGTCGCCGCCGGCCTGGGTGTCAGCCGGACCACGCTGTTCCGCGCCTTCGCCGCCGCCTACGCCATGTCGCCCAAGGACTACCTCGAGCAGGTGCGGCTCGAACGGGCGTGCAACCTGCTGGCGACCACCGACCTGCCGATCCTCGACGTCGCCCTGCGCAGCGGCTACGAGGACGCGGCCTACTTCAGCCGCCGCTTCCATCGCCGTTTCAAGACCACCCCCAGCGCGTGGCGGCGGGCGCGGGTGGCGCTGCTCGGCTCGTAAGGGCGGTGGCGCTCAGCCGCGGCGCAGGGTCGCCAGG
>JAFLCQ010000423.1 GCA_017302815.1 Planctomycetota bacterium
GGTCGAGGACCTTGGTCACGCTCTCGGCGGGACGGATCAGGCGCAGGCGCACGCGCTGGGCGTTGCTCGCCACCGCCGCCAGTCCCATCGATCCGAGATAGTTGAGGTAGACGCAGTCGGCGAGGATGCCGTAGAGGTTGCGCTGATCGATGCCGGCGAAGGTGTCGGCCAGCTGCTGCGCCGCCTCCTGATCGATGCGGGCCGGGAAATCGAGGTGGGCGATGTGGAAGCTGTTGGCGAGGACGTAGGCGTAGAAGCCCGACACCTGCTCGCCGACCTGGCCGACCCGCACGCGGTCGGACGCCACCCGCGCCCCGCGCCCGGGATGGCGCATGCGCGCCAACGCCTCGACCAGCACCTGCGCCGTCGCGATCGCCCCGGTCGGCGACGTCGCCACCGCATCCACCTGCACGGTGAACAGCGACGCGGTCGGATCCCCGACCAGGACATACGGCACGGTGACGGGAATCTTATGCAGCGGCATCAGTCAGATCCCGTGTACGTCGCCGTGATCAATCGTTCGAGGGGCCGCGGGGCGCAGCCCCGCGTGATCCCGGAGCGCGCCAGCGCGACCGGGCGCCGAGGGGCGGTGGGGGGATACAATGGCCGCAGGCCATCCCCCCACGGTTTGGGAGCGAAGCGAGCAAACCGAGCCCCGACAAAGCCCGGGGGGTGTGGGGGCGAAGCCCCCACCACAAACTGGAGCGGGTGATGGGAATCGAACCCACGTCACCGGCTTGGGAAGCCGGCGCTCTACCATTGAGCTACACCCGCATGACATGCCCGGCGATCATTGCCCGGCGGCGGCAGGCGGCAAGCCCGCCCTGCCGGGGTGGGGGAAGTGGTCGGAGCGACAGGATTTGAACCTGCGACCTTTGCGTCCCGAACGCAACGCTCTAGCCAAGCTGAGCTACGCTCCGTCGATCAGTTCAAGGCCGCAGGCGCACCTGCGGCGGAGGGAGGTACATAGCGGGGGGCGCCGCGCGGTCAATGCGTGGATGGGCGGCGCATGAGCTGCGCGACCAGGTTGCGGTCGGCCTCGGAGGCGTGGTGCGCCAGCCACTCGTGCATCTGCTCCGCCTGCCGGCGATGCACCGGCAGACCGGACTTCAGGAGGCCGCGCACCCGCAGCATGTCCGCGATGACGCCGTCATGCAGGGCGACATGCCCGGCCATCTCGGGGTAGCGCAGGCGCCGCATCAGCCGCTCTTCGCTGGCGAAGTGCCGCCTGGTGTCGCGCAGCAGCGCGGTCAGCAGCGCACGCGCGGGCCGGCCGGCGATGAGCGCGGACTGCAAGCGACGCCCGAGCGCATCCAGCCGCCGGTGCTGGCGGTCGATCAGGTCATGGCCGAGGACGGGGACGCGACGTGGCACGCGTGGGCGACCATAGGGACGCCGACGGTCCGGGGAAGGGACCTGCCGCCCCGGCGTCGAAGCGGGGGCTCAGCGGGCGGACAGCCACATGGCCGCGAACACGCTGGCCACTGCGATCGCGGCGATCGCGGCGCCCATCCACACCCAGGTGGCGACGCGCTGCTCCTTGAGCTGGCGCTCGAGGGTGGCGATGCGTTCCTTCTCGGCGTTGATGACGTTGAGGATGCCGCTCTTGCTGGTCGGCAGCTCGCCGCTGTTGCCGGCGAGGTCGAGCTTGAGGACCTCAAGCTCCTTCTGCACGTCCTCGGGGGTCTGGTGGCGGTCGATCGGCGATTTCGCGGTCATCCGTCCGATGATCTCGACCAGCCGCTCGGGCACGTCGCCGCGCAGGTTCTTCAGCTTCGGCGGCTGCGCATCGATGTGCGCGCGCATCACCGACGAGCAGGTGCCGCTGTACATGGTCTTGCCGCCGACCATGTGGTAGACGCTGGCGCCGAGCGAGTAGATGTCGCTGCGCACGTCGAGGTCGCGCTCGCCGCGCGCCTGCTCGGGGCTGATGTAGTCGGGGGTGCCGATCGTGGTCCCCTCCTGCATCAGTTCGCGGTCGACCACGGCCTGCTGGATGAAGCCGAAGTCGGCGAGCTTCACCGTCCCGTCCTTCATCACCATGATGTTGGCCGGCTTGATGTCGCGGTGGACGATGCCCTGCGCGGAAAGGTACGACAGCGCCTCGCACACCTGCATGGTGATGTCGATGACCTTCTCGAGGCCCATCGGCCCCTCGTGGCGGATGAGGTCGTCGACGGTGACGCCGTCGATGTACTCCATCGAGAAGTAGTACAGGCCCTGGTATTTGCCGACGTCGAAGACCTGGATGATGTTCGGATGCGAGAGCTTGCCGGCAGCGCGCGCCTCGAGCAGGAAGCGCTTGCGGAACTCCTCGTCATCGGCCCACTTCTGATGCAGGATCTTCAGCGCCACCGTGCGGTGCATCGACAGCTGCTCGGCGAGGTACACCTCGCCCATGCCGCCCTCGCCGATGCGCTTCACCAGGCGGTAGCCGCCGATCTGCTTCTTCATCAGCGCGCCGCCCTCGCTGCGGGCGCGTTCATCCTTGAGGATGCGCTTGAGCGCCTTGCTCAGGCGGTCGGCGGTGGTGGCGTCGATGGTGCCGGCCTCGACCAGGACGTCGGCCAGGGGCCGTTTGGACTCCTTGGCCTGATCCATGGCGGCATCGAACTGGTCCGGCGTGATCAGCCGGCCTTCGATGGCCAGCTGGCCATAGCGGAAGTCCTCGTCGAGGCCGCTCACGTTGTGGTTCGTCGTCGCCATGGCGCTGCCTACGGACGCTATGGCCTGCCGGCATGCTCGCCAAGGGTGCGCCTCGGCGCAGGGGCCCCGACCATGACACACGCGGCCTTGCCAGCCTCGCGGCGTGTGCAAGGTTGCGCCCCCCGGAGGCCACCGCCATGAGCGTCAGCTACCTGCCCACCCACGAATGGGCCCGCGCCGAGGGCGACACCGTCGTCGTCGGACTGTCCGCCTTCGCGGCCGGCGAGGTCGGCGACGTCATCCACGTCGGACTGCCCAAGGTCGGTGCCACGGTCACGCGCGGCGTGGCCTGCGCCGAGATCGAATCGGTGAAGTCGGTGAACGACTACTACAGCCCGCTCGACGGCACCATCGTCGCGGTGAACGAGGCCCTCGCCGACCATCCCGAGCTGGTGAACCAGGATCCGGGCGGCACGGGCTGGTTCGCCAAGGTGAAGCCGGCCAAGCCGGGCTGGGCAGAAGGCCTGCTGAGCGAGGCGCAGTACCAGGCGAGCTTGAAGAAATAGCTCTTTGCCGGGGGAGGTGCTTGGTCGTTCCGGGCCGATACGGCTGACGCCAGTCTATCGACCCTCCACGAGTCGCCCCTCCCCCGAAGACCCCCACCTGCCGGGGTTGGGGGTTGGTTCATTGCCCCGCCATTGCCGCCGGGGTTCGGCACACCGCCCTGATCGCCCCCCCCAACCCCCGTGGCAATGATGTCATGCGCACCGGGGAAGGGCCGCAGGACGCGCTCCAGCAGGCCCTGCACCTTGGCGATGGCCACGCCGTAGTTGGTGATGGGGACGCCGGCGGCGCGGCAG
>JAFLCQ010000424.1 GCA_017302815.1 Planctomycetota bacterium
CGCCAGCGCGCGCGCCGCCAGCAGGACGGTCAGGGCCTCGCGATCGTCCAGCAGCCGGGTCAGCCCGGGGCAGAGACGGAAGTCGACGGCTCCGTCCAGCGCTTCGAGCAGCGCCCGGCGCTGCTCGCCGGCCGTGTCGACCAGCAGCTTCAGCACGGTCGGAGCCGCAGTCCGCATCGCGCACAGCTGCCGCAGCGCGGCCGCCTGGGCGTTGCGTGCCGGGCCATCCGGGTCCGAGCGCAGCCGGATCAGGGCGGGGATGGCGCGCACGTCGCCGATCGCCGACAGCGACGGTGCGGCGGAGGCGCGCTCCTCGCCATCCAGCGATGCCAGCATCTCCAGCAGGCGCTGCAGCACGGCCTCGCCGCGGCAGCGGCCGAGGCCGACGATGGCGATCCGCCGCACCCGCGGATCGGTGTCGTTGGACAGGCGCAGGGTCAGGGGGGCGCCGGCTTCGCCGCCGATGCCGGCGGCGACCCGGACGATGCGCAGGCGCAGCTGCCAGTCGCGATCGTCGGCGAGCACGCCGAGGTCGGTCAGCACGACCTGGCCGCGCGCGACCAGGCGTCCGATCGCCGGATTGTGCACTGCCGGGGAGGGGTCGGTGAGGGCGGCGAGATCGTCCGACCATGGCCGGCCCGGCAGGGGGGACTCCTTGGGGGCGACCAGGGCGGCGGCCCCTTTGACCAGGGGCACGACGTCCATGCCCTGCGGCGGGGCCTCGTCGTCGGCGGCGGTCAGCACGGCGGCGGCCAGCAGGGTGGCGGCGAGGCGGAGGGGGGGCATGGGACGCGGATCCTGCCCCCGCGGACGCTTGAGCAACCCCGCAGCCCGGGCACGATGCCCGCTTACCCTGGAGACCTCATGAGCGCAGCGTTCGGCACCTGGATCGGCGATGGCAAGCCCGGCACCTGGATCCCCCAGATCGACCCCTCGCTGGTCGACGATCCCCGTTTCCCGGCCCTGCTGGCCGCGGCGAAGCCCGGAGTCTCCTTCGCCGGCGCGGTCGCCGTGGTCACCGGAGCCTCCGATCCGCACTCGATCGGCTTCGCCATCGCCCGCAACATCATGAAGGGCGGCGGCAGCGTGGTCATCACCGGCTCGCGCGATCTCGCCAAGATCACCGCCGCTGCCGAGCAGCTGGCGCGCGAGGCCGGCACGGGCCGCGTCCTGCCGGCGCAGGTCAACCAGGGCGACTTCGCCCAGGTCGACTCGCTCTTCGAGCACCTGAAGGGCCAGAACCTCGCCGTCACCCACGTCTTCCCCTTCGCCGCCATCAACCACCCCTGCCTCTTCGTCGGCATCAAGCCCGAGGACTACCAGCGGGTGTTCCAGGTGAACGTCTTCGGCGTCTTCCATCTGTGCACCCAGCACGCCCGCCGCGCCCCGCGCGACAAGGCCTGGTACGTGGTCGTGCCGCTGTCGCCCAACGACGGCCGCCTGCAGGGCTCGGGCCTCTATCCGGCCACCAAGCAGGCCCTGATCCCCATCGTCGTGCAGGGCCAGAACGAGGTCGGCGACCGCAAGAACGGCTGCTACACCGGCGTTTCGATCGCCTGGACCCGCTCCGCCCTGATGAGCCAGCTCGACGCTGGCGTCGCCGGGGCCAAGGCGCAGGGGCTCAAGGTCTTCGAGACCCAGGACACCGCCGACGTGGCGACCCTCTGCGGCATCCCGGCCGCGGCCGCCCTCAAGGGCTCGGTCGTCGATGCCGCCGGCGGCTTCGGCAAGGTCGATCCCAAGAGCTTCGCCAAGGCCCTGGCCGGCGGCCACTGAGCCGGGCCGCGGGTGCTCCTGCTCTCCTGGTTGCTGCCGCCGCTGGTCGCCCTGGCCGGTTCAGCGCTGCTGTGCTGGCTGGCCATCCGGCTGGCGCCGCAGCTGCGTTTCGTCGACCGGCCCGGAGCGGAGGCGCACAAGCAGCATGCCCGGACGGTGCCCTATGGCGGTGGCGCCGGCATGGTGCTGGCCGTGCTGGGGGCTCTGCTCATGGCTGCCTTCGCGACCCCGCTGGTCGAACGTGGTGGCCTGCCCTGGGCCATGCTGGCCGGGGCGGCCGTCCTGGCCGTGGTCGGCCTCATCGACGACCTCCGGCCGCTGCCTGCGCGCCTGAAGCTCCTGCTGCAGGCGGCGGTCTGCGGCCTGGCGGTATGGATGGCGGATCTGCCGGTCGACTTCCTGCGCCAGGTGCACCCGCTGCTGGCATGGGCCGCCGCCTTCGCCTGGCTGGTGCTGGTCACCAACGCCTACAACCTGCTCGACCACGCCGACGGCCTGTCGGGTGCGGTCGCGATGGTCGGATTCCTCGCCCTCGCCGGTGGGGCGATGCTCGGCGGCGATCCCGCTGCCGCCCGCACCTGGCTGTGCATGGCCGCCGCGGTGGGGGGATTCCTGCTGTGGAACAGGCCGCCGGCACGTCTGTACATGGGCGACTCCGGCAGCCTGGCCATCGGCTTCTTGATCGGCTGCGGCACCCTGTCGACGACCTTCTGGCCCAGCGACGAGGGTGGTTCGCCGCTGGCCCTGCTGTCGCCCCTGCTGATCTGCGCCATTCCGCTCTTCGACACCGCCGCGGTGGTGGTGAAGCGCCTGCGGCGGGGAAAGCCGATCATGCGCGGCGACCGCAACCACATCAGCCACCGCCTGACCCGCCTCGGCGTCGGCCCCAAGGCCAGCCTGGGCGCCGTGGTCGCCCTGCAGGTCGCTTTGGCCGCCTCCAGCTTCCAGCTGCGCAATGCCGACCTCATCGCCGGCGTGGTGGCGCTTGCCCAGGCCGGTGCGGTGTGCATCGCCCTGGTCCTGCTGGAGACCAGCCGTGACCACGGCTGAGCGTCCGCCCATCCTCGACCGCCTGCACGATCTCCTGGTCGTGCTGCTGCTCGCCCTGCGTCCGCTGTGCTGGGATGGCGCCGCCGGCCAACCCGCCGACATCGTCTGGCAGGCGCTGGCGACGGCCGCGTTCCTCCTGGTCGCGGTGGAGCGGGCAGCGGGACTGCGTCCGTCCTGGGCCTGGAGCTGGCGCGGGATCGCCGGTCTCGCGCTGCTGGCGGCGCTCCTGCCCGCCATTCTGCGCTCGCCGGAGCCGGCCCCGGCCTGGTCCTTCTGGACCGGCTTGGCCGCCAGCCTTGCCGCCGCCGCCTACATCGCCCAGGTCGTCGTGGACCGCACCGCGCTGGTGTGGTCCGCCCTGGGTGCAGGGCTGGCGGTCACCGCCATCTTCGGCGTCGCCCAGCCGCTCGTGGTCCTGCCGGCCATGGCCGAGGCGCAGAAGGCTGGAGCCGGTGTGTTCGCCGCGCTGCCGATGGATGGATCGGCGGTCGCCGAGCGCATCGCCAATGGCGGCGCATTCGCCACCTTCACTCTCGCCAACCAGTTCGGCGCCTACCTGGCGCTGGTCATCCCGGTGCTGGCCGCCATGGCGTGGCGCAGCGCCGGCACGGCGCGCTGGACGGCGGCCATCGTGGCGGCGGCCGGCGGCGCCGCCCTGGCTGCGACCGGCGCCAAGGGG
>JAFLCQ010000425.1 GCA_017302815.1 Planctomycetota bacterium
GCGACGCCAAGGCCGCCCCGGCCGGCGACGCCAAGGCTGCCGCCAAGCCCGACGCCAAGGCCGCCCCCGCGAAGAAGTAAGGCCCCACCGGCCGACATCGACACGACCCGCGGCAGACCGCCGCGGGTCGCGTCGTTTCCGACGCCATGTTCGACTCGCACTGCCATCTCACCAGCAACCGCTTCGACGCCGACCGCGCCTCGGTGATCCACGGCATGTCCGCCGCCGGCATCACCGCCTGCCTGACCATCGGCACCGGGATCGCCGACGCCCGCGTGGCCCTGGCCCTGGCGCGCGCCCACCCGGGCATCGTCCACGCCGCCGCCGGACTGGATCCCTTCTCATGCCATGAGACGGGCGACGGCTTCGACGCGAGCCTGGCCGAACTGCGCAGCCTGCTGGCGGCCGGCGGCTTCGTGGCCCTGGGCGAATGCGGCATCGAGCACCACCACGTCCTCGACCCCCTGCCGCTCCAGCGCGAGCGCTTCTCCGCCCAGATCGCCCTGGCGGCAGAGCTGGATCTGCCGCTGGTCGTCCACGCGCGCAGCGGACGCAACGGCGGCGATGCGCACGCCGTGGCCGTCGCCCTGGTCCGCGCACATCCTGGTGTGCGCGGAGTGATCCACAGCTTCGATGGCGATGCCGCCCAGGCCCGCGCCTGGCTGGACTGCGGCTTCCACATCGCCGTGAACGGCATGCTGACCTTCAAGGGCAACGATGCCCTGCGCGCGGCCATGCGTTGCGTTCCAGCCGACCGCCTGCTGATCGAGACCGACGCGCCCTACCTGGCGCCGGTACCGCATCGCGGCCGGCGCTGCGAGCCGGCGCACGCCGCCGTCGTAGCCGGCTGCCTGGCCGATCTGCGCGGCGAGCGCAGCGACGACGTCATGGCCTGGGCCGGACGCAACGCGCGCTCGCTGCTGCGCCTCGGCTGATCAGGCGATCTGGGGTTTGAGCTCGGCCACCGGCTCCGGCGCCGGCGCGGCCGGGGCCGGTTCGGCCACCGCCGGCACGCTGACGGTGGAGCGCCGCGGCGGCAGCTCCTCGCCCGCCATCAGCTTGCGCACCTGCTCGCTATCCAGCGTCTCGTGCTCGAGCAGGGTCTTGGCGATGCGCTCCAGCTTGTCGCGGTTGTCCTCGATCAGCCTGCGTGCGTGGGCGTACTGCAGGTCGATGATGCGGCGGACCTCCTCGTCGAGCTCGCGCCGGGTCTGGGCGCTCACCGCCACGACCTCCTCGTGGCCGGCGACGCCATCATGGCCCTCGGTATACTTCACCGGGCCCATGCGCTCGGACATGCCCCATTCGTAGACCATGCCGCGGGCGATGCCGGTGGCGCGCTCGATATCGTTGCTGGCACCGGTGGTGATGTCGCCGCAGAACATCTCCTCGGCGATCCGGCCGCCGAACAGCACCGCCATGTCGCCCAGCAGCTTCTTGCGGCTGTGGGTGTGGCGGTCCTCGTTGGGCAGGTGCATGGTCGCGCCCAGGGCGCGACCACGCGGGATGATGGTCACCTTGTGCAGGTCGTCGGCGCCCTCGACCAGGACCTGCAGGATGGTGTGGCCGGCCTCGTGGTAGGCGGTGATCACGCGCTCGCGCTCGGGCATGGCCCGGCTGCCGGTCTTCTTCTCGCGTCCGAAGGCGACGCGGTCGCGGGCGTATTCGAGATCCTTCACCCCGACCGTCTCCTGGTCGTGGCGGGCGGCGTTGAGCGCGGCCTCGTTGATCAGCGATTCGAGGTCGGCACCGGAGAAGCCGGGTGTGCCGCGGGCGATCACCGACATGTCGACGTCAGGCGACATCTTCACCTTGCCGGCATGCACGCCGAGGATCTGTTCGCGGCCGGCGATGTCGGGCAGCGAGACGTGGATGTGGCGGTCGAAGCGGCCCGGACGCAGCAGGGCCGGATCGAGGACGTCGACGCGGTTGGTGGCGGCGATGACGATGACCTTGTCGGTGGAGGCGAAGCCGTCCATCTCGACCAGGATCGCATTCAGGGTCTGCTCGCGTTCATCATGGCCGCCGGACGAGAAGCCGGTGCCACGGCGACGGCCGACGGCGTCGATCTCGTCGATGAAGATGATGCAGGGCGAGTTGTCCTTGGCCTGACTGAAGAGGTCGCGCACGCGGCTGGCGCCGACGCCCACGAACATCTCGACGAAGTCCGAGCCGGAGATGGAGTAGAAGGGCACGTCCGCCTCGCCGGCGATGGCCTTGGCCAGCAGGGTCTTGCCGGTGCCGGGCGGACCGACCAGCAGGACGCCGCGCGGGATGCGGCCGCCCAGCTTCTGGAACTTCTTGGGATTCTTGAGGAAGGCGACCAGCTCCTCGACCTCCTCGCGCGCCTCGTCGATGCCGGCGACGTCCTTGAAGGTCTTCCCGGTCTTGCCCTTGGTGATGAGCTGGGCCCGGCTCTTGCCGAAGGACAGCACGCCACCGCCCTGGCTCATGCGTCGGACGACGAAGAACCAGAACAGCAGCCCGGCGAGCACGAACATCAGCAGCAGCGGCAGCATCTGCGACAGGAAGCCGGGGCCGGCCGATCCGTCGTAGTCGACCTTCACGCGGCTGCCGCCGTTGGCGTTCATCACCTTGGCCAGCTCGTTGTTGGCCTCGGTCGCCTCCTTGACCTCCTTCTTCACCTCGTCGGAGAGCCGGGCGCCGGGGTAGAGGACGGTGTACTTCTTCTCGCCGCCGGCCTTGGAGGCGGTGACGGAGATCGAATCGACCCCGAGCTTGTAGCTGTAGACGTTGCCGTCGCGCAGATTCTCCAGGAAGGTCGCGTAGCTGACCTGCTGCTGGCCGAAGCCCGTCCCGCTCTCGCGCACGGCGATGAGGACGAGGACCAGCAGGCCCACCAGGAGCAGCGTGGTCATGAGCAGGCCGCGCGGCTTCTGCGGCGTCGGGGGCGGGGTCTCAGGCATCGTGCCCGCAGGCTAGCACGCTACTCCCTGCGGCCAAACGGCTTCCGTCCGCCCCTCGGCGCCGCTCAGCGGGCCACCAGGTGGATGAATGTCGCACCGGCCTCGTCGGTCCAGGTGTCCATGTCCTTGGCCTTCGCGGTCGCAGGCAGCTTGAAGGTCGTGCGCAGCTTCTCGGTGGCCTCGGCGCGGGCCTTGCGCTGCGTGTCGCGATCGGCGCCGACCGCCCAGGTCAGGATGACGGCCTTCGTCGTACCACCGACAGTGGGATCCTCGACCCAGGCCGGCTTCTTCTTCGCCCTGGTGGTCTCGCCATCGGGGATCTGCCCGCTATTGCCGCCACCCGATGCCACCGCCGCCGGCAGACAGCAGACGAAGGACAGGATGACGGCGATGGTCAGGAGACGTTGCATGCGGCGGACCCTAGCGCGGAGCGGCCGCCAGCCAAGGCGCGGCTGTGTCCACCTCAGCGCACCAGGGCGAGGGCATTGGCCAGTTCGCGCCCATCGCGCGGCTGCCAGTCGCCGCCGAGGCGGGCGCGCACCCGCTGCAGCCCCTCCTGCC
>JAFLCQ010000426.1 GCA_017302815.1 Planctomycetota bacterium
GTCTCGGCCAGCCGCGCTTCGGCGCGCCTGGCCGGCGGCGAGCCCGGCCCGATCAGGCCATCGAGGGTGGCGAGGTCGTTTCCGGCCGCGCTGCGCCGGGCTGCGTCCGGCAGTTCCGGGCCGTGCAGCGCGTCGAGGCGCGCCGTCACCGCGTCGATGGTGTCGAGCCGGCCGCGCCAGCGACGCACGTCGGCGTCGTCGTCGCCCGCCAGCCTGGTCAGGGTGGCGAGGTCGTCGTGCGCCCCGGGGGGCACCGGGGCGGTGCGGTCCAGGGCCTCGTGCAGCCGGGCGCGCAGCATCTCCGCGCTGCGCTGGGCCTGCTGCCGCGACTCGGCGGTGCCCTGGCGCCAGAGCAGGGCGCCGCTGGCCAGCGCCGCCAGGGTCAGGGCGGCGGCCAGCGGCAGCACCCAGCGGTGGCGGCGGCCGAGGCGGCGGCGCATCTGCTCCTCGGCGCCGGTGCCGTAGCGCGCCTGCAGCAGTGCGTTGACCGAGACGTCGCCGGCGCGGATGGCGTCGATGTCGCGGATCAGCTGGTCGGGATGCTGGTAGCGCTGCGCCGGGTCCTTCTGCAGGCAGCGGATGACCAGGGCCTGCACCGGCTCGGGGATGGCCGGGTCGAGGCTGCGCGGCAGGGTCGGTTCGGCGTAGTTGTGCTGGTAGATCACCGCATCCGGCGTGTCGCCGATGAAGGGCTTCCGCCCGGTCAGCGTCTCGTAGAGCACGCAGCCCAGGCTGTAGAGGTCGCTGCGGGTGTCGGTGGGCTCGCCGCGGCCCTGCTCTGGTGACAGGTAGCTGGGCGTGCCGACGGCGGTGCCGGTGCGGGTCAGGTTGCAGTCGCCGGCGATCTTGGAGACGCCGAAGTCGGCGATCTTCAGCACGCCGTCGCGGGTCAGCAGCAGGTTGGACGGCTTGATGTCGCGATGCACGACGCCCTGGGCTGCGGCCGCCGCCAGGCCACGCGCCGCCTGCAATGCGAGATCGAGGGTGCGCTGATGCCCCAGGCCGCGTCCGCGCGACGCCTCGATCAGCACGCCCAGGTCGCTGCCCTCGATGTACTCCATGACGAAGTAAGCCGTGCCATCCCAGCTGCCGGCCGCGTGCACGGCGACCACATGCGGACTCTGGATCAGGCTGGCGGCGCGCGCCTCGATCTCGAAGCGGGCCCGCTGCACCGGGTCGCCGCCCAGGGCGCTGCTCAGGGTCTTCACCGCGACCCGGCGTCCCAGGCTGAGCTGGCGCGCACGGTAGACCATGCCCATGCCGCCCTCGCCGAGGACGGCACCGATCTCGTAGTCGGCGAAGATCTGGCCGGTGAGGGGACCGGGCGTGCCCTGGCGATGCCAGGCGTCATCCGCCGGCGCGGCGGGGCGTGCGACGGCGACGGCGACGGCGGTCGCCTCGGCTCCATCCCAGCGTCCGCCTGCCGCGGTGGCTTCGTTGCCGTTCCAACGCTGCGATTCCACGGGCCCGGTCATGGGCTGTGGGTGCTACTAAATCACCCTTGGCTTGCAAGGGTCCGGCCTGTCGGTTGTCGAAGGCGGTCAGAATCCGGGGCGTGGCGCAGCGACCGGCTTCACCTCGACATCGGCCGGAGCGTCACCCGTCTCCGCGGGCACGGGCTCGGTCTTCAGGGTGCCGACCGGCGTCTTGCTGCGGTCGGGCAGGGCGATGGGGATGTCCTTGGCCGAGACGATGAAGCGGCGGGCACCCAGCTCCTGGCGCAGATCGAGCTGGATGGCGCCATCCGCGGGCATGCTGATCTGCACCTTGCGCACGGTCCAGCCGGGCTCCTGGTTGTCGTTCCAGCCGTTGGTCTCGACCTCGCCGCCGTCGGCCGTGACGAAGCCGAGGTTCTCCAGCGCGCGTTCGACCGCCGGGGTCATGCCCAGGGTCAGGGTCTCGGCGCCGAGGTCCTCCAGCTCGACCTCGCCGCCGTCGAGGCCGTCGATGCGCAGGCGCTTGGCGATCCAGTCCTTGGCCGGCTTGAGGGTCGCACGGCGCAGACCTTCGGCCGCCACCCGCGCCTTCACCGCCACGGTCAGCGAACGGATGGCGTGGACGCCGGATCCGGGCGGGCTGAGCATGACGCTGAGTTCCAGGGTGCCGGGCTCGCTGCCGCCGCCGCCGCCGGCGCCGTGCTCGGAGGCCTGCAGCGCGCGGCCATCGCTGCCGACCGCCTCGATCAGCTCGACCTGCTCGATGTCGACCACGCGCAGCTTGCTGCCCAGGGCGGCGGAGAGGCTGATCTGCAGCGCATCCTGGCCGCCGCGCAGGACGCCATCCTCGAACCACAGGTTGGTGCTGCGCGAGACGCCATTGGGCTTCGCGACCAGCTGGGCCGGCTCGGGGGCGGGGTCGGCGGCGACGGCGGCCGCGGCGAGGAGGATCGGCAGGAGGATGCGCATGGCCGCATGCTACATCGCCGCCGGGGAAGCGCAGCAGGGCCCAGGTGCAGGCTCTTCGTGTCGCCGCTTGGCGCATCAGGCCGGATCCCGTATCAGAAGATCCATGCTGTCTCCCGCGTTGCTGCTGATCCTCGTGTGCTCGACCGTCGTGGCTGGGGAGGCCGTCTGGGCCGAGCGCAGCGGCAGCGATGGCGCGGGAGCCTGGGCCGAGATCAGCGTCGGCGGCACGGTGCAGCGCCTGCGCTGGCGTACCTTCAGCGATGGCGCGCAGGCATGGCTGGGCGAGGCGCCGCTGCCGCCGGCGGCGGTGCGGGCGATCATCCCGGACATCCCCGATCCGCGCTCGCTGCGCTGGCGCGGCGAGCAGGACATCGCCGACGTGCATGCCATCTGCGATGCCGTGGAGCGTGCACATCCGCGCCTGCGCTGCCTGCTGCCGCGCCTGGCCTGGCTGCAGCAGGCCTTCCCGCAGCCGCGGGCGGACTGGCCGCGCCTGTGGACGGGCGATCTGGTGCAGGGCTGGGTCGCCTACCAGCCGATCGGCGGCACACGCTTCGATGACGTGATGGCCAGCCGTCTATGGGGCCCGCCGTGGAGCGATGCCGAGGTGGCCGAGCCGCCCTTCCCCAAGCGCGACCCGGACAGCGAGGAGTTCAGCGAGGAGGACCGCTACGGCTTCACCTCCGACGGCAACGAACCGGTGCCGTGGGTGCGGCCGATCGACCGCATCGGACGCGCCAACGACGGCCAGGTGCCGCTGGCCGCCCTGCGCTACGCGCCGCCGGTCGAGACCGCCGAAGACCGCTCGGGCAGCGGGCTTCTGGGCTACATCTTCCCGGCCCGCCCCGACGGCGGGGCGCGCCAGAAGGTCGACGGTTCCTCGCTCTGGGTGCTGCGCGACGGCAAGCCCGAACGCGTCGCGATCACGCCGGGGTCGTCGGACGGGCGGGTGATGGCGGTCACCTCGGACGCGCTGAAGGAAGGCGACCTGGTCATCACCGACCAGCGCGAGGCCGGCTGAATGGCGCCGCTGATCGAATTCCGCCAGGTCGCGCGCCACTACGGCAGCGG
>JAFLCQ010000427.1 GCA_017302815.1 Planctomycetota bacterium
ATCGGCGATGCCGGCCTGACGCAGCGCGCCGAGGCCGCCGTCGGCCGCGTCTCGGGCGGCTGGCGCGATGTCGCCAGCGGGCTCATCGTCGTCCACGACTACGAACTGGCCGAGCGCGCCCCGGCCAAGAAGCGCGCCCGCGTCGCCGGCGGCGCCCCGCTGGACTCGCTGTCCGAGCTCAAGCGCGGCGACCTGTGCGTGCACCTGCAGCACGGCATCTGCCGTTTCCAGGGCATGGCCACGCTGGAGAAGCGTGGCTACATGGAGGACTTCCTCATCCTCGAATTCGCCGAGGATTCGAAGCTCTACGTGCCGGTCGACGCCATCGACCTGGTGCAGAAGTACGTCGGCGCCGGCGGCCGCGAGCCGCAGCTGACCCGCATCGGCGGCAAGACCTGGAGCACGGCCAAGGCCCGAGCCGAGAAGGCGGTCGCCGACATGTCCGGCGAGCTGCTGACCAACCAGGCCGCGCGCATCGCCGCCGGCGGCTTCGCCTTCCCCGACGACAATGCCGATGCCCGCCGCTTCGATGCCGCCTTCCCCTTCGAGGAGACCGCCGATCAGCTGGCGGCGGTGCGGGAGATCAAGGCCGACATGGAGCGCCCGGTGGCGATGGACCGCCTGCTGTGCGGCGACGTCGGCTTCGGCAAGACCGAGGTGGCGATGCGCGCCGCCTTCAAGGCGGTGCAGGGCGGCCGCCAGGTCGCGGTGCTGGTGCCGACCACCATCCTCGCCGAGCAGCACCGCGAGAGCTTCCGCGCCCGCATGTCCCCCTTCGGGGTGAGGGTCGACGGCCTCGACCGCTTCCGCACCGGCAAGGAGGCCAAGGACGTCATCGCCCGCACCGCCGCCGGCGAGGTCGACGTGCTGGTGGGCACCCACGCCCTGCTGACCTCCGAGCTGAAGTTCCGCGACCTCGGCCTGCTGGTCATCGACGAGGAGCACCGCTTCGGGGTGAAGCACAAGGAGCAGCTGAAGCGCATCCGCGCCGGCGTCGACGTGCTGACCCTCTCGGCCACGCCGATCCCGCGCACCCTGCACTTCTCCATGCTGGGCCTGCGGGACATCTCGGTGCTGGCCGAGCCGCCGAGCGAGCGCCTGGCGGTCGAGACCAGGGTCTGCCCATGGGACGACGAACTGGTCTCGCATGCGGTCGCCCGCGAGCTGGAGCGCGAAGGTCAGCTGTTCGTGGTGCAGAACCGCATCGCCGACCTCGACGCCACCGCCTGGCGCCTGCAGCAGCTGGCGGCCAAGCACGGCCTCAAGCTGCGTGCGGAGGTGGTGCATGGCCAGATGGAGGAGGACCGCATCGCCCGCGCGATGGAGGCCTTCCGCACCCGCACCGTCGACTGCCTGATTTCGACCTCGATCGTCGAGAGCGGCATCGACATCCCCAACGCCAACACCCTCTTCGTCATCGACGCGCAGCGCTTCGGCCTGGCCGAGCTGCACCAGCTGCGCGGCCGCATCGGCCGCTTCACCCGCCAGGCCTACGCCTACTTCCTCACCCCGCCCAAGCGCGAGATCGGCGAGGAGGCGCGCGAGCGCCTGGCGGCGATCCAGGAGTACGCCGAGCTGGGCGCCGGCTTCAAGCTGGCGATGCGCGACCTCGAACTGCGTGGCGCCGGCAATCTGCTGGGTGCCGAGCAGAGCGGCACCATCGACGCCATCGGCTACGAGCTCTACACCCGCCTGCTGACCGAGGCGGTGGCCAAGGCCAAGGCCCAGGCCGAGGCCGCCGCCGGCCTGGCGCCGCGCGCGCAGGACAAGACGACGACCGCGAACCTGCCCTCCGCAGCCGGTTCCGGCGAGGCGGTCGTCGGCCTGCATCTCGACGCCTACATCCCCGACGACTGGCTGGAGGCGCCGCAGCTCAAGTTCGAGCTGCATCGTTCGATCGATCGCGCCCGCCGCATCCCCGATCTCGAAGCCGCCGCACGTACCGCGCGCGACCGCTTCGGCAGGCTGCCCGAGCCGGTGCTGCGCCTGCTGCGCATCAAGGCCATCCGCATCCGCCTGCGCCAGCTCGGCATCATGCGCATCGACGTCGGCGACCGGCGCATGCGCCTGCACCTCAAGGGCCAGCTGCCGAAGGAGCTGGTCCAGGCGCGCCTGCCCGAGATCATCCACGTGCAGCCGGATGGGCCGGTGCTGGTGCTGTTCCTGCGCCCCGAACTGACCCAGGACGTCGCCCTCGACATCATGGGCCGCCTCTTCGGGACCCCGGCCTTCGCCGCCTGAGCCGGTGGTGAGGCACACGCCGGCCGGCGCCGGTCGATGAACAGCTTATGACCGGCCGGGGCATGGCGGCCAAGGCCCGGGGGGGTATGCTGCCGGCATGGCCAAGGCAGTCGTCGATCCCGAGGAGCTGACGCGCTTCGTCGCCGCGCTGAAGCGCTTCAACCAGACCACCCGCGACGAGATCGCCCTCGTGCAGCGGCAGTTCAAGCGCCTGGGCGAGACCTGGCAGGACCAGGAGCAGGCGCGCTTCGCCGAGAGCTTCGAGTCCATGGTGCGGGTCTACGCCCGCTTCCTTGAGGAATCCGAGCGCCAGGTGCCGGTGCTGACCCGCAAGGCCGAGGCGATCCGCGACTATTTGCGCTCGGGCTGATCCGCCATGGCCGGTTCCGCCGACATCTCCGACCCCGCGGTCCTGCGCGACTTCCGCTTCCGCATGGCCAGGTTCCGGCAGCAGACCGCCGCCGCCCTCGACGGCGCCCCCACCGCCCTGTCGCGGACCATCGACCTCCTGCGCTTCGAGGCCGGCCCGCGCTGGAAGAAGGAGCTGGGCCGCCGCCAGGAGCAGTACGCCGAGGCCCGCCGCAAGTGGCTGGAGGCCGAGGCCGAGGTCAAGGCGAAGGGGCAGCGCGGGCAGGTCGACCGCGCCAGCGCCGCCGATGAGCATCGTGACATGCTGCGCGCCCAGCGCCGCTGCGAGGAGGCCGAGGAGAAGATCCGCGCCGTGCGCACCTGGCTGGCCAGGCTGGATGGCGACGGCAAGGATCTCCTGGCGCGCTGCCGCGAGCAGGACCTGGCGATCCAGGATCTCAGCGCCAAGGCGATCCTGCGCCTGGACGCCATGCTCGACGCCCTCGACGAGTACCAGCGCCGCACCGCGGGGCCGGCATGAGCACGCCGGTCGCCGACGAGGCCGCGCTGGAGGGCGCCCTGCGCGACCTGCTGCAGGCCTTCTCCGCCACCAGCGACGGCTGGCGCGACGGGGCGCGCGACGAGTTCGACCGCGACCATCTGCGTGAGATCGATGCGCGCACGCGGCAGGCGATGAAGGCGCTGGCCGAGCTGAGCGCCCTGTGTGCGGACGCCGTGAGGAGGTGCGAATGAGTAGCTACCGCATCGCCGCCGTCGCGGCCAGGCTGGAGGCGCTGCAGAGCGGGCTGGCCGCCCTGGCCGAGGAGCGCCAGCGCCACGAGAGCGCCTGGCAGGTGCGCCGGCTCGAACTCGCCGAGGC
>JAFLCQ010000428.1 GCA_017302815.1 Planctomycetota bacterium
CCTGCTTGGGTGGGTTGATCCAGGCGGCGATGGGCAGCTTGGGAGGTTGCGGGCAGTGGCCCTTGAAACGCCGCGTGCTTCGATCTCGAACGGTTCATCCATCGGGGGCCTCGGGTGCTAAAGAATATGAAGCGCTGGGCCGGACCGGCCGGCGAGGTGAGCGAGCTGCGCGACGCCTTCGGCCGCGGCGGCTGGATCCTGCGCACGCAGGAGCGCTCGGCGTGGCTCTGCGACCACCTCGAACCGATCTATTTCTCCGGCATGCCGGCGATGGTGACGGTGGCCGAGGTCGCGCCCGGCACCGACCCCCTCTCCCACGGGGCCCGCATCCTCAGCGCAAAGCTGTGGCGGCAGGTCGATGCCGACTGGTCGCAGCTGGCCGGCTGGACGGCGGGCGGGAAGCTGGAGATCGCCGATGGCGCCTGGGCCAAGGCGGTGCCGCGGCGCAACCGCTCGCCCAACGTCGGCGACTGGCTGCCGGCGCACATGGTGGTGAGCAGCTTGATGGGCGACATCCTCGCGCTGGCGACCGTCAATGGCGCGGTGGTCCCGCCGCGCGACGGCGAGGCGGCCGAAGGCGAACGCTTCCTCGCCGAGGCGGCCCGCAGCCTGCCCGACGCCGCCCACCTCGACCTCATCGGCCAGTACTTCCTGCGCTACGTCTACGACAGCCCGGATCCGCGCCGGCCGACCCTGATCGGCAACAAGCAGGACAAGGGCGACATCCACCAGACCGCACTGCAGACCCTGGCCAACACCGCCGGCGGTATGTTCCGCGGCGACTGCGACGACCTGGCCGAGCTCTACGAGACCATCGCCGAGCGCCAGGGCCGCACCGCGCACGTCATCGGCGTCCCCGGCCACGCGGCCTGCGCCTGGGCCGAGCGCCGCCCGGACGCCTGGCACGTCTTCGTGCTGCAGACCGGCCCCGCCCTCGAGTTCGCCGATGCCGACCCGAAGATGGGTCTGCAGAACGCCCTCGGCCGTGCCTACAAGCACTTCGACGAGAGCGACGCCTTCGACCCCAACGGCCTCGGCGTGCTGCTGCGCTTCAACGACGAGAACCAGCGCGGCCCCTGGCGCCTCTCCTACCGCATCTTCGAGGATCCCGAGTACGCCCGGATCATGATCGACGTGCAGAAGGACTGGCACTTCTCCACCTACCAGCGCGGCATCGCCAAGATGCAGGCCCTGATCGCCGCCGGCGTGCGCAACGGCAAGGATGAAGGGGCGGAGACCGCGAACTTCCGCGAGCTGTCCGGCCTCTACAGCTTCACCGGCCAGTACGCGCTGGCGGCGGAGTATCACCAGAAGTCCATCGATCTGACCAGGGACGAGCCGGTCTCGGCCCTGTACATGGACGTCGAGCTGATCGGCCACCTCTTCGACGCCGGCAAGGCGCACCGCGCGCGCGAGGTCGCCCTCGACCTCATCGAGCGGCAGATCCCGGCGCAAAGCAAGGCCCTGGGCCCCTCCCTGATGCAGGTCAGCGCCCAGCTGTCGGGCGTGCTCGCGGGGCACCAGGCGCGCGATCTCGCGCTGCGCGCCCTGCGGCCGGGCCTGGCGATGTTCAATGAGCGGCTGGGCGAGACCCTCGGCGGCCGCAAGCCGGGCAAGGGCGGCGGCGATGCGCAGCAGCCCGTGGCCGGCCTCCACGCCCTGGGGGACTGGCTGGAGGGCCCCTCCTACGACGAGAACCTGTGGGACAACCACCCGGCGCTGCTGCAGTTCCGCCGGCTCTCGCAGATGCTCGCCGGTTCATCGATCGCCTGCCTCGATGGCGCCAGCCAGGCCGATCTGTCCAGCGATCCCGACCTGCAGCTGGCGGCCCGCTTCGCCCAGGTGTGGCTCGACCGCGTGGCCTTCCGCGACGTCGACGACCCGGGCGAGGCCCTGTTCCGCTATGCCACCGCCGGCAAGGCCTACACCACCCTGCTCGGCAACGACCGCTTCCAGCCCCTGCTCGATGCGGCCCCGAAGCCGGCATCGCTGGGGGATCCGCCGAAGCGCCGCATCGGCGGCATCGCCCAGGTCGTGGTCGACGCCGGCTGGATCAAGGCCAGCCCGCCCTACTGGAGCACGCAGCTCTTCGCCATGTTCGATCGCGACGCGGAGGCGTTCGACGCGGCCAAGGCCATCCGGCTCGCCGACGCCTGCATCGAGGCCTCGGCCGCGCTGAAGGGCACCAGCCTCGACCATCCCCGCATCGCGCTCATCGTCCATCTCGCCGGGGTGGTGAAGGCGCTGATCGGCAAGGATGAGGCGGCCCTGCGCCAGCATCTGCGGGTGGTCAAGCTGCGCGCCGACAAGGACTGGTACGACGAGACCTCGCAGTGGCTGGGCGACGCCGCCCGCCGCCTCGACCCGGCCTGGTACGCCACCGTGCTGAAGGCCTGGGACGAGGAGGTCCACTACAAGCCGAAGTACTTCTGGATCGCCTGGCGCGCCGCCCTGAACAAGGCCCCGCAGCAGGCGCTGATGGCCGCCGAGCTGGCGGCCAGGAGCTTCGCCGACGATGCCGCCTTCGCCGACGAGCTGCAGTTCATGCGCAAGGTCCTGACCGAGAAGCAGTGATCCTTGATATCGCAGTCGAATTCACTCGGAGAAACAGAGGTCACGGAGACGACCGGAATTGCATGCTGTGCGGACCATCACCCGACGGGTGACGTCATTCCCTGCCCTAACCCGATGATGGGCACTCCGTTGCCTCCGTTCCTCCGTGTGAAATGCGGCGTCTAGGGTGATCGTCCGCGCCATGCTTCCGGATCTGCCCGATGGCCCTGCGGGGGCTCCGGCGGTCGTCTGACCCCCGCTGGCGATAAGCGTGCGTGCGAATCATGGGGAGGATGGCGGCCGCAGGTCGCCCCCGAAGGATCGCACGGCTATCCGGCTGCGTTTTTCAGCAGCCGGATAGCATGTCCGCATGCGCCACACCCTCGTCTGCCTGATCGCCTCGCTGGCCGTCGCCGCCGAGCCGCCGACCGTCCGCGAGCTGGTCGACCGCCTGAAGCAGATCGAAGCGCAGGTGGCGCTCATCGAACGCGAATCGGCCCTGCCGGTGGATCGCGCAGACCTGTGGGCGGGGGCGGCCAGAGGCATGGTAGAGGCCGCTGATCCGCATGGTTCCTATCTCTCCGCCGCCGAACTCGCGATCCACGGGCTCGGCAACGAGCCCATGCGCGTCGGCTTCGGCTTCGACTGGCGCCGTGACGCAGATGGCGTGCTGGTGACCCGCGTGGTGCCCGGGAGTCCCGCGGCCAAGGCCGGCCTGCATCCCGGCTGCCGCATCATCGCGGCCGGCGGGGTGCCGGTCGACGGCGACCGCCGGGGCTTTGCCGAGGCCCTGGCACGCGGCCCGGACCGCAAGGTCCTGCGCATCCGTCCGGTGGCCGGCGAGACCGCGGACGTGGACCTGACCCGGACCGAGCTGCGCGACGACGGTCTCGCGGGAACGGCCGCCCCTGCACC
>JAFLCQ010000429.1 GCA_017302815.1 Planctomycetota bacterium
ATACAGACTTCTGGCATCAGATGATAAATGGGTAGTGAGGATCAATGGAAATCTTTCACGCAAGGCCTGATGCCAGGACCTCGGCGCCGGCCGCGACCTCGCGGCAGCCGCCGAGATTGGGGATCTCGCGGTGGCGCACCAGGGTCGGCACCGGCCCATCGCAGGCGTCGTCGGCCACGGCCAGTTCGATACGGCAGTCGCCGCTCAGCGGATCGGACAGCCCGACCCCGAGCAGGGCACGCAGCGCGGGCGAGGCGTGGTGGGTGGGGCCGTAGAGCAGCACGCAGATGCTGCGCGCCAGTAGGCCGGGCAGGGCGCGGTCGAGGGGATCGCCGGCGCGCGGCACCGGCGTCACCACGACGCGGCCGGCCGCCGCCTCGGGATGGGCCAGCAGGTTGGCCACCGTCGCGACGGTGTTCAGCGGCAGGCCCTGGTTGATCGCGCTGTGCACCAGCCAGTCGCCGAACCACGGCTCGTCCACCGCCGCGTCCGGGCCGAAGGCGTGGTCGTGGTACGCGTCGAAGGGGTAGGCCCACAGCAGGGGGCCGGCCTCGTCCGGGGCGGTGCGGCGGCACTCCAGCAGGTGCGGGATGACCTCGTTGGGCACCCGCACCGGCATGTCGCCGTAGGAGTCGTCGACGGTCAGCAGGTTGATGCGGTCGGGGATGCCGACGCGGCCGTCGGCGCCCAGGCGCGACACCGAACCGGGCAGGAAGATGTCGTGCGCTTCGCGGCCGTAGCGGTCCAGCCACGGGCTGTTCAGCCACCACGGGTCGTGGATGTAGTAGCGGAAGAGGAAGGCCGGGTTGTCGGCCGGCAGCTCGGCGGCGTGCGACATCCAGCCGGTCAGCTCCAGGCCGAAGTCGTGGTCGAGGGCTGCCCACGGCGAGTTGGGCGGCGCCTGCAGGCCGTAGCCGCCGCGGTAGATCTCGCGCAGCGGCACGCCGTCGCCGCCGATGTCGGTGCCGGTGAGCAGGTTGGTGCCGCGGGTCTCCAGCGGCAGGTCCGGCAGCTCGGCGCGCAGCAGGCGCCAGAACTCGCGGATCTTCGCCCCGCACTCGTGGCGGCGCTCGGGGTGGTAGGCGGCGCCGTCGAAGACCGCACCCTTCACGCCCCAGGTCTCCATGCCGAAGCCGAAGCCGTTCGACAGCCAGAGGTAGTCGAAGCCCATGTCGGCGAGGAACAGCCGCGCCTGGCGGCCGAGGAAGGTGCCGAAGGGCAGGCCTTCGGGGATGCCCTGCGGGAAGCCGGCGTAGCGCCGCTGGTCGCCATGCAGGGTGGCGTAGCAGCACACCATGGTGCTGGCGCCCATGCTGGCGCCGAGGCAGATCTCCGGGTGCCACTCGTACTTGAAGCGCGACTTGGCGAACTCCGGACCGGGATCGAAGGTGGCGCCGACGCGCACCGGTTTGCCGCTGAGCTCCTGGCCGATGCGGCGGATCGCCGCCACCACCCCGCGGTACGCGCGCAGGGTCAGGCGCGGCGGATGCTCGCAGTAGTCGTAGCAGCGGCTGTGCAGCGCCTTGCCCTCGGGGTCGTTGGCGATGACGGCGTGGCGGTTGGCGCCGCCGATGTACTTCGCCCACTCCATCTCGGCGTCGAGGTCGCCGGCGTACTCCAGGATCTCCGACCCGTCCGACGACCACAGCATGACCTGGATGGACTCGGCGTGGCGGGTGAGGGCGTCCCACTGCCGGAACAGCTCGCGGCAGACGCGCTCGACCTCGGCCGCTCCGAAACCGTCCCTGAACGGCTTCAGGCTCATCTCCAGGGTGACGCAGCGCAGGGGGGTGCTCATGGTTCAGACTCCGCGGACGATGACGGTCTCGATGCCCATGGCCTCGCCCACCAGGCGCAGGTCCTCGGCGTGGTGGCCGACGCCCAGGGCGAAATGATGCGTCGGACCCTCGGCGAACCAGCGCGACAGGAAGGTGCGCACGCACGAGCCGAAATGGCCGTGGGTGTTGGTGTTGCCGGTGGCGGGGATCTTGCCGCGGCGGCTCTCGCCCTCGGCGACGACGAACTTGAAGCTGCCGTCAGCCTGCGAGGTCAGGCCGAGCATGGTCATCGGGCCGGCAGCGATCTGGAACTCGACCGAGGCGCCGGAACCGGGCTTGCCGTGGTACTGCTTCAGGCTGCGGATCACCGGCTTGCCGTCGGCGATGCGGATGTGATGCGGGCCGTCATGGCCGACCAGCACCGAGTTCGAGGCGAAGTCGACGGGGTGGAACTCGGCGAAGGAGCCGCCGATGTCGAGGCGGTCCATGATCATCATGGCGACGCAGGTCTTGAGGTCGCTCTCGCCGCACATCGGGAAGCCGGCGGCGCACAGCAGCGAGTTGCCGACGATCAGCGAGCTGGCCAGGCGCTGCGTTTCGCCGCCGTTCTCGCCCTTGTAGTAGTAGGCCAGGCCGTCGATGCCGGTCTCGGCGATGAAGCGGTCGAGGGCGACCGCGCCCTTGGCGGCGTTGCGCAGGTCCTTCTCCGTCAGCTTCTCGGTGTGCGGGTCGTGCTCGGGGGTCGGGGTGTCGAACATGCCGAGGATCTCGGCGCTCTTGGCGGCGATCTCGGCCTCGGTGACGCCGCGTTCCAGCCGCGCCAGGTCGTCGATCTCGGTCTGCACCACGTGCAGGCCGAAGGTGCCGGTCAGCGCCGTCTGGTCGGTGTGCATGTCGTACATCGCCTCCAGCGGATGGCCGAAGTGGCCGAGGCGGGCGCGCTTCACGTCGTGCAGCACGCGGGCGACGCGGACCCAGCGGGCGATCTCGCCGGCGGCCTGCGCGTCGTCATGTAGCGTGCCGATGACGGTGGGCGGCGCCTTGCGGCCCATGCGCACCATCGCATTGCAGAACTCGGGCATGGCGCAGATGTTGTCGTTGCACAGCTGCATGAAGGTGGTGGCGCGGTCGTAGTCCATGCAGCGCATGGGCTGCAGCGCCACCAGCACGATCGGCACGTCGAGGGCGCGGGCGATCACCCCGAAGGTGGCCGAGGTGGCATAGGTCACCATGTCGACGAAGAGCAGGTCGATGTCGGCGGCCTTCACCCGCGGCAGCAGCGCCTGGGCGCCGGCGGCGTTGTCGACCATGCCGAAGTCCACCACCTCGACCCCGTGCGCGCGCACCTGGCCGATGAACTCGCCGTGCCAGCCCATCAGCTTGTCCAGCAGGCCGGGGAACTGCGGCCAGTAGACGTCGAGTCCGACGGCATAGGTGCCGATGCGGGCGGTGAGGGGCTTGCGGCGGGCGGGGACCATGGGGGCTCCTTCAGGTGGATGGATCGATGAGGGCGCGCGACATCGCGCCGGCGGCGGTGCACAGGCGTTCGCGCAGCTCGCGCTGGCGGGCGGGATTGGCGCGGGCCAGCGGTACCGAGGCGCCGAGGGCGAGGATGCAGCGGCCGCTGCCGTCGAGCACCGGCGCGCCGAAGGCGGCGACCCCGCTGTCGTCGACGTCGACGGC
>JAFLCQ010000043.1 GCA_017302815.1 Planctomycetota bacterium
GGCCGCCGCGCAGGCGGCGAGGACCAGGGGCAGCCAGACCGCCAGGGGCGGGACGGCGGCGAGGGCGGCGACCGGGAGCAGCTGCCGGGCATGCGCCGAGCGCGGGTTGCGGCGCAGGACCACGGCCTTCCACCAGCCGTAGCGCCAGCGCTGCCGCGCCAGGGCCGGCAGATCGCCGCGGGCGGACAGCTCGTAGAGCGGCTCCGGCAGCGACAGGACCGTGCAACCGCGCCGCCGAGCCCGCCAATCGAAGTCGAAGTCCTCGTTGCTGAGCAGGGACTCGTCGAAGCCGCCGTTGCCCTCCCAGACCGAGCGGTGCCAGCACGACATCACGGTGTGGGCGACCGGACGCGGAGCCGCGACCCCGCCTCGCGACGGCGTGCCGCCGTTGCCCATGGGAGAGTTCAGCACGCCGGCGATGACCGCCGCCATCGCGCCATCGCCGCCCGCGACCATGCGGATCCGCGGACCCGCCAGGATGTCGCGGCCGGCCTGCAGCGCCTCCGCCATGCGCTGCAGGTAGTCGGCCGGTATGCGGCCATGCGCATCGACCCGGATGACCAGGCCGTCGGGGCAGGCCTCGACGGCGCGGTTGAGCGCGTGCGGGATGGTGCGGTCGGGATTGCGCACCACCACCAGGCGGAAGCGGTCGACGGCGGACCCGGCGCGGCGCTGCAGCAGCTCCCAGGTGCCGTCGTCGCTCATGCCGTCGGCGACCACGACGCTGAACTCCGGAAGGGTCTGGCGGCCGAGGTCGTCAAGCAGCGCGCCGATGCTGGCGGCCTCGTTGCGGCAGGGGATGATGACGGAGATCCGCATCGGTTCATCCGCCGGCGATGCGCCGCAGGTCGCTATCAAGGATGCCGGACAGGCGCTGCAGGCGCTGCTGCTGCCAGGCGCGCCCGGCGCCGGCGTCGCAGAAGGGGCGTCCGCGCGCCTGCGCCAGCTCGCGGGCCATGCCGTCCGGCGATCCGGCGATGACCGCCCAGGGCGGCGCCTCCAGCCCCCGCATGGCGAAGGGGGTGGCGATCGTCGTCATGCCCAGGTTCAGCGCGTTGATGGTCTTCACCTGCACGCCTCCGCCGGTGGTGCTGGGGATCACCAGGGCCCGGGCCGAGCGCAGGAAGGCCATCGCGTCGGGCACGAATCCGAGCAGGCGCACGCGCGGATCGGCGGTGATGCCATCGGCGCCGAGGCCGCCGATGGCAACCCGGAAATCCGCAGGCAGCAGCGGGAGCACCTGCGCGAGGAACCATTCCAGGCCGCGGCGGTTCGGCTCCCAGGTCCACAGGCCGAGGATGGCCGCATCGTAGTCCGGGACCGGCGGGGCCGTGGCGTCGCCGGGATCCAGACCGCACAGCGGGACGCACGACACGGCCCTGCCGACGCCCTGCGCCGCCTGGGCATCCTGGTCGGCGAAGCACCAGGCCGCATCCGCGGTGCGCAGGACGCGCTGCTCGGCGTCGCGCAGCAGGCGCGCATCGCGCCGCAGGAGCAGCCGCTGCGGCAGCCCCGCCCGCCGAGCCCGCTCCTCAAGCAGCACATGCTCGATGTTGTGCACCACCGCCACGGTCGGGATCCGCCGCCTGGGCAGCAGCCAGTCGAGGTAGTGGTGGTCGAGAATCCAGGCCTCGCAGGTGGAGGCGATGGCGTCGAGCCGCGACAGGTAGGCCGGAGTGATGAACTTCTGCGAGGCCACCGCGCGTCCGCGCGCCAGGGCTGCGGCCGTCCACCCGATGCGCTGCGCGATGCCGGCCCGGTTCCATTCGCCGGTGCAGGGGCCGATGGCGGTCTCGCCGCCGGCAGGCGAGGCCCCGGTCGGCGAGGCGTAGCCATGCACCTGCACCTCGTGGCCGGCGAGGCGGAGCGCCTCGACCAGGTTCATGCTCGCGATGTCGGCGCCGCTGGAGCGGCTGCTGGGCAGGAAGGTGGTGACGAAGGCGACGCGCATCGTCAGGGGGCGAAGGGATGGACGAAGTCGAGCCGGTAGCGCAGATCCCGGCTGCGCTGGCGCAGGACGCGGCCGGGCACGCCGCCGATGATGCTGAATGGCTCGAATGTGCCGCTGACCACGGCCCCTGGCAGGACGACGCAGCCCTCGCCCAGGGCCGTGCCGGGCATGACCTGGCAGGCGGCGAACAGCACGCAGCGGTCGCCGATGCGCACCTCGGCCCCGGCGGCGGAGAAGTAGGGGCAGTCGGGATCGTGCCCGAGGGTGTAGATCCGCGCGTCGTGGGCGATGCTGACGTCGTCGCCGATCGAGATGCCGCAGCGGGCGTCCAGCAGCACGCCATGGCCGATCACGCAGCGCTCGCCGATGCGCAGGCGGCGCAGGGTGAACAGGCGGACCGCTCCGTTGATGCCGGTCCCCCTGCCCACCTGGTTGCCCAGCGCGCGCAGCAGCGCGCGGCGCAGCATCGGCAGCGTCGCCAGGGCCAGCATGGCGTTGGCCAGGGCCAGGGCGGTGAAGGACAGGCGGGGCTTGATGCATTCGGGCCACGAACGGCCGAGCGCCTGCACGGCGGAGGCCTTCACGCGCCACAGTCCCGTCCGGCGCGCCATGGCGCCGCGCACCCGGATGCCGCGGGCCGCCAGCGCCGGCGCGTGCAGTTCGAGCTGCTGCACGTACTCGGCGCGGGCCCGGACGAAGCGGCGCTCGCTGACGCCTCCGGACTGCATGTAGACGCGTTGGCCGCCGCGCACGAACTCCACCCCGAGCGCCATCGCCCGCAGCAGCCAGTCGGTGTCGATGGCGATGCGCCAGCGCAGATCGAAGGGCCCGACCAGGTCGTAGGCCGCGCGGGTGACGAAGCAGGTCGTGTGCATGAAGCCGAAGCCGGCATGCAGGCCGGCCGGGTCGTGGCGGCCGACGACGGTGCGGACGCCGGTGCCGTCGGCCTGGTGCATCACCGCATCGCCGAAGCAGACCTGCGGCCTGGACGGGTCCATCGCCGCCAGCGCCCGCGCGGCCGCCTCGGGATGCCAGGCGTCATCGCTGTTGAGGGTGGCGATCACCTGGCCAGTGGCCAGCTTGAGCCCCTTGTTCCAGGCGTCGGCTATGCCCTGGTCGGGTTCGCTGACGAGGTGGGTAATCCGTTCTCGATGCCTGAGTACCCTCTCCAGGGTGTCGTCAGTCGAGGCGCCATCAATGATGATGAGTTCTGTTTGCGCGGATATATGCGGTAGAATCGAGTTCAGGCATCGTTCGATGGAATCGGCGCCATTGCGGACCGCGGTAATGACAGACAGGTTCTTGATCATTGAGTCTGCTGATATTTGGTCATGCAAGGCATCGTATTGAGATGCAGCCTGCCTCTCGCCGGGCGTTACCTTGTACGAGTGTGCATTACTAGGGATCGGACCTGTTGAATCAACGGTATGAGGGCCACAGGGCAGATGTGTCTGGCGATGGACGCAGGCGACAGAAGTGAGAATTTCAAACGGCTTGAAATTTCGTGGACCAGTTTGGTGTCCATGCCTACCTTGCGATACTGAAGCAGGAGGATGACCGCGAAGTTGTGAATGAAGCAAGAGGCTTCTCTGTTTGGTGAACGCGCAAGCTCTCCATTCAGCATGTAGCAGACCCAGTTTTTTCTGATTGGAGGCAGACTTCCGCTGAGGCGCAGATTGGCAGGTAGATCGCAATTGTAGTATGTGAGAGGGAGATTGAGGTAGGCGAAATCTGATGCGGCGGCGAGTCTGGAGAAAAAGTCGTAGTCCTCGAATAGCGATATGCGTTCATCAAAGCCGCCAGCGCGCAAAGCGGCCTCTGTTCTTGCTACGCTGCAGGAGGTGTGGAGCGGCCAATTATAGGCTCCAAACAGTCTGAAGTATTCGAAAATATTGAAGGAGGCGGATTCCCCCGGGCCAGCCCAGCGCAGCGCCTGTCTGAGTTCGCTGCGGCCATCGGGGTATACGGCGAAGTGAGATGAAAAATACAGATTATTGCAGGGGAATCGGGTGATCAGGCCAGTCATTTGCTTCAGGTAATCCAGGTCCCACCAGTCGTCTGCGTCCAGAAATGCGACAAAGGGGAATTGCGCGATGGCAAGGCCGGCGTTTCTTGCGCTGGAGACCCCGGCATTTGCTTTTGATATTATTTTTATGCGTGGATCGGCAAACGATCGGGCGACGGCAAGGCTGTCGTCGGTGGATCCATCATCGATGATGATGCATTCGAAATGACGGTGGGATTGCCCTAGAACGGAATGGATTGATCTGGTGACGAAGGCGGCTTTGTTGTAAAGGGGAATGATGACGCTGAATGAGATGCTCGCGATCGATTGCGGGCTGTTGACTGCGGAAAATCGGCGATGCCTCGGATTCTCGTGCGTGCAAAGCTGGGGCTCGTTCATTTGTGCATTTCGAGGTCGAATACAAAACCTACTCAGGGCGGAGATTGGGGATTATGCTTGAGTGTCCAGGCGTGTCCAATCAAGAGTGGTGGGCGCGTGCTCGTTGCTGTTCGTGCTGGTATGGCATCATGTGAGGCGGATGTAGCTAAGGGAACCAGATGTGGGATTTGCTGTCATCGCCCGACCCAATCGTGACCTCGCCGATGCCGATGGCGGGTTTCTTCGCTTGAATACTCAATTTGCTGGTGTCGATGTTCGAACGCCAACGCACGTACCACAGGCTTATTGTCCCATTGGCGTTATTGCTTGTCGTGGCGAGTTGCCGAATCGGTGCGGCGAGCATTATTCCCATCTCTGCTCATTCGGTGCTGTAGCGTGGCGGCCAAGGCGAGCGTGGGCCCTTGTGCCCATGGCGCTGGCCCAAATAGATTTGGGTAGTGGCCAACTCCCTGGCATTCGGCGAGCGCTTGACCAACAACTCCGTTTTGATCTGTGTGCCTGATTATGCCGTTTAGGGCTTGCTCTGAGATGTGCGAGTATCTCGGATCGATGCAGCCGAGGTCCATGCCGACTTCCATGGCGTATGCGATCATCGCTGTGCCCGATGTGTCGGTTGTGCCATTGGGTATGAGCATCGACCAGGGCCATAATCCGTCTTTCTGGTATGGTTCAACCGCGCGTGCCAGTGCGCTCAATGCCTGTGAGAGTTGGGCATAGTCCTTGTGTTCTCTGGGCAAATGACGCAGGGTTTCCGCCAAACCGATGGCGAGCCACCCTACGCCGCGTGACCAACCGGGAGGACCATACCCTGCGCCATCGCCAGCGCGGTAGGCGTGATGCGGCAGTCCTGTTTTGACATCGATCCCATATTGAAGGAACTCTGCTAATTGCCGGACTGCTAGATCGACGGCTTCGGGCGACGACAGCGTGCGTCCATAGCGGGCCAAGAAGGGGCAGATCATGCCCAGTGTGTCGACCAACATGGCTTCTGGCGCACCGCTACGATACGGTAAGCACTGTGATCGGGACCGGATATGCTTGTGTAATAAGAATCCTGCAAGGTTGTCTGCGGCGAATCTATACCGCGATCCGAGTCCTTTTTCGTATAGATCGAGCATAGTGTAGCCGATCATGCACTGATCGACTGTGTTGACCTGACGGCGGAAGGTTCCCGTCTCGTCAACAAGTGAGTCGCAGTAGGTGCGAATTTCCTGAAGCCCGGTTTCGTCTGCGTTCGACGCTATCGCCGCCTGGATTCCGAGAGCAAGGCAGGCCGTTGGCCAAAAATTCGCATCGTCGGGACGGAGGATGCTCCGAATGCCCCTCTCCAGCCGCGAAGCGTCGTTTGCGCTGGAGCGCAGGATTTGTGGTGGATCTTCAAGTTGCGTGATGGTCGCCTGTCGAATGATTTGGAAAGAATCGCTGTTCAGTTCGCGCCATGGATGCTTGCTGGGCCACGTGTGTGCTGTCAGCTTTCGGGCAATGGGTGCAATTTCGAGAAAGAGCAGGAGTGCAAGTGCAACTGAAATGAGAGTGCATGCCGCTTTCCAGCGTTTGATGGATGGAATGTGGGGGCATGCATTGGATATACTTGGTTTTTCCGTTTCGGGATTTTGTGCTTGGCACGGCGTTGAAGCGTCGCGAATTGCCGAGTCCGCTGCCGGGGTGTCGTCGTTTGCTCTAATGGTTGTCATGGCAACCGCCTTATGGCTGTAATGTATGACAAATGGCCGATAAACCATGAGGATTTCGCATCGGGCGCAAGATGGGATGATGCATTTCTTGGGTGGGAATCATGTTTGCGTGCAGAATGGCGTGTCGTCAAGCGGCATGCCGATCGCTTGGATGTATGTTGGTTTTTTCTGTTTTGCCTACACCAAGGAGCGTTGTAGAAAGGCGTGCGAAGCATCGACGAGGGGTGTTATTTTTCCCCACGATGTCTCCCAGTCGATCTTTGCAGTGGCAAGGCATTCGGGGTTTGCGACCGAGTGTCCCTGGGGTAACAACGCTGATTCCAATCCTGCGGTTTGCAGAAGGCATGAAATTCGGTCGGAACCACGATCGGGGTTGTCGAAAACGAAGAATGGCCTGCGGAATATGAGGGAAAAGACGCATCCATGGAATGAGTCCGTGGCGATGAATGACGCGTTGGCGATGAGTGCCAGCCAGTCTGGAACGGAGGGGGCGATGACGGGAGCGAAAGTGAGCGCGGAGAAGTCTTCCCTGGGGCCATCGGGCAGTGACGAAATCGGCAGCAGTCCAAGTGCTCTGCATGCCGAGGCGTGTGCGCTGCATTTCTCCGGTGTGGGATCAAGGAAGTATCGGAGTCCATATCGCTGCGATGGCGGCGAGATGTCGCAGTTGACCCAAAGCCGACGGTATTCATCTGCTGTGATCAAAAGGGTTGGGTCACAGCACAATTCGGCTTTTCGGTTGAATAGCTGCTGGCAACTGGCGATGGCGCTCTTTTCGCGTACGCTAACTGCGTCGAATCTCGCCAGTAGCGATGTGAAGCGAGCGCATTCAGCGGGTGTGAACTCTCTCTCCGCGTTCCCAAATGAAGCGGCATAGGCGATACGACGGGCTTTCGTTTCTAAGGCGAAGTCAAGAAAGTAATGCGGCAGATATGGTGAATACGAAGGTCGCCAAACCTGATCGCTCCCGACGATGTAGGCATCGAATGCGAACTCCATCAGCGCATCGCTGCGAAGGGGTGCTGTAAGCGGACCGGTGGTTGAGATGAGTCGACTGGCCGATTCGCGCAGATTCTGCATGGCCATCCGCTGGCGGGCCCTGGGATCGCCGATCCTCCGGATTAGCGGAGTGGTGACGGCGCGGACGGCGGCCGATCGGGCCCGCTGTCGCCATGTCTGTTTGCGTTTGAGGTCAAGGGTCAGGACGACGTGACCTGCGGCCTTGAGGACGTGCTGGAGTGCAAAGTTCTGCAGGATCCCGCCGTAGTTGTGCCCAAGTGGCTGGGTGAGAATCCCGATCTTCATGCTACGGCTGCTGATGGGCTGGTGTGAGAGGACAGGGGTGCTGGCTGTTGAGCCGGCTGGTCAAAGGAGCTGGGTGGCGGCATTGCGGTTAGGGCCTATGTCGTTTTGGGCGAAGCGCTCTGTTAATTATTGCCAGAAGCCTGTCTCGGTGGGCTTGGCAGAGCCCGAATTGAAAAATTGCCAATGCGGACACAGTTGTTGAGGCGGTTATGACATAGAGGACGCCAAGCATTCCTTCTGTGCGATGCTTGTGTGCTGCGCCGGTGATTGCGGCTGAAATGATGGCAACTGCGGCAACTGACGGCAATGTCATCCTGAGAAATTTGGCGATTGGCAGTCCGGTTAGGTGTCCGACAAGCATGAGTCTGGCGGCGAACATCACTGCATTTATTGCGATCGCCACATAGAAAACCGCGTGCGGGCCATGGCCAGCTTGCATCATAAACCATGAGATAGCTAGAATGCACAGTTGCAGTCCGCCAAGGATGCTCTCGTAGGCGGCCATCCGTCCAGGCGCTCTTGCGGCTGTAGTCAGGGGTAGGCTTATTGCAAATAATAACGTCTCGATCAGTGCCAGGCGTGCGAAGTCGCTGGTATATGGCGGAGGCGTGCCGAGCCACAGCTGAAGGATGTAATCCATTTCCGCATACAGCGGGAGTGCGGGTACCCACATCAGGAAGAAAGCGGCCTTGGAGCCCTCTATGACAAGCGTGGACATCTCTTCTCGTCGGCCCGCTGCGTACGCTTTGATGATCGGTGGGTAAAGACTGGTATTGAAGTTTACTGCCAGGAAGTTCGCCTGTAGGGCCAGGTTTGTCGCGACTGCCCGTGCGGCGATGATAGCTGCGGGGAAAAACTGTCCCATCAGCACGGTCACCGCAGATGATCGTGCGGCGGAAGTGAGCTGTCCGAAAAGCGTCCATCCGGTGAACGTTATTACTCCGGCTGCTGTGGGGGCATGCCAATGTATATGCCGGATGCGGCATTCGCTGTAGCGGCGCAGGCAGACGACGACGTGAAAGGTGGTGTCTGCGATGGCGATGCCGAGGAGTAGCGCGCCGTAGAGAACGAGCTTGTCGCCTGGCAGGTGGGCGAGCGTGACCACGGTGGCGAGTTTGATCGTGGCCTCGCCAATCGCCATGTATGCAAATAGCTTCATGTCCTCGTGCGCGATGATGATGGCCATCATTGGCGATTTGAGGATCGAAACGAAGAAGGTGGCTGCGGCGAAATAAAAAAGCGTCAATGCCGCCCCTTGGCGATCGGCTGGTGTGTGAACCTGGCTGGCGACAAACCAGCCACCGAGGGTCAGCAAGATGACCAGCGCAATGCCGCCTATGCCGAGATAGATCAGTGTGTTGACGCCGAAAAGCCGCTCCAGCCTGACCGAGTCGTTTTCTCCGAGGGCATGGGAGAAATCTCGCTGGGTCGCCGATGCCATAGAGTTCGGAAGGAAGGCCAGCATTGCGACCACTCCGCCGATGACATGGAAGAGTCCGAAATCATTTACGCCGAGCGTGTTCAGTACCACTCTGACAGAATAGATACCGACGCCCATGGTCAGGAGGGTTCGTGCGTATAGCAGCAGCGTATTCTTGGCAATTCGCTTGTGTCGTTGCCCTACGGTCTCCTGATCGACATCGCGGCCTCGGGCAGACTCTGCGGTCTGCTTTGATGGGGTGCGGTCGCCGGTCTGGTCGGAATCGGAGCTTTTCACGACAATTTGGTGTGCGCCGTCGAGGACGCGGCATTGCGGCTTCGGATGGCGGATCCGGAACGTTCTGATATGAAACCGCGAAATGCATGGCGGTCGTGGTCCCCATCTCCCGTATCCCGACCTGCGGTTTGCTGGATCATATGGCTGGAATCAGACCGGTATTCTGTGGGGCGGCAAGGTCCGCAATCGCAGGACTGCAAAGGGAGGGAAATCCGGTTTTTCTGCTATCGCCAGTCGACTGAATGGATGCGCTTTTGAGACTATGGGTCTCGCCGTGTGGTGGCCAACTGCATCAATCGCATCGATGCTCTCCTGAGACGTCTGGGATTTGGGATGGTTGTCGGCCGGCCGTTTTTCGCGCAATTTGGCCTGGCAACTCTGGCGGAGGAACCACGGGGTGGTTCTGATGCCTATCACTACTCCCCCAACGCGAGTGCCAAGCATGCCGCCTTGAGATCCAGATGTCCGTCGATGCTCCAGGGCATCGGATCGCCTGCCTGCTGGCGAGGTCCGACGATGATCAGCGGCACGAATTCACGGAGACCATTCGCCGTGACTTCTGTGGCGTCCAGATATCTGCCGGGAAGGCGGTTAGGGTCCCTGTCCCGCCGGTCCTGCGGAATGCCTGGCGGATGGTCGCCGTAGATCATCACCCAGGTCGTGGAGAGATCGATAGCGTCGATGAAGGCCCCGATCGCCTGGTCGGTGTACCAGATGGATTGCAGATAGGCGCGTTCATGATCGGAGGTGGCTTGGGGGAATTCCGGGAGCTGGACGCCGTAACGTCGGGGCATGGTGAATGGATGATGACCGGACAGCGTGATGACGAAGCTGAGGTCCGGTTGGCCGTGCTGATCCCAGTCTGCGCGTATGGCGGGAAACAGCTTGTGGTCCGGAGCGCCCCAGATTTCGCGGGACAGACCCAGTGCGGCCATGTCGGCGAAGCGCTCGAATCCGAGCGTCGGATAGATGTCTCCGCGTTCGAAAAAGGTGCCGACATTGTTGTGGTAGGCGACTGCGCGCAGATTCCGGCTGCGGAACGAGTGCCCGATGCCGACGCTGGGATCGAAGCGCCTGCTCTGCAAGGCGGGCCATTCTGCCTGGGCCGGGATGGCCAAGGTGAATGCGCAGTCCGCGTCGGAGCTGGCTCCTGCCAGATGTTCAGCCCGGATGCGTGGGGCCCGCCAGGCATGCGCTGCGAGACGTGTCAGGTTGGGGGCCACGAGATCGGCACCGCACGTGTATCCCGGAATCCCGGCGTCCAGGCTCTCCCACTGGATGACGACGATCTTGCGTCTGATGCCGGGTTCTGGCGTAGCGAGCGTCTTGGCTATCGGGATGAGCTTGACATCCCCCATGCGCAGGTTGGTGATGGCCAGTTGCATCCACCAGCCGCAGACGCCAAGTCCGCGGACGCTGCGGGCCGTGGATTGGGCGTTGATCCATATCGCCACGTGCTGCAGGTGGCCAATGACCAGCAGTCCGATCAGGGGTATGGCAGCAGCGCCGATGAGGGTGCGCCTGCGGATCGGCAGTGAATCTCGGTGACGATACAGCGCTCGCCATCCCAGGAACGCGGGCGGCAGCACGCAGAGCGGAATCAGCGCTCGCCAATCCCATTCGATGCCTGCGAGCCCCACGCCCTGCTGCGCCTCTCCGGCATGCAGCAGGAGCAGTGACGGCGGCAGGGGGCGGCCGGTGTAGACCCAGTAGCCGACCACGATGAACTGGAAGAGGAGCGTGAGCCCGACCAGCGTCCAGAGCCAAGCTGGCCGGCGGAGCAGAGCGATCAGGAGGGCCAGCAGGATCAGAGCTGTCCATCCGACCTGATACAGCATGGTGAGCGGGAATTCGCTCCCTCCACCGGTGATCAGGCTGCACAGCCAGGTTTGCTGGACCGCGAGAGCGACGGCACACAGGCCGGGGACGAGGAGGATGCGTGTCGCACTACGCCATCCCCGTGCATCGGCGGCGTCAGGGATCACGACGGTGTGCTCCGAGGAACAGTCCTACATGCGACGTGTAGACCCCGATGCCGGGAAACCGCGACACTTCTGCGGGGGAGTCGACCGGATGCACCAGCAACCGGACGCCGGCGGTCCGGGCCGCGTCATATGTGGCCTGATCCAGCCTGCTGAGGGGCATGGTCAGGGCGCAGCCGGTGGTCTTGGCGATATCCAGCAGCATCGCAGTCGGATATGGATGCTTGTAGGCGGAGAAGATGATCTGCTTCCAGCCGCCCGCGATGGCGGGGGCGATTTCATCGGGATGATAGATCTGGGGAATGATCTGCAGCTTGCACGGTGCGTCGGCGAGCTGCTTCAGGAGTCGCGGGGCAGATTCCTTGGTGTCGGTCACCACCCGGACTGTTGGGTGCTTGAGCAGGAATTCCTGTGCATCCGCCCAGGTGGCCGGAGCGAATCGTCCGAGGAGGCGGCTGGCCTTGAACTGGGCGGTGGTGACGACTCCCGTCCCCTCTCCGGTCAGGCGATGAAAGTGATCCCAGTCGTGAGCCAGCACCAGGACGCCGTCGCTGGTGAAGAGCATGTCCGCTTCGATGAGCGTAGCGCCAGCTTCGACACTGCGCTGCCAGCCTTCCATGATGTTGAGGTAGGTGATCCCATCTACGGCTCCGCCTGCGTGCGCGATGCAGGAGGCCTCGGCCAGCGGTTCTTGGCGCGCAGCAGAGGCGGGCAAGGCCGCCTTGCTCCGTTCCCACGCCGCCTGGAGTTCGTTGCGAATGACGTGTCGGCGGGCCAGGCGCCATGCCGGATAGGCAAGGAGGGCGACAGCCAGGCCTGCGATGGCCATGGCGATGATCCAGCGGCTGCGGCGGGTCATGGGGCCGCTTGCGGTGTCGCCTGCTGGAGCCACGCGTAGGTTGATGCGGCTCCGGCGTCCAACGTTGTGCCCGCCTTCCACCCCAGCCCTGCCATCCGCGACACATCCATCAGCTTGCGTGGCGTCCCGTCCGGCTTGGAAGCATCCCACACCACTTCGCCCTGGTGCCCGACCGTGCGCTGGATCAGCGTGGCCAGCTCGCGGATGGTGACGTCGCTGCCGCAGCCGATGTTGTAGAGGTCGCCGGGATGCTGGCCGGCATGGACATGCGCGAGCAGGTGCAGGCAGGCGTCGGCGAGGTCGTCGACGTGGAGGAACTCGCGTCGCGGGCTGCCGCTGCCCCACAGGGTGACCGGGGCGTGGCCGGCCAGCTTCGCCTCGTGGAACTTGCGCATCATCGCCGGCAGCACGTGGCTGCTGGTGAGGTCGAAGTTGTCGCCGGGGCCGTAGAGGTTGGTCGGCATCGCGCTCAGCCAGTCGGTGCCGTACTGCCGGTTGCAGCTCTCGATCAGCTTCACCCCGGCGATCTTGGCGATGGCGTAGGGCTCGTTGGTCGGCTCCAGCGGCCCGGTGAGGAGGTGCTCCTCACGCATTGGCTGCGGAGCGTGCTTGGGGTAGATGCAGGACGAGCCGAGGAAGAGCACGCGTGGGACGCGCTGGATGCGGCAGGCCTCGATCAGGTTCAGCTCGATCGCCAGGTTCTGGGCGATGAAGTCGTAGCGGTAGGTGTCGTTGGCCAGGATCCCGCCGACCTTGGCGGCGGCGATGACAACCGTCTGCGGCTTCGCCTCGGCGATGAAGCGCCCGACCGCCGCGCCGTCGCGCAGGTCCAGCTCCTGGCGGGTGCGGGTGATGGCGGGGATGCCGCGCGCGGCGCAGGCGCGCACCAGCGCTGAGCCCACCAGGCCGCGGTGGCCGGCGATGAAGAGGGGGGCGGCGATCTCACTCACGGCTGGCGTTCACCTGGAAGCCGGCCTGGCGCTGCACCTGCTCGCGCCGGGCCAGCTCAAGGTCGTGGGCCATCATCTCGTCGACCAGCTGCTCCAGCGTCGTGGTCGGCTTCCAGCCCAGCTTGGCGTGCGCCCTGGTCGGATCGCCCAGCAGGGTCTCGACCTCGGTGGGGCGGAAGTAGCGCGGATCGACCTGGACGATGGCGCGGCCGTCGGCGGTGAGGCCGCGCTCGGACACGCCCGCGCCCTGCCAGCGCACGGCAAGCCCGACCTTGGCGCAGCACAGCTCGACGAAGCGGCGCACCGACTCCTGGCGCCCGGTGGCGATGACGAAGTCCTCGGCCGACTCCTGCTGCAGCATGCGCCACTGCATCTCGACGTAGTCGCGGGCATGGCCCCAGTCGCGCTTCGCGTCGAGGTTGCCCAGGTACAGGCAGTCATCCAGGCCGAGGCTGATGCGGGCGATGGCTCGGCTGATCTTGCGGGTGACGAAGGTCTCGCCGCGGCGCGGGCTCTCGTGGTTGAAGAGGATGCCGTTGCAGGCGTACATGCCGTAGGCCTCGCGGTAGTTCACCGTGATCCAGTAGGCGTACAGCTTGGCGCAGGCGTAGGGGCTGCGCGGATAGAACGGCGTGGTCTCGCGCTGCGGGATCTCCTGCACCAGGCCGTACAGCTCGGAGGTGCTGGCCTGGTAGAAGCGGGACTTCAGGCCCAGGCTGCGGATCGCCTCGAGCAGGCGCAGGGTGCCCAGCCCGTCGACGTCGGCGGTGTACTCCGGCTGCTCGAAGGACACCGCGACATGGCTCATGGCGCCGAGGTTGTAGACCTCGTCCGGGCGCACCTGCGCCATCAGGCGCAGCAGGGCGCCACCGTCGGCGAGGTCGCCGTAGTGCAGATGCAGGCGGCGGCCGTTGGCGTGCGGATCCTGGTAGAGATGGTCGATGCGCTCGGTGTTGAACGACGAGGCGCGGCGCTTGATGCCGTGGACCTCGTAGCCCTTGGAGAGGAGCAGTTCGGCGAGGTAGCTGCCGTCCTGGCCGGTGATGCCGGTGATGAGCGCGGTCTTCGTCATGCGGCCGGGATCAGACCGGCCTTCCGCAGGGCGGCAAGGAGCGCCTCGGCATGCGCTGCGACCGGGGCGGCCGCGTCGAGGCGCAGCTCGGGCCGTTCCGGCGCCTCGTAGGGCGCGTCGTGGCCGGTCAGACCGCTGCGGCGGCCGGCGCTGGCGTCGGCCCACAGGCCTTTGGGGTCGCGGGAGCGGCACAGCGCCGGGGTGGCGTCCAGCCACACCTCGATGAAGGGCAGGGGGGCGGCGATGGCGCGGGCGGTGGCGCGGTCGGCGCGGATGGGCGAGACCAGGGCGGCGATGGCGATCTGCTCCTGCTCGGCGGCGATGCGGGCGATCTCGGCGGCGCGGCGGACCTGCTCGGTCCGCGCGGGATGGGCGAAGCCGAGGTCGCGCGAGAGGCCGGCGCGCAGGCGGTCGCCGTCGAGGACGAGCGCGGCGCGGCCGGCGCGGCGCAGCGCGGCGGCCAGGGCCTCGGCCAGGGTGGACTTCCCGGCCGAGGGCAGGCCGGTGATCCACACCACGCCGCCGCCACCGGTGGGCTGCAGCTCGGGCTCGGCCGGCGCGGGGTTCACCGCTTGAAGTACTCGCGGTACCACACCACGAAGCGGCGCACGCCCTCCTCGACGCTGGTGGCGGGGCGGAAGCCGGTCGCCTGCTCCAGCTCGGAGACGTCGGCCTCGGTGGCGGGCACGTCGCCGGGCTGCATCGGCAGCAGCGTGCGCTCGGCCTTCATGCCCAGGGCCGACTCCAGCGCCTCGACGTAGCGCAGCAGCGGCACCGGGCTGCTGTTGCCGATGTTGAACACCCGCCACGGCGCGCTGGAGCGGGCCGGGTCCGGCGCCTTGGCGTCCCAGGCCGGTTCGGGCTGCGCCGGCTTGGCCGCGATGCGCACGATGCCCTCGACGATGTCGTCGACATAGGTGAAGTCGCGCACCATGTTGCCGCGGTTGTAGAGCTCGATCGGCCGACCGGCGAGGATGGCGTCGGTGAACTTGAACAGCGCCATGTCCGGGCGGCCCCACGGGCCGTAGACGGTGAAGAAGCGCAGGCCGGTGGTGGGCAGGCGGAAGAGGTGGGAGTAGCTGTGCGCCATCAGTTCGTTGGCGCGCTTGGTGGCGGCGTAGAGCGTCATGGGGTGGCCGCCGCCGCGGTGCTCGCTGAAGGGCATCGCCTGGTCGAGGCCGTAGACCGACGAGGTGCTGGCGTAGACGAGGTGGGCGCAGCCGTGGTTGCGGCAGCCCTCGAGGATGTTCATGAAGCCGACCAGATTCGACTCGGCGTAGGCGTGCGGGTTCTCCAGCGAGTAGCGCACGCCGGCCTGGGCCGCCAGATGGATGACCGTGGCGGGGCGGTGGGTGGCGAACAGCGCCTCCATCGCCGGACGGTCGGCGAGGTCGGTCTTGGCGAAGGCGAAGCCCGTGCGCGCCGTCAGCCGGGCGAGACGGGCCGCCTTCAGCGTCGGGTCGTAGTAGGCGTTGAGGTTGTCGAGACCCAGCACCTCCTGCCCGGCATCGAGCAGCTTGTGGGCGACGTGGGAACCGATGAACCCGGCGGCGCCGGTGACGAGGACGGGCATGGAGGGAGGCTAAGGACCCGATTCCGCACGCCAGTGTGACGACCGGACGACCGGACGACCGGACGACCGGACGACCGGACGACAGTGGCATTGCGTCGCGGAACCGGATCATCCCCGTTCCATGTTCGTGGAGCTGCCCGAAGAAGCCTGCGTAGCCGGTCTGGCCCGGCGCATCGCCCCCCACCTGCGCGCCGGCGACCGCATCGCCCTCGACGGGCCGATGGGCGCCGGCAAGACCACCTTCGTGCGGCAGCTGGTCCAGGCCCTGGGCGGCGACGCAACGTGCGTGGCCAGCCCGACGTACACCCTCCTCCACCGCTACGAGAGCGTGCCGCCCGTGATCCATGTCGACGCCTGCCGCCTGCGCTCGCCGAGCCAGCTGACCGCCCTGGGATTCGACGAGCAGTGCGAGGACGCGGTCGCCGCCGTCGAATGGGCCGCCCAGGTCGAGGACGTGCTGCAGCCGAACTGGCGCATCGCCTTCGACCACGCCGCCGCCGGCCGCCGCGCCACGGTCAGCGCTCCGGCGGGAGTCGCGCTGTGAGCGGCACCACGCGCATCGACTGCGACGCCGCCGGCGCCGATC
>JAFLCQ010000430.1 GCA_017302815.1 Planctomycetota bacterium
CTGCGCGCAGTGCGGGCCGCGCCCTTCGCCGCCGCCCTCGGGCCGGTGCTGGCTGAGGCCGAGGACGCGTCGTCGCCGCTGCGCACCGAGGCCGCCACCACCCTGGGCTTCATCCATCCCGGCGACGGGGCGGTGCCGGCGATGCGGCGCATGGCGGAGGGCCCGGATCCCTGGCTGGCGGCGATCGCCCTCAAGTCGCTGGCCCGCCTTGGGTATCCCGCGCCGGCGTCCGAGCTGCTGCGCCGCTACGCGAGCGCGGCGGAACCGCGGGTCCGCAATGAGCTGCTGATCGCCCTGGCGGTGATGCGCGAGCACGTGGCGCTGCATGGCATCCTGGCCGAGGCGATGGCATCCGGCGCCGCCCGGTCGTGGATCGACGCCGTCGCCCTGTACGCGGCCCAGGCGCATGGCGCACGCGATATCATGCGCTCGATCCTGTCGGCCGAGGATGACCGGGCCGGCGATGGCCTGGACGAGGCCATCGCCCTGCTCGGCGAGCGCGATGCCCAGGCAGGCGAACACGCACGTGCGGCCGCCGCGGCCGGGGATTGGCGGATGCTGGGGGACGGGCTGCCGGCGACGGACCGGCGTCAGGCCGCGGTGGCGGTGGCGCTGCGCGCGCTGGGTCTGCCGGCCTGAGCCTTACTCGGGCAGATCGGCGCTGTAGGGCTTGCCACCGGCGATGGAGTCCATCGCCATGGTGATCTTGTAGCCGTCGGGGCTGCTCATCGGCACCCACTTGATGACGTCGCCGACCTTGGCCGGGGGCAGCGCGACCATGGTGCCGGCCATGATCTTCTCGTAATCGGCCGGGGCCGAGTTCTGGCTGGTGCGCGAGGCGGTGATCAGCTCCTTCGCCTGCGGGGTGTAGAGCTGGAGGAAGGCCACCTTGCGGTCGCTGTCGCCCTCGATGCGGATGACGCTGGCCAGCACGCCGGCGGCGGTGCCCGAGGCGGCTCCCTTGAGGTCGCCCGAAGGGGCGGGGATGGGCGGCAGCTCGGCGACGTCGCCGGGGTAGAGCTCGCCGGTGTTGAGATCGTAGAACCACAGCTTGGTCGGGCCCTGCCCGTCACCTTCTCCCATGACGAACCAGCCGATGGTGCCGACGATCGCCAGGGCGATGACGATGATGAGGGCGTGCTGCCAGGTGAACTTCATGGGCGGCTCCGATGCACATATCCTGTCATCTGGACTGGAGATGGTCAATGCCGATGGGTACCCTCGTCCAGCGGTGTGCCTCATATGCCGTTCCCGGGGCCCGAGGGGGGGGATGCACCCCGGACATGCATCCGGGGCCGGCCCGGACTGGACCTGCTACCGCTGCAGGAGGTCGCCGTTGAATGCTGTCGCCGGATGGATGGAATGCCGGCGATGCCCAGCCCGATCGACGCCGTCAACGAACTCATCGCCCGCAGCCAGCGCGCCCAGAAGGGCGAGCACGAGCTCCTCCTGTTCCTGAGCGAGTCCCTGGTCGAGATCCAGTACGTGCTGAAGTCCGAGGAGTACGACGCCGAGAAGCTGGCCACCATCGAGGTGCATGTCCGCGACATGCTCCGCCGCATCACCCATGCGGCGGAAGGCTGAGCCGGTTCCCGGTCAGAGGGCCAGGGGGGCGAAGCGGCCGAACAGCACCTTGCCCTCCATCGCCGGCAGCGGCTCGTAGACCGCTGCGACCGGCAGGTCGTCCAAGGCCTCATCGGTGATGAGGTGGCTGACCTTCTGCTGCTTGGCGAGGTAGGCGGCCAGCTCCTGCATGTCGGCGGCGTGGGCGGCCAGCATGACGATGGTCTTGTGGCGGTTGGCCCAGAAGCGCAGCTGCTCGTTGCGCTCGTGCTCGAACATGAACTGGGCGATGGCGCGGCCGGCGAACAGTGCGCAGCGCGCCAGGCCCAGGCGTTCGCGGTCGAGGAGGACGTGCAGGCGCAGGCGCTGGTCGTCCGGGGCTGCGCTTTCGGCTGCGGTCGGGGTGGCCCCGCGGAAGGTGGTCTGCAGCCCGCGCTCGCGGCGCACCAGGGCGAGGTCGGCGAAGAGGCCCATGCGTTGTCTCCGGAGGCATCGTGCCGCGCCGTATGGGCGCCGGCAAGGGGGGCTGGAGCGGCAGTCCACCGCCCTAGGCTGCCCCGCCATGGTCCTGCCCCGCCGCGACGCCCCGCCCGCCGACCTCGCCGCCGCCATCCGCGACCTCAAGCGCGAGCGCGATGCGGTGATCATCGCCCACTACTACCAGGACGGCGAGATCCAGGACGCCGCCGACTTCGTCGGCGACAGCCTGCAGATGGCCCGCTTCGGCGCCGGCACCAAGGCCCGCACCATCGTGGTGTGCGGCGTGCACTTCATGGCCGAGACGGCGAAGATCCTGGCCATGGACCGCACCGTCCTGCTGCCCGACACCGCCGCCGGCTGCTCGCTGGCCGACAGCGCGCCGGAGGCGGAGTTCCGCGCCTTCGTCGCCGCGCATCCCGGCCACCAGGTGGTCACCTACGTGAACTCGACCGCGGCGGTGAAGGCGATGTCGGACGTCTGCTGCACCTCGTCCAACGCCATCGACGTGGTGCGCTCGATCCCGCGCGAGGTGCCGGTGATCTTCGGCCCCGACCGCTTCCTCGGCGACTGGGTCGAGCGCCAGGCCGGCCGTCCGCTGGTGCTGTGGCGCGGCAGCTGCGAGGTGCACGAGATGTTCTCGGCCGAGGCGATGCAGCGCCTGCGCCAGGACAACCCCGGCTGCATCACCCTGGTGCATCCCGAGTGCCCGGCATCGATCATCGCCCTCGCCGACGTGGTCGGCAGCACCAAGAAGCTGCTGGAGGCGGTGCAGGCCGGCCCCGAGCGCGGCACCTGGCTGGTCGCCACCGAGCCCGGCATCATCCACCAGATGCAGCGGGCGCGTCCGCATGGCACCTTCATCCCCGCCCCGGCGGCGGTGCGCGGCGGCCCGCAGGGCGCCTGCACCAGCTGCAACACCTGCCCGCACATGAAGCGCAACACCTTGGAGAAGCTCTGGAGCTGCCTGGCGACCGGCGGGCCGGCGATCAGCCTTGACGCGGCGCTTGCCGACCGCGCCCGGCTGCCGATCGAGCGCATGCTGAAGATCGGCTGAAGCCGGCATGCTGCACACAGAGGACCAGAGGGACCAGAGCAGCCATGCGTGGGCTCTGGTCCCTCTGGTTCTCTGTGTGCAGGGTGTTCACGTGGCGCGCGGGTGCGCGCGGCGGTAGGCTTCGCGCAGGTCGTCGATCGACAGGTGGGTGTAGATCTGCGTGGTCGCCAGCGAGGCGTGCCCGAGCAGCTCCTGCACGCTGCGGATGTCGGCGCCGGCGCGCAGCAGATGGGTGGCGAAGCTGTGGCGCAGGGTGTGCGGAGTGGTGCGTCCGGCTAGGCCGGCCTCGGCGATGGCGTCGGCGAGGATGCGCCGCACCTCGCGCTGGTCGAGGCGTCCGCCGCGGGTGCCGCGGAAGAC
>JAFLCQ010000431.1 GCA_017302815.1 Planctomycetota bacterium
ACGCGGCAGACCTTGAAAATGATCGCCACTTGCGGTGTCGACCGCCACCAGGAGCGGGCCGTGATTTCGCTCGGCGAAGGGCTGGTCGGACAATGTGCCAGCTCCGGTCGCCTGCGGGTGATCAGCCCGCCACGATCCGTGGCGTCGCCGCGACGCCCCGCGTGGCGAGGAAGGGTTGCGCGTCACCGGCGCCGCGCTCTCCGCCGCCGCCGCGCTGGAGCTGTACGACAGCTACCTCGACACCTGCGCCCAGCTGGCGGCGCACGACGCCCTGCGCAAGATCCTCGATCGCGGCGATTCCGGCGTCGGCACGCGCAGCGGCCAGCTCGATGGCCTGACCCGCGACTATCTCGACCTCGCGCGGCGCTACCGCACCCACGACACCCTCGAATTCCTGCGCGAGCACCTCGCGGCATTCGAGTCCGGCGACGATCCGCATCTGGCCTGGCTGCGCGAACGCATCCGCAGCAGCCCCAGCTTCCGCACCCTGCGCCAGCACTGGCTGATCCCGCTGCCCGAGTTCGCCGGCGAGACCGTCAACCTGGTCGCCAGCGATCTCAAGCGCCTCGGCGACGCCACCATGGGCGGCACGTCGAAGGGCTTCGGCAACGCGGTCGGCGCGGTGCAGTTCAGGCGCGGCAAGCTCCACGGCGACCCAGCCGTCGAATCCGCCATCCGCCAGGGACTGCAGCCCGGCGACATCCTCCTGGAGAAGACCCCCTTCCGCCTCACCGACCGCTTCATCCCCGGTCATTGGGGGCACGTCGCGATCTGGATGGGCAGCGACACCGAGGTGCGGGCTGTCCTGGGCGACGACCCCCTTCTCGCGCCGCATGCCGCCCGGCTGGCCACGGGCGCCGGCGTATGCGAGGCCCTGCGCGACGGCGTGCAGCTCAACCCGCTGTCGCGCTTCCTCGACATCGACGACATCTGCGTCCTGCGCCAGCCCGGCCTGCCGCGCGACGAGCTGGCGGCCATCCTGCGTCGCAGCCTGCGCCAGCTGGGCAAGGCCTACGACTTCAACTTCGACGTCGAGACCGCCGACCGCATCGTGTGCTCGGAGCTGGCCTACCAGGTCTACACCGGCATCGCCTGGCCGACCGGCAAGACCCTCGGCCGCTGGACCATCAGCCCCGACCAGGTCGCGGTCCGCGCCATCGACGGCGGGCCGCTCCAGGTGGTCGAGCTGTGGCATGATGGTCGCCGCCTCGACGGCGACCTGCAGGCCGAGCTGAAGCGGCTGCTGGCAGCGGCGCGCTGAGCGCCGCGTCCGGCTAGGCCCGCGCCGTGCGCGACTGGGCCGGGCGCAGCTCGGCGCGGACATCGACCTCGCGGCCTTCTGCGGAGGAGCGGTAGATGCCGCTGAGCACCGCCTGCACCGCCAGGGCCTGATCGATGGTCACGCAGGGCTCCTCCTTGCCGAGGATCGCGTTGACGAAGTTGTTGAAGCGGTCGCAGTGGCGGTAGGCGATCTTCGCCTTGGGCGACTCCTCGACCACGAACTCCTTCTTCTTCCGCGTGCACAGCAGGATGCTCTCCTTGCCGCCGGCGACCGCCTCGTCCTGGCCGACCCAGATCGTGCCTTCGCTGCCGTAGATGATGGTCTCCATGACGTTCGGCTTGGGCATGTGCGCGGCCCAGCTGACGTCGAGGTCGATCGACAGTCCGCCCTGGAGGCGGATGTGGGCGTTGGCGAAGTCCTCGACATCGAAGGTCATGCGCGGGTCGCGGTCGCTCTTGCCCCAGCCGCCCTCGCCCTGGCCGCGGTGGCCGAACTTGCCGTAGACCGAGCCCGAGCAGGTCAGCGGCGCGAAGTTGCCGGCGATGAACATGGTCTGGTCGAGCATGTGCACGCCGATGTCCAGGAGGCAGCCGCCGCCGGAGATCGCCTTGTGCCCGAACCAGGTCTGCAGGCGCGGACAGCCGCAGCGGCGCTGCCAGCGGCCCTTGGCGTGGTAAGGCTCGCCGATGGCGCCCTTGGCGACCAGGGCGCGCGCCTGCTGCATCGCCGCCGGGAAGCGGCGGTTCATGCCCAGCATCCACAGCTTCTTCGAGCGCTTCACCGCCGCCGCCACCTGGCGGGCCTCGTCCATGTCCATGGCGAAGGGCTTCTCGGCGATGACGTGCTTGCCGGCGGCCAGCGCCTGCAGGGTGTAGGGGACGTGGAACTTGTTGGGCACCGCGACGTAGATCGCGTCGAGGCGCGGATCATCGAGCAGCGCCGCCAGCGAGCGCGGGCGCAGCGGGATCGCGAACTCGTCGGCCAGGGCCTGCTGCCGTCCCTCATGCGGATCGAACACCGCCTCGACGCGCGCGCGCGGATGCTTGGCGATGGCCCTGCACAGGCTGGGCGCGATGGCGCCGGCGCCGATGATGCCGAAGCGGATGGGTGCGGGCATGCGGACTCCTTTGATGGTTCCTGCGTCTGGATGCAGTGGTTGACCAAGGATCGACGTGGAATGGCGCCAGCGCAATTGCCTATTCGATGCCGTGATTGATCATTCCTCCACATGCCCGGACCCCACCTCGACCACGTCCTGGCCGTCCAGAGCTGCGGCCATTACCACCAGCACGCCGGCACCCAGCCCGGAGGTCCCCGGCTCGCGGAGGGACGCGAGAAGGTCGAGCTGGTCACCGCCGGCCGCGGCTGGGTGCAGCATGGGGGCGGCTTGGCCGAGGTGACCGCCGGCAGCCTGATCTGGCACGTCCCCGGCGAGCGCATGATCCAGCGCAGCGACGATGCCGCCCCCTACTCCTGCCTCTCGATCACCTGGGTGGTGTCGGCGCCCAACCGGCAGTGCCCGCGGCTGACGCGCTGGGACGACCCCGACGCGGCGCTGGCCTGCACGCGCCAGCTCTCCGCCGCAGCCGGTGACGAGCGCATCGATCGGCGCACGCTCGCCATGTGCAGCTACGCGCAGCTGCTGTGGCGGGCGCATCTGCACGCGGCCACGGCCGCCGGCAGCGATCTGCCGCGGCCACTGGCCGAGGTGCTGACGGCGCTGCAGGCCGATCCGGCACGCGACTGGGCGATCGGGGACATGTGCAGCCTCGCCGGCTGGGGCGCCTCGCGCCTGCACGCCGCCTTCCGCGACCACCTGCGCACCACGCCGCACCAGCACCTGCTGGAGCTGCGCCTGCGGCGGGCGCGCGAGATGCTCGCGCTGCACGATGACGGGCTGGACGCCATCGCCCGCGCCTGCGGCATGGCCGGAGCGGCGGTGCTGTGCCGCCGCTTCCGCCGCGCCACCGGCGTCACCCCGGGCGCCTACCGCCGCCGCCTGCGCTGATCAGCAAGTTTCCAGCACCGGGGCGCTGAGCAGGCCCATCGGCCGCAGCACGTACTCGTAGGCCCAGTCGTCGCCGCCCAGGCGCCAGCTGTGCGGGCCCCACCAGCGGAAGCCGCGGCCGACGTGCGCATGCACCGAGCCGAAGCTGTTGCGGCGGTTGCCGAAC
>JAFLCQ010000432.1 GCA_017302815.1 Planctomycetota bacterium
CTTCGCCCATTGTATCCGCCCACCACCCCTCGGCGCCCGGTCGCGCTGCGCGCTCCGGTTCTGCTCTAGGGGCTGTCGCCCTTAAGATCCCCGGGCTTTGTCGCGGCTCGGTTTTCTCGCTGCGCTCCAAAACCGTGGCGGCATCGGCTTCGCCGATTGTAAGCCGCCCCCGCCGCTCGGCGCCCGGTCGCGCTGCGCGCTCCGAATCTGCTCTAGGGGCTGTCGCCCTTAAGATCCCCGGGCTTTGTCGCGGCTCGGTTTTCTCGCTGCGCTCCAAAACCGTGGCGGCATCGGCTTCGCCGATTGTAAGCCGCCCCCGCCACTCGGCGCCCGGTCGCGCTGCGCGCTCCGAATCTGCTCTAGGGGCTGTCGCCCCTAGGACCCCCGGGCTTTGTCGGGGTTCGATGTTCTCGCTGGCGCTCGAAAATCGTGGGCGGATGGGCTTCGCCCATTGTATCTGCCCACCACCCCTCGGCGCCCGTCGTCGCTGTCGCTCCTCTTCCAGGGGCTTTCGCCCCTGGATCCGCAACGCCCCGAAAAACGACGAAGCCCAGGCGGTCGCCTGGGCTTCGTCGCTGGTGTAGCAGCGAGATTCAATCCCGGCGCTGGCCGCCGATCAAGCCGGCGCGCCAGGCCCAGTACAGCAGCTCCATCAGGGCGACGATGGCGGCGGCGACGTAGGTCAGGCCGGCGGCGGTCAGCACGCCCTTCACCGTGTCGTCCTCCTCGCCGGGGCGGGTCACGCCCATGGTGGCCAGGGCGGTCTTGGCGCGGGCGCTGGCGTCGAACTCGTTCATGACGATGAACACCGAGCAGGCCAGTGCGATGCCGAAGCCGAAGACGCCGACCAGGGCCAGGGTGTGCTGCCAGGTGTTGGGCAGCAGCTTGCCGCCCTCGGACATGAACAGGCCGATGATGATCAGCCACGGGGCCAGCATCGAGCCGAAGTGGGCCGGATAGACCAGGATGGTGCGGGCCCACATGCTCATGGCGCCCTGGGCGTGCTGCAGGGCGTGCCCGACCTCGTGCGCGGCGACGCCGGCGGCGGCGGCCGAACGCCCGTGGTAGACGTCCGGGCTGAGGTTCAGGGTCTTGGCGCCCGGGTTGTAGTGGTCGCTCAGGAAGCCCTGGTGTTCGTGCACCTCGACGTCCGCGACGTCGTTCTGGCGCAGGATGGCGCGGGCGATCTCCGCCCCGGTCATGCCCGAGCGCAGCTGGACCGCCTTGCCCTTGTTGAACTTGTACTTCACGTAGCCGGAGGCCGCGAGCGACAGGGCCATGCCGACCACCATGATGCCGATGTGGATCAGGTCGAATCCGAACATGGTCATTTCTCCCTAGGTTCGTTGGTGTTGGGAGGTCTTCTAGCGTGGCACATGCCAACGCAACCCGGACCGGAGACGCACTGTACGTGCTTGCACGGCAGCGGGTTCTGCGTGGTCAGGTTGGCGCCTCGCCGGAGTCCATGGCGGTCCAGACGCCATCACGCAGCACCTGCGCCGGCCGGAAGCGGGCCTTGTATGCCATCTTGGCGCAGCCGGGGACCCAATAGCCGGGATACCACCAGCGCAGACCGCGGCGGGCGGCCTCGGCGATCTCGGCAAGGGCCATGTAGGTGCCCAGTCCGCGAGCCTCCTCTGCCGGCTCCCAGTAGCAGTAGACCGAGCTCCAGGCGTCGCCGACCACGTCACACATGGCGACGCCCAGCAGCCGGCCATCGCGGTCGCGCGCGTGCAGTTCGCCGCCCGGGACGCCGCCGTCCTCGGCCATGAAGCGTTCCGGCGATGCATCCTCGGCATCCTGGTGCACGGCCGCCTGATAGCGGCGCCACAGCGCCTCGCGCTCGGGATCGCAGCCGCGCGCATGCCAGGACAGCGCGAGGTCGGCGTTCCGCCGCAGCACCCGGCGCTGGTCTCGGCGCGGCGCGAAATCGCGCACCGGCACGCGCAGCGGCAGGCAGGCGTCGCATCCGGGGCACATGGTGGTGTAGACCATGGCGCCGTTGCGGCGGAAGCGGTTGTCGAGGAGGATGCGGTACAGCCCGCCGTCCACGCGGTCGATGGCGTGGAAGACGTGGAAGCGCCGCTCCGGCAGGTAGGGGCACGGCCCCGCGTCGATCACCTCGCCGCGGAGCCGTCCGTCCGACATCAGTAGATCGGGAAGCGCCCGCACAGGGCGCGGGCCTCGGCCTTCACCGCCGCCAGCGCGGCCGCGTCGTCGCGGTTCTTCAGCGCGCGGTCGATCAGGCGCGCGACCTGCACGCACTCGGCGACGCCGAAGCCGCGGCTGCACACCGCGGCGGTGCCGATGCGGATGCCGCTGCCCTGCTGCGCCGGCTGGGTGTCGAAGGGGATCAGGTTCTTGTTTACCGTGATCCCGACCTCGTGCAGCTTGTCCTCGGCCTGCTTGCCGGTGACGCCCTGGCTCATGACGTTGAGCGAGAAGAGGTGGTTGTCGCTGCCGCCCGAGACGACCTGCCAGCCCAGCTTGACGAACTCGTCGGCCATGGCGCTGGCGCCGGCCTTCACTCGGCCCATGTACTCGGCGTACTCGGGCTTCAGCGCCTCGCCGAAGGCGGCGGCCTTGGCGGCGATGACGTGCATCAGCGGGCCGCCCTGGATGCCCGGGAAGATGCGGCTGTTCATCTTCTTCACATGCTCGGGGTTGCGGGCGAAGATCATGCCGCCGCGGGGGCCGCGCAGGGTCTTGTGGGTGGTGGTGGTGACGAAGTCGGCGTGGCCGAAGGGCGACGGGTGCAGGCCGGTGGCGACCAGGCCGGCGATATGCGCCATGTCGACGAACAGCACCGCGTTGACCTTCTTGGCGATGGCGGCGAAGCGGGCGAAGTCGAGGGTGCGCGAGTAGTTCGAGGCGCCGGCGATGATCATCTTGGGCTGGAACTCGGTGGCGATGCGCTCGACCTCGTCCATGTCGATGCGGCCGGTCTCCTTGGTCACGCCGTAGCTCTGGATGGTGTAGTCCAGGCCCGAGAAGTTCAGCTTGTAGCCGTGGGTCAGGTGGCCGCCGTGGTCCAGCGACATGCCCAGGACCTTGTCTCCCTTCGTGAGCCCGGCGGCCATGTAGACCGCCATGTTGGCCTGGCTGCCCGAGTGCGGCTGCACGTTCACGGCGTAGTCGGTCTTGAACAGGGCCTGGGCGCGCTTGATCGCCAGCTCCTCGGCCTGGTCGACGAACTCGCAGCCGCCGTAGTAGCGCTTCCCGGGGTAGCCCTCGGCGTACTTGTTGGTCAGGACGCTGCCCTGGGCCTCCATCACCGCGGTCGAGACGATGTTCTCGGACGCGATCAGCTCGATGGTGTGCTGCTGGCGGTCGAATTCGCGCTGGACGATGGCGGCCAGCTCGGGATCGGCCTGGGCCAGCGGGCGCGGGGCGGTGAAGCGGGGGGCGGAGGCGGGGGGGGTGGACATCGGGCGGCT
>JAFLCQ010000433.1 GCA_017302815.1 Planctomycetota bacterium
TCCAACGATTCGGCATCCAGCACCCTGATCGCCCAGGTTTCCAATTGATCGATGCTTGCGCTGGTCAGTCGGGCGCGGACAGCGTCAGGCAGGGGACCAAACCGGCGCGAGAGTTGGCGCTGCAGCTGCAGCCGCTGTGCGGGCCGACCACGCGGGTCGAGGGCCTGCGCCTGGGCTGGTACGATCGCCGTGGCCATTGGGTCGGCTTCACTGCCGGCGGCCCGGGCATCGAGGAGCTGGATGCGGGCGGTTCGCCGGTGCCGCTGCTGGGCCGGCCGTGGTCGCGGCCCGAGGCGGTGGTGCTGGACGGGGTGCGTCTGGATGGCGGCTCGGAGAGCGACCTGCTGCCGGGCACGGATCCGGTCCCGGCCTGGCGGCGCCGCCCGGTGCTGCTGCAGATCACCTTCACCCTGGTCGACGATCCCGCCCCGGCCGATGCCGCGCAGCGCGAGCACGCGCCCGGCCGCGCCTTCTCGTTCAGCTTCCCGGTCGATGCGGTGGAAGGAGGCTTCTGATGCGACGTCTGCGTGCGTCCGTCCTGCTCATGGCGGTGGCGATGATCACCATTCTGGTGGTCGCCACCTACGGCTTCCTGGTCTCGACGCGGCTGAACCTCGACGCCGGACGCAGCGGCGACCTCGGCCGCCTGGCGCAGGTCGCCGCGCACGCGGGCCTCGCCCACGCCTGCGCCGAGCTGGATCGCGAGTTCCTCGCCACCCCGGGCGTGCCGACGCATCTGCGCCAGCGCTGGCGCAGCGCCTTCATGCCCATCGACGCCTACCGCGTCGGCAAGGCCACCGCGACCACCAACGACGACGCGCCGCAGGGCCAGGAGTTCTCGCCCGAGGACGCCAACGGCAACGACACGCCGACCGAGAACCTGCTCACCGAGCTGCACGCGCTGCATCTGCAGAAGACCAGCCAGGCCGAGATCGGCGCCTACTTCGCGCGCGCCAGTCCCTTCCGCTCCGGGGCGCGCCTGCATCCCGGCGGCGGTCGCTGGATCGAGCCGGGGCGCTTCCATCGCGATCTGCCCGGGCGGCCGGTCAGCTTCCATCTGCGCCATCCGCAGGCGGCCGACCCCGGCAGCAGCGACCCGGCGGTGGTGCGCGGCGAACCCTACGGCCCGGACGTCGACGCACCGCTCCTCCTCGGTAGCGATCTCACCCGGGCCACCGATCGCGACCATGCGCGCTACCGCCTGCGCTACGCCGTCGCCATCGAGGACCTCACCGGCCATCTCCTGGCGGCGGTGCAGGGCGGCTATGATCCCGCATTGGTTTCGGCCGCCGGCGGTCTGCCGGTGCCGGATCTGCCGGGGCAGGATCCGCGCCGCGCCTTCGAGATCGATGCGCTGGTGGCCGAGCGCTACGCCGACGCCTTCACCGGCATGTGCAACGTGACCACCGGGGCCTACTCCTTTTGGGGCTGGCTGTCATGGCAGGGCCTTGGGGCGAGACCCCGCCTGGGGGGAGCGATGGACGATGCCGCATTCGCCGTGCTGCGCCGCTTCGCCGCCGGCATTCCGCAGATCGCCGTCGACTATGACTACAGTGCGGCAGCCCCTGCGGGCCAGCCGGATCTGCGTAGCGATGCCGGCATGATCCCGACCACAGCGGGGATGTACCACGCTCTGCTCGGGCCGCCGCATTCCTATGAAGCGATGCAGGCGCCCAACGGGGTCGACGACAACGGCCGCAACGTCTCCTCCATCTTCACGCCCTTCGGACGGGCATCGCGGTCATCGGCGCCGCCGACGCGCTGGGACCATGGCCAGGTCGATGTGCCGTGGCGCCTGAACCTGCCCACGGCCTCGCCGCGTGCGGTGGCGGCCATGCTGTATGCCTATCTGCCGCAGGAGTTCTACACCATCCTGTACACGACCCGCACGCGGCAGCCCTTCGCCGGCTTCGATGCGCAGGGCAACGCCAGCTGGGGCCCCACCACCACCGAGGTCCTGTCACCGGCGGTGCGACGTGCGCGGCCGTGCATGAATCTGTTCAACAGCCGTCCGCCCTTCTCCGGCGTCTTCGCCCACCTCGGCCACGGCTACCCGGGCAGCGAGCCCGAGGCGGGATGGACGGACTGGGACGAGGATCTCGGCGCATCCGTCGATGTCGATGACCTGCGGCTGGTGATCGCCCCCAGCGGCGATCTGCGCCTCTACGCCCGGCCGCCGCTGTGGGGGCAGGGTGCGAATTTCGGCGGCCTGTTCTGGGACATCGGCGACGACGTGGTGGAGAAGCAGGAGCAATTCGCCGGCGGCGAGCGCTGGGTGCTGCAGCTCAGCGGCACCACCGTCCCGCCGCGCAAGGGCAACGGCCTGGCCTACGACAGCTACTGGTGCGATCTCGCCAGCGCCTTCGTGCATGCGGTGGCGGTGGCGCAGTACGCCTGGCTGGGCGAGAACGGCGCCGCTTGGGATGGCGCTCCGGCGGCCGGGACGACGCGGTACCCCGCCACCTGGGCGGACTACCCGGCGCTGGCGGGGCAACCGACGCTGGACCTCGACATCGACGGCGATGGCGTCGCGGACGCCCCCAGCCTCTTCGACAGCATCGCCGAGGTCGATGCGCAGTTCATCAAGAACATGGGCGAGTACCCCGAGGACTACCCCAGCGGCAGCCGGCCCGGTTCGGCCTCGGTGGCCAGCGTTCCGCGCATCGGCCATCCCGGTCTCTACCTGCGCAAGGCCACCCACATCGCCGCGCCGGCGACCCTGGTCACCGGCCGGCCTGCGAACACCATCAAATCGCTGCTTCTGGCGCCGCGCGGCCTGCCCGATCCAGCCACCGCTCCGGCCCCGCCGCCGATCACCGCCGCGCAGGCGGCGGCGATGGAGCTGGTCCTCAACGACATGCGTCTGAGCTTCTTCGGATCCAGTCCGCAGTACCCCGGATTCCGGCCCATCGATTTCGACGACGACGGTCGCGCCCGCTGCAGCGGCTATGCCGGCGGCAGCGCCCCGGCGGATCCCGCCACCGGCAAGGGGCCGGCGCCGGATGCCGACCGGATCTTCTCGCTGACCGGCCACTTCGTCATGCAGAAGAGCCGCTACTGGCGCATCACCTGTCGCGGCGAGGTCTTCGACGAGGTGCGGCAGCGCACGGTCGCCGATGCCGACCTCGAAGCCGCCTACTGCCTCGATCCCGACGGTGAGCAGTTCGACCTCGGCAACGCCGCCATCCCCGGCGCCGGCCCGCTGTCGACCCGCCTGCTGCACCAGCGCTGGCTGTGGAACCGCTACAAGGGGGCCCGCTCGCGGGCGGACGCGCCGTAGGCCGGCGCACGAGCCGCATCGCTGCCGGTCAGCGCTTCGCGGCCGCCGGCGCGCCCAGCACCTGCACGGCGTCGAGCAGCAGGGCGGTGGTCTTCTTGGGGCCGACACCGACGGTGAACGAGCACGATGCGGCTG
>JAFLCQ010000434.1 GCA_017302815.1 Planctomycetota bacterium
CGGCACCCGCGTGAACACGCCGCAGTCCGAGGCCTCGGGCCGGCGCTTCACCACCCTGCCGCCGGGTGCGACCCTCGACGTGATCAGCCCGATCGCCGCCGACAGCATCGTCCTGCGCGTTGCGGTGCCCGATGCGCCGCAGGGCGGCGGCGTCGACGGCACCCTGGAGGCGCGCGTCGGCGACGCCGTGCATCTGCTGCCGATCAGCTCGCGCTGCGCCCTGGTCTATGGCCGCGGACGCTTCAACAGCCCCGACGTGTGGCCCGAGGATCCGGCACAGGGCGAACCGCGACGCTTCTGGTGCGAAGCGGCCATGCGCCTGCCCTCCTTCCCGGCCGGTGCGCGGGTGACGCTGCGCAATCCCGATCCCACACGCACCGTCCTGGTCGATTTCGCCGAGTTCGAACTGCTGCCTCCGGCCGTGCCGGTGCCCGAGAGCGCATCCGTCTTCGCGCCGCCCGCCGACGGTTCCGACTGCACCGCCGCCCTGCAGCAGGCGATCGACGCCGCGGCCGGCCAGCGCCGCGCGCTGTACCTGGCCGAAGGCGACTACCGCGTCGGCATGCTGCGCGTGCCCGGCTTGCGCGTGCAGGGCGCCGGCATGTGGCGCACCCGCCTGCTGGGACCGCTGAGCCGCCTGCACTTCACTGGCGGCACGGCGCAGGTCGCCGATCTCGCCATCCTCGGCGAGACGGCGCGGCGCAACGACCACAGCGACGTCGACAACGCCATCTCCGGCGTGCCCGGGCCCGGCTCGCGCCTGGAGCGCCTGTGGATCGAGCGCAAGAAGTGCGCCTACTGGCACAGCCCCGACCACGGCCGCGCCGCCGAGGACCTGCTCATCCGCGGCTGGCGCATCCGCGACACCAGCGCCGACGGCATCAATCTCTACAACGGCGCCCGCCGCTGCGTCATCGAGGAGTGCCTGGTGCGCAACACCGGCGACGACGGCCTGGCGGTGTGGTCGCCCGCTGGCCGCGGCGCGCCGTCCGGCGACATCGCCATCCGCCGCAACCTCGTCGAGCTGCCGTGGTTCGCCTCCGCCATCGCCCTGTACGGCGGCGGACCGTTCCAGGTCGAGGACAACCGCATCGCCGACACCGTCACCACTGGCTCGGGCATCTACATCTCGGCCAGCTTCAAGGCGCATCCCTTCGCCGGCGACGTGCGGGTCGCCGGCAACGTGCTGCAGAGCTGCGGCGCGCACGAGAGCGGCCCCGGCGGACCGACCGGCGCCATCCGCCTGCTGGCGCTGGACGAGGACATGACCGCCGCGTCCTTCACCATCGCCGGCAACCGTGTCATCGCTCCGCTGGAAAGCGCACTGTCGCTGCACGGACCCCGCCGCATCGCCAATGTCGCCGTCACCGGCCTGGTGGTGGAGGAGATCGGCGGCGCCGTGGTCGCCGACGTGCGCCCGGGAGCGCAGGGCGAGGCCCTGATCGTGGATGCGGTGGCGCCGGCGCAGGCGCCCTGGCGTGTCGCCGACGACGCCGCCATGACCCTGCTGCGCCGTAGCGGCGCGGACACCGTCCGGGTCCTGCCGTCGCCGCCGCGGATCGACCGCGTCATCCCCGCTGGCGATCCCGCGACGCGCGCGCCCGACTGGACGCTGCACAGCGGCGACGCCATCGTCGATCTGCGCGCCCCCGACGCCGCCGGCGTGCCGCAGCGCTGGACCGGCATGGCGGACCTCTCGGCGCGCATCTGGCTGTCGCGCGACGCCGACAGCCTGCGCATCCGCGCCGTGGTGCAGGACGACGTCCAGCACCAGGACGGCGACGCCGAGGGCGCCTGGCGCGGCGACGGGGTGCAGATCGCCCTGACCGTGCCGGGACGCCCGGGACGGCTGGAGTTCGGCACCGCCCTGCACGACGACGGCCGCGTGCTGCGCTCGCTGTGGGCGGTGCCCGAGGGATCGACCTTCGCCGCCGTCGCCATTGTCGCGACCGTGCAACGCCTGGGGACGGACACCTACTACGAGGTGTCCGTCCCACGTGCGCCACTGGGTCTGGACGACGCCGTCCTCGACCGCGGCTTCCGCTTCAATATGATCGTGAACGACAACGACGGCTCGCTGCGGAAGTCATTCGCGCGCATCGCCCCCGGCATCGGCGAAAGCAAGAACCCCGCCGCCTTCCCGGTCATCCGGATGGAGTGACGTCATGCGCAGCGCATTCACCCTGATCGAACTGCTGGTGGTCATCTCGATCATCGCCATCCTGGCGGCGATGCTGCTGCCGGCGATCGGCCTGGTGCGCGACGCCGCGCGCTCGTCGTCATGCGCCAGCAACCTGCGCCAGATCGGTATGGGCTACCAGACCTACGCAGACGACTACGACGACGCCTTCCCGCCCTTCGGCCTGGGCGCGAATGGCTTCCCCAACCACGTGGTCGGCGGGTTCTATACCAATCTGCTGGCGAACGCCGACATCATCGAGGTTCCCACCTGGAATAGCGAGGCCTGGGGCGACGTGCGTGTCGGGGTCTGGCGCTGTCCTTCCGTCTCCACCAGCAACATGGCCAATGGCGGCGGCTACGGGGTCTTGGAGTGCGATCACGGCAGCTGGCACGCCCAGGCCAGCGGCTTCAAACCGCTGCGGCGCGCGCAGGTGACGCGGAAGGCCCAGCGTGGTCTGGTCGCCGACTCACAAGACATTGTCGGCCGCTCGTGGTACGGGTTTCCGTGCCCGGTGAATCCGGTAGGCACGTGGAGCTCCAGCTCGCACCGCGTCGCGGCCCGCCACGGCAATGGCAGGAGCGCCAACCTCGTATTCATGGATGGCCACGTCGGACCCGCACCATACCAGGATCTGTTCAGCAACATCGGCGATGTCTGGTGCCACAACGGCTGGTGATTCTTTGACCCGGGGAATAGGGCCCGCCAACCCGCTGTAACGCAGCCGCCGCCCCATCTATAGTAGGGTGGCATGGGCAGCAGCACCGCCGACCTGATCACCTCCCTCACCGGGCCCGGGGCCCGCGTGGCCTGGGAGGCCCTGGCCGAGCGCCATGGCGCCGACGTGTGGCGCCTGATCAGCAGCCGGCTGGGCGACGCGCACGCCGCCGAGGACGCTTATCAGGAGTTCTGGACAGGACTTCCGGCGGCGGCCAGGCGCTTCGCGGCGCAGCCGGAGGACACCGAGCGCAAGGCGCGGGCCTGGCTGATGCACATCGCCTACACCACCGCCATCGCCCAGGTGCGCCGTCGCGAGGACGCGGTCGGCCTGGACGGGGTGGCCAGCGACGTGGAGGCGGAGATGGCCGAGCGCGCCCCGGACGAGGAACTGGTCGAGCGCGTGCGCCAGGGCATGCGCCGCCTGAGC
>JAFLCQ010000435.1 GCA_017302815.1 Planctomycetota bacterium
CCGCGGCGCCGGCCGGGCGAGGCGGACCGGGCGCAGATCGCGCTCGGACGGCGGCAGATACCCCTCAGGCAGGATGGTCGAACCCAGACCGGCGCGCACCGTCTCGCGCAAGCCTTCGCCGGAATCCAGGGCCAGGACGACACGCGGGGCGATGCCGGCCTGGGCGAAGGCGCGCTGGATCATGCCTCCGGTGATGGTGTCCGGCGGGACGAGGACGAGGGGCTCGTCGGCGAGTTCTGCCAGACGCACCTCGCCCCGTTGCGCGAGCGGATGCCCGGAACGCACGATGAGGACGAATTCCTCGCGCGCGACGACGGTGGCGTCCAGACCCGGCAGCGCCTCGGGCGGACCGGCCATCAGCCCGAGATCGACGCGACCCTCGCGCACCGCCGCCGGCACGTCGGCGCTGGGCAGGGTGCGCAGGGTCAGGCGCACCTCCGGATGCGCGCGGGCGAAGCGGGCCAGCGGAGCCGGCAGCAGGGTGGCGTTGATGCTCTGGATCGAGGCGATGCGCAGTTCGCCGCGCACCACCCCTTCGATGGCGGCGAGGTCGTCCTCCAACCCTGACAGCTCGGCATCCACGGTCCTGGTCCTGGCCAGGACGGCGCGCCCGGCCGCGGTCGGCTTGAACGGGGCGCGGCGGTTGGGCGAGCGCTCGACCAACGCCTGCCCCAGCTCACGTTCGAGGCGGGCGATGGCGTGACTGAGGGTCGGCTGCGCGACATGCAGACGGGCCGCCGCGGCGGTGATGCCGCCGGACTCGCAGCAGGCGGCGAAATAGCGCAGATCCCGCACGTCCATGCATGCATGATCAATTCATTCCATGAATGGCAACCATAGATTCTGATCACTTGTATTGATGTGATGGCTTCATGATGCCTCCCCTACCGGAGATCGCGCATGAGCCGCAACACCCTGTTCGACAAGGTCTGGGACCTGCACACCGTCCGCCAGCTGCCCTCGGGCCAGACGCAGCTGTTCATCGGTCTGCACATGATCCACGAGGTCACCAGCCCGCAGGCCTTCGCCTGGCTGCGCGAGCGCAAGCTGCAGGTCGCCTTCCCCGAGCGCAGCGTCGCCACCGTCGACCACATCGTGCCGACCGAGGACCAGGCCCGTCCCTACGCCGACGGCCTGGCCGAGGACATGATGCAGGCGATCGAGCGGAACTGCCGCGAGTTCGGCATCCGCCTCTACCAGCCCGGCAGCGGCAAGCAGGGCGTCGTCCACATCGTCGCCCCCGAGCAGGGCCTGACCCAGCCCGGCATGACCGTCGCCTGCGGCGACAGCCACACCGCCACCCACGGAGCCTTCGGCGCCATCGCCTTCGGCATCGGCACCAGCCAGGTGCGCGACGTGCTGGCCAGCCAGACCCTGTCGATGTCGCGCATGAAGGTGCGCAAGATCGACGTGAAGGGCCGCCTGAAGCCCGGCGTCACCGCCAAGGACCTGATCCTGCACATCCTGCGCGTGCTGTCGGCCAAGGGTGGAGTCGGCTTCGCCTACGAGTTCGCCGGCGAGGCGATCGCGGCGCTGTCGATGGAGGAGCGCATGACGGTGTGCAACATGGCCATCGAGGGCGGCGCGCGCTGCGGCTACATCAACCCCGACCAGGTCACCTTCGACTACCTCAAGGGCCGCGAGTTCGCGCCCAAGGGTGCCGACTTCGACAAGGCGATCGCCTTCTGGAAGTCGATCGCCTCGTCGCCGGACGCCGAGTTCGACGACGTGAAGACCTTCGACGCCGCCACCATCGAGCCGACCGTGACCTGGGGCATCAGCCCCGACCAGGGCGTGGGCATCGGCGAGAGCATCCCGGCCAAGGAGAGCTTCCCCGTCTCCGAGCAGCCGAACATCGAGGAGGCCTACGCCTACATGGGCTTCACGGCCGGCCAGCCCATCGCCGGCACCAAGATCGATGTCGCCTTCATCGGCAGCTGCACCAACGGCCGCATCAGCGACCTGCGCGCCGCCGCCGCGGTGCTGAAGCAGCACGGCGGCACGGTGAAGCCCGGCGTGAAGGCCTTCGTGGTGCCCGGTTCCGAGGCGGTGAAGAAGGCCGCCGAGGCCGAGGGCCTGCACGAGGTGTTCAAGAAGCACGGCTTCGAGTGGCGCGAGGCCGGCTGCTCGATGTGCCTGGCGATGAACCCCGACAAGCTGAAGGGCAAGCAGCTGTCCATGTCGACCAGCAACCGCAACTTCAAGGGCCGCCAGGGCAGCCCCGAGGGCCGCACCCTGCTGGCCAGCCCGGCGATGGTCGCCATCGCCGCCCTCGAAGGCGTGGTCACGGACGTCCGGAAGGTACTGAAGTAAGGAACGCACCATGAGCAGCATCATCTCCAGCATCTCCGGCCGCGGCATCCCGGTGCGCGGCAACGACATCGACACCGACCGCATCATCCCGGCGCGCTTCCTGCGCTGCGTCACCTTCGACGGCCTCGGCGCGCACGCCTTCGAGGACGACCGCCTGCAGCTCAAGGCCCAGGGCAAGCTGCACAGCTTCGACGACGCCCGCTTCCAGGGCGCCAAGGTGCTGGTCGCCAACTCGAACTTCGGCTGCGGCTCGTCGCGCGAGCACGCCCCCCAGGCCATCGCCAAGTGGGGTGTCCAAGCGATCGTCGCGGTCAGCTACTCCGAGATCTTCCACGGCAACTGCGTCGCCATGGGCCTGCCCGCGGTGCGCGTGTCGCTGGCCGACTCCGAGGCCATCCAGAGCGCCATCGAGGCCGACCCCAAGGCCGAGGTCAGCGTCGACCTGCAGGCCATGCAGGTGAAGATCGCCGGCAAGTCCTTCGCCTGCCAGCTGGGCGACGGCCCGCGCAAGCAGTTCCTCACCGGCCAGTGGGACGCCCTCGGCGAACTGGTCGACGGCCTGCCGCAGGTGAAGGCCAAGGCGGCCAAGCTGCCGTACCTGAACGCCTTCGCGTAAGCGATCGTCGTTGCCGACTCGACGCGGGCCGCCCGATCGGGCGGCCCGCGTCGTTTCAGGCGCAGTCGAGCAGAATCTTGCCCCCGCGGCCGCCCTGCCGCGCGTGCGCGACGGCTTCGGCGGCGCGTGTCAGCGGATAGGTCGCAGCCACCGGCAGGTGCAGGCGCCCATCGCGCACCAGGCCGGCCAGCTCGTCGAACATGCCGGCCACAATGGCGGGATCGGCGCGTTCGTACCAGCGCGAGACCCAGAAGCCGCAGCAGCGCAGCTCGCCGAAGATCACAGCCCCGTTGGGCAGGCTCAGCGGTTGTTTCGCCAAGGCGCCGATGGTCACCAGCGACCCCAGCGGCGCGAGGGCCTTGGCCAGGGCGACGGCGCTGTCGCCGCCGACCTGATTGAGCGCCAGGACGGCGGCGCCGCCGGTGGCCGCGCGCAGCTGCTTGGCGGCGTCACGGCCCTCAGGG
>JAFLCQ010000436.1 GCA_017302815.1 Planctomycetota bacterium
GGGCCGCTCCGCCCCGGCCGGTCGGCGGCGACGATGGCGAGGAGCTGGCCTATCCCCGCGAGGCCCGCCGTCTCATCGACGGGGCCCACGAGCGCCTGTGGATGGCGATGTACGTCATCCGGGTGGACGATGGACCGGTGGGCGGCCTGCTGCAGGCGCTGGCCGATGCCGCCGCCCGCGGGGTCGACGTGCGCGTCTGCCTCGACCGCGGGAGCGGCTTCGACGGCGAGCCCGACCCCAAGCATGAGTCGCCGGCGGCATGGCTGTCGGCGCATGGCGTGCGGGTGGTCCTCGACGAGGAGCGCCGCACCACCCATGCCAAGGTCCTCATCGCCGACGGACGCCGCATCCTCTCGGGCTCGCACAACTGGACCCGCAGCGCCTTCATGTCGAACCGGGAGCTGTCCTGGCTGGTCGAGGATCCCCGGGCGGCGCGCCGGTTGGAGGCGTGGCTCGGCGAGGTGCCGGGCTGGCATCCCGGAGGCCCTTGAGAGCCCGGTCCGGCGGGGCATCCTTGCCGGACATGTCCCCCTACACGCTGGCCGACCTCGACCAGCGCCCGGATCTGGTGCCGAACGTGCTGGCCCTCTTCGCGACCACCGCGCAGGGCAGCGGCCACGTCGTCTGCGGCATCCCCGCCCGCATGGGCCTGGAGCCCGCCGCCGCCGACCTGAAGGGGACCCTCGGCGTGCTGCTGGCCATGAGCGGCAGGCGCCTGGCCGGCGCCCTGGCGATCTGCCCCTACAGCGAGGAGCAGGTGACGCTGTGGGGTCCGGTCATCCCGGATCCGCGCGAGCAGCCCCGCGTCATGCCGGTGCTCATGCAGGAGCTGCGGCGGGCCCTGCGCGAGGGCGGCTTCACCTCGATGCGCAGCCAGGTCGACACGCGCAACCGCACCCTGCGGGCGTGGATGATGGCCGAGGGCTTCGGCCCGTGGAAGGACATGCACTGCTACGAGCGCGAGCTGGCGCCGTTCCGCTCGGCCGACATCAGCGACGTGCAGGCGGCGGCCCGCGCCGATCTCGATGACGCCGCGCGCATCCTCGCCGAGTGCTTCCCCGACAGCGACCACCACCGCCCCAACCTGGTGCAGCGCGAGAACGAGGGCTATCGCCATTACGTCCTGCGCCACGAAGGCCGCACGGTCGGGGCGGCCGCGGTGCAGGGCGGTGGGCGGCGCAGCTGGCTGAAGCTGATCGGCGTGCCGCGCAGCGAGCGCGGCAAGCACCTGGCGCACCGCCTGCTGGACGGCGTGCTGGCCAGCGAGGCGCGCCTGGCGCACCACGCCATGGGCCTGGAGGTCCTGGACGACAACCGGCCGGCGATCGCGCTCTACGAGAAGACCGGATTCCAGCGCCGCTGGTCGGCTTCGCTGCTCATCGCGCCGGTGTGATCATTGCCCCTGTCCGGGGTCCGAGGTCCGGGGTCCGGGGTGTCGAATTCGGATGTACGGCGTCGTGCCTGTATCTGAGTTCCTATCCAATGGCCTGACGTCCGCAGTGGCGTAGGCGCCGCGTAGGCGGTGTCGCGACCCCGGACCCCGGACCCCGGACCTCGGACTCCGGACAGGGGCAATGACCTTACGCCCACTCGCGGTAGTCGAGGTCGGCGAAGATCGGGTCGCGCCAGCCGATCTCGTGCACGGACTTCGGATCGATCTGGCCGCGCATGACCTGCTCGTAGAGGCCGGTGAAGCGGTTGACGTGGTCCTTGGTCCGGCGCACCGCATAGGGCACGGTCGTGCCGGTGGTCATGATGAAGGCCCAGTCGCTGGATTGCGCCAGCAACAGCTCGCGGCCCATCTGGTTGAGGGCCTCGCGCAGGTCGCCGCAGGCATCGGGGAAGCGGCGCGCCACCTCGACCATGCGCTCCTCGGCGGCGTGCAGATGGCGGTAGATCCAGTCGTTGGTCGGGTTCACCCACACGCCGCTGTAGCCGGCGTCGCCCCAGCTGCTGGCGCTGGGCATCACCACCTGGTGCACCGGGAACTCGTTGAGGTACTCGCTGCCGGTCATCGGCATGAGGCGGTGGCCATGGGCCTGGCAGCAGCGGAAGATGCTCTCGATGAACTGCGGGCCCTCGTACCACCAGTGGCCGAACAGCTCGCAGTCGTAGGGGCTGACCAGCAGCGGCGGCTTCTCGATGATACCGCCCAGCCACTTCGCCTGCTCGACGCGGTGGTAGTGGAAGTGGCCGGCATGGTCCATCGCCCGGGCATGGGCCGCCGCCGGATCGTAGGCCTGCTTCTCGTGCAGCTGCACCCGGCCGGTGATGCGGTGGTACTTCAGCCCGAGATTGCGGCGCACGCCGTCGGGATGCAGGAAGGCCTTCACCCAGTTGTAGTCGCCGTCGTAGCCCAGGTCGCGGTAGAATTCGCGGTAGAGGGGGTCGCCGGGATAGCCGCTCTCGCTCGACCACACCGAGCGCGAGCTGTCCGGATCGCGCGCGAAGGCGGCGACACCGGCCGGGGTGTAGGCCGGGGCGTAGACGCCGTAGCGCGGGCGCGGCTCGCCGAAGTAGAGGCCGTGGGTGTCGACGAAGAAGAAGCGGATCCCAGCGTCCTTCAGCAGCTCCTCGACCCCGGGGACGAAGCCGCACTCCGCCAGCCAGATGCCGCGCGGCTGCTCGCCGAAGTGCTTGAGGTGAGCCTGGCAGGCGACGCGTATCTGCGCCCGCCGCGACTCGTAGGTGACCATCAGCGGCAGGAAGCCGTGGGTCGCGGTGCAGGTGATCGGCTCGACCACGCCGAGATCGCGGAGCAGGCGGACATAGCCCAGGAGATTGCCGCCGAAGCGCTCCATCACCGACAGGCAGTAGCGGTAGTGGTCGCGGTACATCACCGCCGCAGCGGCGAAGGGGGTGTGCTCCTTGGCGCGCACCTCCAGCTCGGCCAGCTCCAGCAGGCGGCCCATGCGCGCGCGGTAGCGCTCCTGCAGCATCGGATCGGCCAGCATCTCGCACAGGGGCGGGGTCCAGGTCATGGTCACACGCGCGCGCACGCCCTCCTGGGCCAGGCGTTCGAGGCGCGAGAGGATGGGGATGTAGCTCTCGGTGATCGCCTCGACCAGCCAGTTCTCCTCGATGAAGAACGGGTCTTCGGCATGGCGCACCCACGGGAGGTGGGCGTGCAGCACGAGCATGAAATGGCCGTCGGGCATGTCTGTTGGTCCGGGGTCCGGGGTCCGGCTTCCGGGGTCCATATCTCTGGGTAAAGTGCGTGACTAGGAACTGTAGGTGATCGTCAGGCGGACGCGGGACAACGCAGTCGGTGGTCGTCGGACGACCCCGGACCCCGGACTCCGGACGTGATATCAGGCGCGCGGCGGCTTCGGCTTGCGCAGCGCCGCCGGCTTGGGGGCGCCGATGAAGGCGAGCGGATCGTGGGCC
>JAFLCQ010000437.1 GCA_017302815.1 Planctomycetota bacterium
GCCGTCGACGGCATGCTGCCGGTGGACGGCGACGCGCTGGTGCAGCCGATGCCCCGCGATGCCGAAGACGGCGTCGACGGGGCCGGAGCGGCCGGCGCCATCGCCCTGGCCCTGGTGCGGCTCGGCCGCCATGACGACGCCATGCGCCTGTTCCGCGCCCACGCCGGGCTGCTGGCGAAGGCGCCAGCGGTGGCGCCCTCGCTGGCCCTGGCCCTGGTTCAGAGCACCAGGGCGAGCAGGTAGGCGACCGGCGCGGCGAGGATCACCGCGTCCAGCAGATCGAGGTAGCCGCCGAAGCCAGGAGCGCCGCGACCGCTGTCCTTCATCGCCGCCTCGCGCTTCATGCAGCTTTCGGCAAGGTCGCCGGCCGCGCCGAGGGGGCCGAGGACGAGGCCCCAGACCACCGGCTGCCACCAGCCGGCGAAGGGCGAGGCGCCATTGGCGGCGAACAGGGCGCAGATCGCCAGCGTCCCGCCGACCGAGCCGGCGAAGCTGCAGGCGAAGCCCTCCCAGGTCTTGCCCGGGCTGATCGCCGGGCACATCTTGTGCCTGCCGAAGGCCTTGCCGCCGAAGAAGGCGGCGATGTCGCCGCACTTCACCGCCACCAGGAAGCAGGCCAGCAGCTGCAGCCCGCGCGCCGCGTCGTCCGGCGCGGCGAGGATGGCCAGGCGCTCGATCTGGTTGAAGCACAGGCCGAGATAGACCATGCCGAAGAGGGTGCCGCCGACGTTGGCGAAGAAGCGCTCGATCGGCGCCCGCGAGGCCATCTGCGACAAGGTCGTCCACAGCAGACCGGCGCCGAGCAGCAGCGGCACCACCGGCTGGGCCGAGAGGCGGGCTGCGCTCTCCGGCCACATCGCCTGCAGCACGCCGCCGGGATGCAGATGGGCCTCGGCGACCAGCCCGAGCGAGACCAGGATCATCGGCGCCAGGCGCACGCGCGCGGCGTGGACCCGCGCCAGGCGGGTGAACTCGCGCGCCCCCAGCAGCACCGCCGCCAGGCCCAGGGCGAAGATGCCCCAGCGGCTGCCGTTCGCGACATCGCAGGCGACCGCGGTCCCGACGATGATGATGAGGACGGCCCCGAAGAGCAGACGGTTGCGCAGTTCGACGTTCACGGCGCACGCTTGTAGGGCGCGGCGCGAGGCGACAAGCGCCAGCCAGCCTCGTCACCTGCGGAATCCCGCATTTTCCCGTTGATTCGCAATGCGCCAGATGGCATTGTGACAGGTCCCGTCCCAGGCGAGATGCGCGAAGCCTGGTTTTTCCCACACTTCCATCGCTCGGGTGCGCGGATTGCTCTGGACAACCAGGGCACCCCACATACATAGGCGTGGCATCACCCTTTCCCCCTTTGGGAGAAAATCACATGGCCAAGGCCAAGTCCAAGAAGCCCCTCGTCGACCTCAGCAAGGGCCCCAAGAAGGGCGAGCGCGGCTACACCGCCTCGAAGCTCTCGGCCCACCTCGCCGGCGCCGTCGCCGCCAAGGGCCTGCCCGAGATCTCGAAGAAGCAGGCTGCCGCCGTCGTCGAGAGCCTCGTCGACGTGCTCTTCGCCTACGCCCCGGTCGGCGCCAAGATCCCCGGCCTCGGCAAGGTCGTCCTGCGCGAGATCCCCGCCAAGCCCGCCCGCACCATCGTCTCCTTCGGCAAGGAGATCCAGGTCAAGGCCAAGCCCAAGAGCGCCAAGCTCGTCTTCCGCTTCTCGAAGGAAGCCAAGGAGAAGATCAAGAAGTGAATCGCTGCGGGTCCTCCCGCACGATTGACTGACCGATCGCACAGCCCCCCGGCCCTCGGCCGGGGGGCTTTCGTTTGCTGGAATATCCGTCCAGGCCGCCAGGATCCGCGCTCCGCCCGGAGCCCGACCATGACCGACGCCTTCGCCCTCGCCGACCTCCTCGCCAAGAACGGCCAGAGCCATCTGCTGGAGCACGTGAAGACCCTCGACGGTGCCGCCCGCGAGATCTTCTGCGCCCGCCTCGCAGCCATCGACTGGGCCGAGCTGGCCCACCCGTGCGAGCCGCCGGCAGCCAGCAAGGTCGCCAAGAGCCGCGTCCTCGACCAGGATGAGCGCAACCGCCGCACTGCCGAGCTCGCAACCCGCGGCGAGGCGGCCTTCCGCGCCGGGCAGGTCGCGGTGCTGATGGTCGCCGGCGGCCAGGGCACCCGCCTGGGCTCCAGCGCGCCCAAGGGCTGCTTCACCATCGCGCCGCACAGCGGCAAGAGCATCTACCAGCTGCAGGCCGAGAAGGTCCTGTCGCTGTCGCGCCGGGTCGGCAAGGCGATCCCCTTCCTGGTCATGACCAGCCCGGCCACCGACGCCGAGACGCGGCAGTTCTTCGCCGCCCACGCCGACTTCGGCCTCGCTCCCGGCCAGGCCCGCTTCTTCAGCCAGGGCACCGTCCCGTCGATCGCCATCGACGGCAAGGCGCTGCTCGCCGGCCCCGGGAAGCTGCTCGAGAACCCCGACGGCCACGGCGGTTGCCACACCGCCCTGGTCCAGAGCGGCAACCTCAAGCGCCTCTCCGACGAGGGCGTGCGCCAGATCGTCTACATCCAGGTCGACAACATCCTGGCGCCGGTCGACGACGCGGTGCTGGTCGGCCTCGCCGAGGCCGAGAACGCCGACGTGGTCAGCAAGGTGCTGGAGAAGGCCCACCCCGACGAGAAGCTCGGCCACCTGGTGAAGGTCGACGGCCGCGACCGCATCGTCGAGTACACCGAGCTGACCCCCGAGCAGACCCGCCTGCGCTTCCCCGACGGCGAGATCATCTACCGCTGGGGCTCGCCGGCGATGCACTGCTGGTCGGTCGCCTTCCTCGACCGCCTGGCCAAGCGCGGCTTCAAGCTGCCGCTGCACCGTTCGAAGAAGCCGCTGAAGGCCTGGCCGCAGGAGACCACCGGCTGGAAGAACGAGCGCTTCATGTTCGACCTCGTCCCCGAGGCCGAGACCTCGGTCGGCGTCATCATCCACCGCGGCGCCGAGTTCGCCCCGGTGAAGAACGCCAGCGGCGACGACAGCCCCGCCACCGCGGTGCAGCTGGCCAGCGACCTCTACGCCGGCTGGCTGCGCAAGGCCGGCGTGCGCGTCGACCTGCCGGCCGGGGCGCGCATCGAGATCTCCCCCCTCTTCGCCGCCACCGAGGCGCAGTTCCTGACCCGCTGGGACAAGCGGGTCGCCGCCGTCACCGGCGACTACTACATCGAGGCCTGAAACGTGCTGGCCGCGGTCATCCTCGCCGGAGGCCGCGGCAGCCGCTGCGGCGATCCGCTGAAGTGCAGGCCGCTGCTGCCGCGCCTGGTGCGCGCCCTGCACGCCGCCGGCTGCGCGCGCATCGTCATCGCCGGCGACCACGACGGACTCGACCTGCCCGGCTGCCTGCGC
>JAFLCQ010000438.1 GCA_017302815.1 Planctomycetota bacterium
GCGCGCCCTGCAGCGCACCGCCGCCCCGGCGTCGGAACCGGCGCGTCCGGCGCCCGGCCGCCACGGCGGCAAGCAGCTGGACGACTTCGTGGTCGGCCCGTGCAACCGCCTGGCCTACGATGCGGTGCGCCGCCTGCTGGAGATGCCGGACCACCCCATCAACCCGGTGTTCATCCACGGCCCATCCGGCGTGGGCAAGACCCACCTCGAACAGGGGCTGGCGCAGGCGTTCAAGGATCGCCACGCCAAGAGCAAGGTCCTGTACATCCGCTGCGAGCAGTTCACCAACGAGTTCATCGAGGCGTGCGAGAACGGCGGCGCGGCGATCAACGCCTTCCGCGTGCGCATGCGCCATCCGGACCTGCTGCTCATCGACGACATCCACTTCCTGTCCAAGGGCCAGAAGGAGCGCACGAAGGACGAGCTCTTCGCCACCTTCGAGCACCTCGCCAACCACGGCAAGAAGGTGGTCATCACCTCCGACGCCAGCCCGCGCGACATCCAGTACCTGGAGGAGCGCTTCGTGCAGCGCTTCGCCGGCGGCCTGGTCGTGCCCCTCGACCGCCCCGATCCCAGCGTCCGCCGCGAAGTGGTCGCCCGCCGCGCCCGCGACCAGGGCGTCGAGCTGCCGGACGAGGTGCTGGAGTACGTCGCCGGCCACGTCACCGACAACGTGCGCATGTTGGAAGGCGCCGTGAACCGCCTGGTGCAGTTCGCCCAGAGCTTCCAGCGCCGCATCGATCTCGCCGCCGCCCGCCAGTGCCTGGCCGACCTCATCGGCCGCGATCGCGGCGAGGACGCCACCGCCATGGTCCGCCGCGAGGTGGCCGCCCGCTATGGGCTGAAACCGGCCGACCTGGATGGGCGCAGCAAGACCCAGCCCCGCGCCGACGCCCGCTTCGTCGCCATGTACGTCCTGCGCTACGTCACCGGCGGGACCTACGGCGCCATCGGCCAGGCCTTCGGGATCAAGAACCACACCAGCGTCCTGCATGGCTGCGGCAAGGTCCGCCAGCTGCGCGGCCAGGACCCCGAGCTGGACGGCTTCATCGAGGATCTGATCATCCGCGCCAAGCGCGGCTGACAGCCCGTCCCCAGGCGCGTGCCCGCCCTGAGGCGGGAATGCCACCCAGTGCTTGAGGCGGCCACCCAAGCACCCTATAAGGGTGGCACCTCATCGCCGCCGGCGTTACGCCGAAGGAGTCCCAGTGCGCCCCGTCAAGCTGCTGCTCGCGATCGCCTGCTGCGCCCCTTGCCTGCCCGCCGCCGAGCGCGCGGTCGAGACCCGCAGGGTGCTGCCCATCACCGTCCAGAGCATGCTGTCGACGCCCGACTCCTTCAAGGGAACCACCGTCCGCTTCGAGGCGACGTGGATCGGAGTCACCAACGTCTTCGACAGCCTGCGCAGCCACTTCCACCCCGAGCGCTACATCAACTTCTCGGTCTGGGATGCGCGTGCCGACCTGTGGATGCCGGAGGCGCGTTCGCAGCCCATCGCCAACCTGTACATGAGCAAGGACCTGCCCGGGGCCGACCGCCCCGCCAGGCTCTCCCGCTACCAGGCGGTCGAGATCGAGGGTCGCATCGCCGCGATCATGGATGGCCAGCCGTGGATCGAGGTGACCTCGATCAAGCCGCTGGAGCGCCGCGGCGCCTTCAGCGATGCCAGCATCGCCCAGCTTGAGAAGGGCGTGCAGTTCGCCGAGCAGGGCGCCCGCGACATCGCCGACGAGCACTTCCGCGCCGCCCTCGCCACCGATCTGCCGGCCAGCGCCCGCATCTCCGTCAGCGTCATCCGCGCCCGCTCGCTGATGCAGTCCAGCCGTTGGGACGACGCGGCCGAGGCCATCCAGAGCGTCATCGCCGCGATCGACGCCGACCAGCAGCTGCCCGCCGCCAGCAAGGCCGAGGCCCACGCCGCCCTCGCCCGCTGCCGCAGCGAGGCCGCCGGCGACGACATCGAGAAGCACACCGCCGCCGTGGCCGAGGCCGAGAAGGCGGTCGCCATCGACCCGACCCTCTCCGAGGCCTACGCCGTCCTCGGCGTCAGCCTGGCCGGCATGGGCCGCTTCGACGAGGCGCGCATCCAGTCCGACCGTGCCGTGCGCATGCGTCCCGACGACGCCGCCGTGCGTCTGGCGCTCGGCCGCATCCTCGACCAGCAGGGCCAGCACGACGAAGCCATCGAGGCCCTCAAGCGCGCCATCGACCTGACCCCCAAGGATGCCCGCGTCCACCGCGCCATCGCCATGGCCTACCTCAACCGCGGCAAGAAGGGCAATGCCGGCGACCTGCCCACCGCGCTGAAGGAGACCGAGATCACCCTGCGCCTGCAGGCCAGCGACGCCAACGCGCACTGGGTCGCCGGCCAGGTCCTCGAGGCCGCCACCGCCGCCAAGGTCGAACTACCCCTGCCCGGCGGCAAGGCCGTGCCCACCCGCGATCAGGCCAAGGAGCGCTACCAGACCGCCCTCGGCATCGACGCCGGCAACGTCCGCGCCAAGGCCGCGCTGCAGGCCATCGTGGATGCGGAGGCGGCCGAGGCCAAGGCCAAGGCAGATGCCGAAGCCGCCGAGAAGGCCAAGGCCGACGAGGCCGACGAGGCCGCCAAGGCCAAGGCAGATGCCGAAGCTGCCGAGAAGGCCAAGGCCGACGCGGCCCAGCCCGCCCCGGCTCCCGCCAATCCCTGAACCGGCTCGCGCCGGCCGCCTCTGGCGCCGGCTGCCATCCGCCCACGATCCGACCCCGGCGCCTGTGCGCCGGGGTCATCGCTTCCATGCTGCGCGAACTCACCGTCTCCAACCTCGTCATTGTCGAACGGGCGCAGCTGCAGCCCGGCGCCGGCCTCACCGCCATCACCGGCGAGACCGGTGCCGGCAAGAGCCTCCTCCTCGACGCCCTCGATCTGGTCGCAGGCGGCCGGGCATCGGCGGAACTCGTCGGCCCGCGCGGCGATGCCTGCGACGTGGCCGCCGATTTCGCCGTCGACGCCAGGCGCTCGGCGCTGATCGAGGCCGCATCCGGCATCGCCGCCAGCGAAGGAGCCTTCATCCTCCGCCGGCGCATCCGCTCCGATGGGCGCAGCCAGGCCTGGATCAACGACACGCCGGTCACCGTGGGGGCGCTGCGCGCCGCCGCCGCCCTGCTGGTCGAGATCCATGCCCAGGACCGCGCCAGGCGCCTCGCCGATCCCGCCGAGCAGCTGGCCGCCCTCGATGCGCATGGCGGCCTCGATGAGCAGGCCGGCCGCTACGCCCAGGCCCACCGCGCCGTCCTCGACCTCGAGACGGAGTCGCGGCAGCTCGCCGACGGCGATCGCGGCAGCGCCCGCGAGCTCGAGTTCCTGCGCTTCCAGCGCCGCGAGTTCGACGCCCTCGAT
>JAFLCQ010000439.1 GCA_017302815.1 Planctomycetota bacterium
CCACAGGACCAGCATCAGCGCGGCCGCGCCGGCCGCCGTCCACGCCATCTGCTGGCCGGGTCCCATATCAGGCCCCCGCCGGCCGCCAGCGCGGGCGGGCCAGGCTGAGGTGGCTGACGCCGATCGCGCGCTCGGCGAAGCCACCCTCGCAGTAGGCGAAGTAGAACTCGAACTGGCGGATGAAGGACTCGCCGTAGCCGAGCGCCAGGATGCGCTCGCGATTGCCCAGCAGGCGGCGCCGCCAGTCGGCGAGGGTGCGGGCGTAGTGCAGCCCGAAATCCTCCTGCCGCACCAGGTCCAGGCCGCCGACGCTGGCGTTCGCTTGCAGCAGCGCCGCCAGCGACGGGATGCACGAGCCGGGGAAGATCCAGCGCTTGATGAAGTCCACCTCGCGGGCGGCGCGGGCGAAGCGGGCATCGGGGATGGTGATCGCCTGCACGACCGCCAGGCCGTCCTCGCGCAGCAGGTCGCGGATGGTCGCCAGGTAGGTCGGGTACTGCCGCCTGCCGATGGCCTCGACCATCTCGACGGATACCAGGCGGTCGGCGGGATCGCCGGCCAGCAGGCGCGGCAGGTCGCGGTAGTCATCGCCCAGCACCGTGACGCGGTCGGCAAGGCCGGCGGCGCGCACGCGCTCCAGCGCCACCTCGCGCTGCGCCGCGCTGATGGTGGTGGTGGTGACGCGCACGCCGTGGTGGCGCGCGGCGTGGATAGCCAGACCGCCCCAGCCGGTGCCGATCTCGACCAGGTGCTGCCCGGGCCGCAGGTCGAGGAGGCGGCAAACCCGTTCCAGCTTCGCCACCGCCGCCTCGTCCAGGGTGGTCTCCGGGCGGTCGTACCAGCACGACGAGTAGCTGAGGGTCGGGTCGAGGAACTCGGCGAACATGGCATTGCCGAGGTCGTAATGCGCGGCGATGTTGGCGCGCGCACCGCGTCGGCTGTTGCGGTGCCAGGCATGAACGGCCAGGCGCAGCGGCGCCGACAGCAGGGCCAGCCCGCCATCGACGCGGTCGAGCAGGTCGCGGTTGCGCGCGAAGAGGGCGATGAGTCCCGGCAGGTCGGGACTGCGCCACAGGCCCTCGGTGTAGGCCTCGCCCACGCCGACGCTGCCGCCGAGGGCGGCGGCGGGCCAGAAGGCGGGGTCGCCGACGTGCAGCTCGACGACAGCTCCACCATCGCCCAGCAGCAGCGGGTCGCTTCCATCTTCCAGCACCCGCAAGCGGCCATGGCGCAGACCGGCGAGGGTCGACAGCAGGGCACGGCGGCAGGCGCGCTCGATCATGCCCGACGGGCGGGCGGGGATACGCAGCGGCTTGTTCATGCGGCCTCCGGAAGGTCCCGCCGCGTGGCGGGGTGGGGATGGAAGGTGGCGCCGCGCCACCACAGCACGAGGGCGTGCCAGTAGATCGCGACGAGGGCGAAGATGCTCATGGCCGGGTAGCGGTACCAGACGCCGGCCAGCACCGCATCCGACCACGGACGCCGTTGCAGCGACAGCGAAGCGTCGAAGACGGCGCGTCCGCCCTCGCAATTGCGCATGTGCACGCCCAGATGCTCGCCGGGGGCGCTGAACGCCCACTGGTAGCGCTGGTCCATGCCCAGGAAGGGGCTGACGTGGAAGTCCTTGGCGAAGCTCCAGCGCATGCGTCCGTCCTGCACCGGCAGGACGTAGCTGTGCCGCTCCAGCCACGGCGTGTTGGTGATCTCCGCCACCACCGTCTCGACCTGCGTGCCGGCGGCGTCGTAGCAGTAGTAGAACGACACCGGGTTGAAGCAGGCGCCGAGATAGCGCAGGTGGGTCAGCAGACGGATGGGACCGCTCGGGCGCACGCCCGTGCGCCGCTGCACCAGATCGCGCACCGCGGTATCCAGCGGCAGCGACGGGTCGCCGAGATAGTCGCTGCGGCGGAACGAGGCGATGCCGGGACCTTCCAGCCGCCACCAGCGCCGGCCTGCGAAGAGGCGGGGCAGCTCGGCCAGGTCCAGGCAGCACATGAAGACGCGATGGCGGAACCACTGCGCCTTGTCGCGGTAGCGGCGGTGCCGCACCCAGCCGGTGTAGACCGCGGAGTTCACGGCCGCACTCCGAAGCGCTCGCACACCGCCAGCGCCGAGACCACGCCGTCCTCGTGGAAGCCGAAGCGCCAGTAGGCGCCGCAGCAGCTGATGCCGCGGTTGCGGATGAGCTCGCCGTGCCTGGCCTGGGCCGCCGGCGCGGCGGCGGTGAACAAGGGATGGTGGTAGCCGTAGCTGCCATGGACCAGCTGCGGATCCACCGCCTGGTTGAGGCTGACCAGGAACGGCGTGGCGGTGGACAGGCCCTGCAGGCGATTCGACCAGTAGGTGACCGCCGCCGGCTGCGCCGCGGCGCCGGCGCGCACGTTCCAGGCCGCCCAGGTGCGGCGCAGGCGCGGCAGCGCGGAGACGTCGCTGTGCAGGACGGCGGTGTTGGGCTGGTAGGGTATGGCGCCCAGCACGGCGCGCTCGGCGGCGTCGGGCTCGGCGATCATCGCCAGCGCCTGGTCGCTGTGGGCGGCGATTATCGCCTCGTCGAAATCCTCGCTGCCGGCGTCGGTGGCCACGCTGACGCCGCCCTGCGGGCGGCGGGTGACGCGCCGCACCGGCGAGCGCACATGCACGCGGCCGGACAGCGGGCGCAGGATGGCCTCGACATAGGTCGCTGACCCGCCGGCGACGGTGTACCACAGCGGACGATCATTCACCGTGTTCATGCCGTGATTGTCGAGGAAGCGCGCGAGGAAGCGCATCGGGAAGCCGTCCAGTCCGCCGTAGGGCATCGACCAGATCGCCGCGCACATCGGTTCGAGGTAGTGGCTGCGGAAGCGCTCGCCGAAGCCGTGCGGCGCCAGGGCCTCGCGCACGCTCAGGGCCGGATCCGCCTCCAGCCAGCCGCGGCTGAGTCGGTTGAAGCGCAGGATGTCCCACCACATGCGGTGGTGCGACGGCGACAGCAGGTTGCGCCGCTGCGCGAACAGGCCGGCGATGTCATGGCCGTTCCATTCCACCCCGGTGGTCTCGCTGCGCACCGCCAGCGACATGTCGCTGGGCTGCAAGGCGACGCCCAGGCGATCGAGCATGGCGGTGAAGTTGGGGTAGGTGCGGCGGTTGCAGACGATGAAGCCGGTGTCGACACGATGCGCCACGCCCTCGGCATCGCGAACCGTGACCGTGTTGGTGTGGCCGCCGACATGCTCGCCGGCCTCGAAGAGGGTCAGCTCGTGCTGGCGATGCAGCAGATGCGCGCAGGTCAGACCGCTGATGCCGGTGCCGATGATCGCGATGCGCATGTCAGGTCCCCCCGGCGATGCGACGGGCCAGGGCGTCGAGGCCGCCCATGTCGCGCAGGA
>JAFLCQ010000044.1 GCA_017302815.1 Planctomycetota bacterium
TGGCGATGCGGGCGCCGGCGGCGCGCATGCGCGCGACCGCGTCCGCCTGGTCCTCGAAGGCCAGCGAGACATGGCAGGTGTCGAAGCAGACCGCCAAATGCGCGGCGAGCGCCGCCCCGGCCGCCGCACGATCACCATCGAGAGCGGCCTCGGCGGCGGCGAGGCCATGCTCGGCGAGCGGACCGTGCCAGAACCAGGCCACGTCCCAGCTGGTCTCCAGCAGGCACCACGGCTCCGGTTCCAGGCAGAGGACGACCGAGCGTCCGCACGCCCGGCGCCGGCGATGGGCGGTGGCGGCCCAGCGGCCGAGCGCGGCGGCGAAAGCGGCGGCATCGTTGCGGCGCGGCCCCAGGGGACGGTAGGAGCCCGGACAGGTCGAGACCGTCACCTCGGCGGCATCGCTCAGCAGCAACGCCGCATCGATCAGCCGCAGGCTGTCGTCCAGGCGCTCGGCCTCGCTCCAGTCCGGAAGATAGGCGTCCTCCTTGACCCGGGCCGCCTGGAAGGGGCGCAAGGGGAAGCCGTTGATGGTGTGCGCCGACAGCCCATGCGCGTCGAGGACGCGGCGGAGGGCCGCGAGATCGCCGCGCAGCGCCGCCGAGCCGAGGCGCAGATCGACCCCGAGACGCTCCCAGCCCAGATCCTGCCGCAACGGACCGGCGAAATCGGCCAGCGCCTGTGCGATCTCCCCGGCGCTTTCGGCCGCGTGCAGGTTGGTGCTGTAGGCGAGCGGCTCCATGCCGGGCATCCTGGCATCATCCCGAAAAAGTCGAAACCTTGCGTCCGCCCCGGCCCTCCTACGGTCTGCCCCGTGCACCACGCCACCGCCCGCCAAGCGATCATGCGCATCCTCGGCGGTTCCGGCTTCGGCGAATCGGCGCTCGCGGCGACCCTGGCGGCCCGGCTGCACGACGACCCCGACTGCCCTGCGCCGACGCGCGACGCCATCATCCAGGCCTGCCTGGACCTGCCGTTCGACGAGGCGCCGCCCTACGTCCACCCCATCAACCAGCAACCGGTCCCCGAGGATCCGCGCGGCCTGTGCCATCAGCTGCTGCCCGCGCTCATCGCCCACCCCGCCGACCCGGCCCTGGGCGCTGCGTCGCTGTGGTCGCTGAGCGAGCTGTGGCCGCATGTGGCCACCGACGAGCGCGCCATCCTGCGCACGCGCCTGCTCAACAGCCTCGCCATGCGACGCGAGGACTCCGCCGGCGCCCTGACCGCCTTCCAGCTGCGTGAATGGCAGAAGAAAGTTCCGACGCACTACGGGACCCTGACCCCGAGCGTCGCCAGCATGCGCGGGGTTCTGGAGACGCCCGAGGCCCTCGCCGCCTACCTCCTCCTGGCCGAGCACCTGGGCATGGCGGTCGACCTGGAGACGCTGTGCTGGGTGCAGGGCTCGCTCGGCATCCACCTGCTGCAGTCGCACCACGACCGCGGCGGCCGGCTCGCCGGCTTCGTCATCGGCGCCTCCGCCTGCGAGCGCCTGGTGCCGCACTGCCACGCCGAGTCGCTGGTGACGGTGATCTCGCAGCTGAACCACCGCATCTGGTGGCTGCGCGCGCATGGCCGCCTGCACCCCGTGCGCCAGAGCATCGACCACACCCAGCGCCCCTTCGGGCCGGCGGTCGCGACCGGCGACATCACCCTGGCGCAGCGCGCTGCGCGCACCCTTGCGGCGCAGCAGCCTGGACGCTTCTGGTACGAGGTCTGGCGCGAGATCGCCAGCCGCCTCCCGACCGGTCGCACCGACCTGCTGCGGCTGCTGTCCATGCTCGATGCCGCCCGCTGGCGCTCTGAATCCGGCGGCGTCGCGGTCGATGATGCCAGCGCCATCGCCGCCCTCCTCGCTGATCTCGCCTACCGCCACAGCACGCCACGTCCGGCATGAGCATCCGGGCATTGCATCGCTCCATCGCGATGCAATGATGGAAGCATGCCCGCCTGCGCCGGATCGCTCCGCCTCCTCGCCGACGAGACGAGACTTCGCATCCTGCATCTGCTGGAGCGCGAACCGCTGACCGTTGCGGAACTGACCGAGGTGCTGCACCTGGGCCAGAGCTCGATAAGCGGCCACCTCTCGAAGCTGAAGCAGGCCGGCCTGGTGCATGACGTGGCCGAAGGCAGCGCCCACCGCTACCGCATGCGCGACGACGCGCCAGAGGCCATCCGGCCGGTGTGGCAGGCCGCCCGGCAGCTGTCCGCGCAGGATCCGGCGATAGCCACCGACGCCGCGGCCCTCGACCGCCATCGCGCCGCCAGCGGCAGGGACTGGGTGAGCAGGGTCGCAGGCCTGCTGCATCGCGAATACGCCCCGGGCCGCACCTGGGACAGCCTCGCGCACGCCTTCGCCGCCGCCGGACGTTTCGGACGCTGCTGCGACATCGGCGCCGGCGATGGCGCCCTCGCCGGACTCATCGCTTCGTCATCCACTGAGCTGACCTGCGTGGATCCGTCGCCTGCCATGATCGCGGCAGGCCGTCTGCGCTGCACCGAGGGCGGCCTGGGCAACGTGCGCTGGCTGGAGGCTTCCGGCGAGCACCTGCCCCTGCCGGATGGCAGCCAGGACACCGTCCTGCTGCTGCAGTCGCTGCAGTACGTCGAGAAGCCGGCGGCGGTCCTAGGCGAATGCGGCCGCATCCTGGCAAGCCACGGGCGACTGCTGGTGCTGACCCTGGCCGAGCACGACCACGCCGAGTCGGCCCGCTACGGCCACCGCCATCGCGGCTTCCGCGACGCCGACCTGCGCACCTGGGTGCGCAGCTGGTGCAACCGCCCACGCATCATCCGCCTGCCGCCGGAGGCCCGTGCCCCGCGCTTCCAGGCCCTGGTCATGACCGCGGACAAGCCATGAGCGACCACGACAAGCCCGGACACATCTGCGACGGGACCTGCCCGCACCACCGCCACGTCCCCGCCGGCGCCGGCTGGGGAGACCAGCCGGCCGATCACCGCGGCTACCGCCGCGAGGCGCGGGCCAAGCTGTTCCCCTACCTCGGCGCCCTGCGCGACCGCGTGCTGGTCTACGACGGCGGCACCGGCACGCAGCTGTTCACCTTCAACCTGACGACCGCCGACTACGGCGGCGAGGCGACCAACGGCTGCCCCGAATGGCTGCTGCGCACGCGCCCGGACATCATGCCGCAGGTGCACCGCCGCTACCTGGAGGCGGGCGCCAACGTCGTTGAGACCAATTCCTTCGGCTCGATGCCGCACGTGCTGGCCGAGTTCGGCCTGCAGGACCACGCTGAAGAGCTGGCCCGCGAAGCCGCAGCGGTGGCCAAGGCGGCCTGCCGCGACTTCGACAGCAGGGACGAACCCCGCTTCGTCGCCGGCTCGATCGGCCCCGGCACCAAGCTGATCTCGCTGGGCCATATCGGCTGGGACGAGATGCACGCCAGCTACCGCACCATCGCGCGCGGCCTGCTGCGCGGCGGCGCCGACGTGCTCTTGATCGAGACCTGCCAGGATCTCCTCCAGGTCAAATGCGCCGTCCTCGCCGCCCGCGAGGCGATGCGCGAGGTCGGGCGCGAGGCGCCCATCCAGGTGCAGGTGACGGTCGAGAGCACCGGCCAGATGCTGGCCGGCAGCGAGATCAGCGCCGCCCTGACCGCGCTGGAATCGCTGCCCATCGACGTGGTGGGCATGAACTGCGCCACCGGCCCCGACCTCATGGACCGGCACGTCCGCCACCTCGGCGAGCACGCCACCCGCTGGGTCTCGATCCAGCCCAACGCCGGCCTGCCGCGCAACGTCGGCGGCCGCGCCGTGTTCGACCTCACGCCCGAGGAGCTGGCGCGCTGGCATGTGAAGTTCATCCGCGAGTACGGCGTCAACCTGGTCGGCGGCTGCTGCGGCACCAATCCCGACCACATCCGGGCGGTGAAGCAGGCGGTGCGGAGTCTGGCCCCGGGCCGCGCCCGGCCCGACTCGTTCACGCCGTCGCTGTCCAGCCTCTACATCACCACCCCGCTGCAGCAGGACGCCGGCCTGCTGCTGGTCGGCGAACGCACCAACGCCACCGGATCCAAGGCCTTCCGTGAGCTGCTGTTCAAGGACGACCTCGACGGCATGGTCAACCTGGCGCAGGAGCAGGTGGCCGAGGGCTGCCACGTCCTCGACGTGTCGGTGGCCTGGACCGGCCGCGACGAGCGCAAGGACATGGCGGCGGTGATGTCGCGCTTCGCCACCGCGGTGCAGATCCCGATCATGGTCGACTCGACCCAGACCGACGTGATGGAGATCGCGCTGAAGCGCCTGGGCGGACGCGCCATCGTGAACTCGGTCAATCTCGAGGACGGCGAGGAGAAGCTCGACCGCGTCTGCCAGCTGGCCAAGCGTCACGGCGCCGCGCTGGTGGCGCTGACCATCGACGAGGACCGCGAGGCCGGCATGGCCAAGACGGTCGAGCGCAAGGTCGAGATCGCCGAGCGCCTGTACCGCCTGATCACCGAGCGCCACGGCATCCCCGGCAGCTCGATCCTCTTCGACCTGCTGACCTTCCCGATCACCCAGGGCGACGAGGACACGCGCAAGCTGGGCCTGTGGACGCTGGAAGGCATCGCCGAGGTGAAGCGCCGCCTGCCCGACGTCGGCTTCATCCTCGGCGTCTCGAACGTCAGCTTCGGCGTGAAACCCTACGCCCGCCAGGTGCTGAACTCGGTCTTCCTCGATGAGGCGATCAAGCGCGGCCTGACCGCCGCCATCGTCAACGCCGCCAAGATCATCCCCCTCGACCGCATCCCGGCCGAGGAGGTGGCGATGGCGCGCGACCTCATCTACGACCGCCGCACCCCCGACCGCGACCCCCTGCACATCTTCGTCAACCACTTCACCAAGGCCACCGGCCCGGTGCAGAGCGCCGAGGAGGTCGCGGCCCTGCCGATCGAGAAGCGCCTGGCGAAGCGCATCATCGACGGCAAGAAGATCGGCATCGAGGTCGACCTCGACGAGGCGCTGAAGACGCACAAGCCGCTGACCATCATCAACGAGTTCCTGCTCGACGGCATGAAGACGGTCGGAGTGATGTTCGGCGACGGGCGTATGCAGCTGCCCTTCGTGCTCCAGTCCGCCGAGACCATGAAGGCGGCGGTGAAGCACCTCGAACCGCACATGGACCGCATCGACGGCAGCCACAAGGGCACCATGGTCCTGGCCACGGTGAAGGGCGACGTCCACGACATCGGCAAGAACCTGGTCGACATCATCCTGACCAACAACGGCTACAAGGTGGTGAACCTCGGCATCAAGCAGCCGGTCGAGGACATCGTCGCCGCGGTCGAGAAGATCCGGCCCGACGCCGTCGGCCTGTCCGGCCTGCTGGTCAAGTCGACGGTGGTGATGAAGGAGAACCTGGAGTGGATGGGCCAGCGCGGCTACATGGTGCCGGTGGTCTGCGGCGGTGCGGCCCTCAACCGCGCCTACGTCGAGAACGACCTGCGCGCAGCCTACCGCCAGGAGCAGCACGCCCGTGACGGGGCCGGAGTGTACTACGCCAGCGACGCCTTCGAGGGCCTCGCGCTGATGGACGAGCTGTGCGGCCAGGTCGCCGACGAGCAGCGCAAGCTGACCACGCGGCCGGCGCGCACCTCGCGGCGCAAGACCGCATTCGAGGAGCTGGCCGAGAAGCTGGAAGCCGGCAAGGCCTACGTGCCCAGCAACACCCCGGCGGCGCCGCGCATCCCCTCGCCGCCGTTCTGGGGCCGCCGCCTGGTGCGCGCGGACGAGCTGGATGTGGCCACCATCGCCGGCTACCTCAACCGCAACGCCCTGTTCCGCGGGCAGTGGGGTTTCCGCCAGGGGCAGAAGCTCAGCAAGGCGCAATGGTCCGAGATGGTCGAGCGCGAGGCCGAGCCGGTCCTGCGCCGGCTGATCGCCTCCTGCGCGACCGAGGGCAACCTGACCCCGGCGGTCGCCTACGGCTTCTGGCCGTGCGCCTCCGACCGCAACGACCTCATCGTCTTCGACCCGGAGACCGGCGCCGAGACAGCGCGCTTCAACCTGCCGCGCCAGACCGACGACGAGAAGCGCCACCTGTGCATCTCCGACTTCTTCCGTCCGCGCGGCGCCGCACCGATCGGCGACGAGGAGTCGCGCATCCCGGCCGCCGCCTGGGCCGCCGGCGCCCGCGACGTGCTGGCCGCGCACGTGGTGACCATGGGAGAGAGCGCCAGCCGCTGGACCGAGCGCCTGTTCAAGGCGGACGTCTACCAGGAGTACCTCTACGCCCACGGCTTCAGCGTCGAGATGGCCGAGGCCCTGGCCGAGTACTGGCACAAGCGCGTGCGTCAGCAGCTGGGGATCGCCGGCGAGGACGCCACCGCCATCGAGGACCTCTTCACCCAGGGCTACCAGGGCAGCCGCTACAGCTTCGGCTATCCGGCCTGCCCCCGCCTGGAGGACCAGCTCATCCTCCAGCGCCTCCTCGGCTGGGAGGAGATCGGCGTGCACCTCAGCGACGAGCACCAGCTGGTGCCCGAGCAGAGCACGAGCGCCCTCATCGTGCATCATCCCGAGGCGCGCTACTTCAACCTCTGAGCAGGCTGCCGGACAGCGTTCTTCAACGCTTCACAACCGGCGCTAGAAGGCTTCCATGCCCAGGATCGTACTCGTGCTCGCGGCCGCGCTGGTGCTGGGGGGATGCGTGTGGTCGCGCCTGCTGGACTGGAAAAGGCAGCTGAAGGAGTTCGACCGCTACATCGAGGCGGTCGGAGACGGCGACAGCCTGACCCTGCGCTTCAAGCAGCCGTGCATGCGCCCGGCCGACATCGGCTACCTGCTCGGCAGTGAGACCCCCAGCAGCACCGCGCCGCGCGAGGGCGGCGGCGTGCTGGCGACCTGGCTGCTGCGCCGGGACCGTGCCGATTCCATCGGCCTGGAGGTCACCCTCGGCGCCGCGGATGGGCAGGAGAAGACCCTGGCCGACTCGCTGCTCGTGCCGCCGCAGGTGCTCCGCTTCATCCCCCCTGAGCGCCTCCTGGCGATGGCGCGCGCCTTCGGCTCGGCCGAGATCGATCGCAACAAGCGCCAGGCAGCGGCCGGCGTGAGCGGCCCGGATGCGAAGCCGCTGACCCCAGGCCGCGGCGTGGTGGTGGCGGCCCTCGGCGAACCCGATCTCACCGAGAGCGACGCCGGCACGGACCGGCTCACCTACCGCTTCCGCCTGGTGCAGCCCGACGGTGTCCTCGGCAAGCCCAGCGACCTGGTGCTGGAACTGCGCGGCGAGCAGCTGCTGGCAGCCAGGCTGAAGGCGCCGAATTTCAATGCCTGGATGAAATTCACGGATTGAGGGCTTGGCCCGGAGGGCCGCGGCGGCAGCATCGCAGCCATGCCTCGGCCGGCCATCATCGCCATCGTCCTGCTGTCCCTCGTCGGCGGGGCCGTCGGCGCCTGGCTATCGCTTCCTCCGTCCGCGGCCAATGCGGGCAGCGCCCCCTTCGCCGGCAGCTGGGATCCCGCCGATCCCCGCCTGGGGGAGAAGGCCTATGTCATGTGCCAGGGCTGCCATGGCGCGGATGGACGCGGCGTGCCGGGCTACGCCCCCGCCCTGGCGGCTTCGCGCTGGCTGACCGGCCCGCCCGAGGCGGCCGCGCTGATCGTCCTGCATGGCTTCGACAGCACCAGCGAACCCGGCTCGGCCTACGTCAGTTCGCGCATGCTCGGCCATGGCCGGCAGCTGACCGACGCCGAGATCGCGGCCCTGCTGACCCATGCCCGCGCCAGCTGGGGCAACCAGGCGCCGGCCATCGCGGCAGGTGCGGTCTCCGCCATGCGCTCGCGCTTCTCCAGCCGCTCGGCGCCATGGTCGCCAGCCGAGCTGAGGGCCATCACCCGATGAAGATCCCCATCATCACCACCGCCGTCGCCGCCATCCTCGTGATCGCCGCAGCCTGGGCGGTCTCCGAGCATCGGCGCACCCACCACGACGGACGCAGCGGCATCCCCGCCGCCGAGGCCGACGCCCCGCCGGAATTCGCGCTGACCGCCAGCGACGGCCGATCGGTCACCGCTGCCAGCCTGCGCGGCACTGTCTGCCTGATCTACTTCGGCTTCACCACCTGCCCCGACGTCTGCCCCACAGAGCTGGGCTGGATGATGCGGACGCTGCGGCAGCTCGGCCCGATCGCCGATGCGGTGCAGCCGATCTTCATCAGCGTCGATCCCGAGCGCGACACCCCTGCGAAGCTGTCCGCCTATGCCGCGGCCTTCCATCCCCGCATGCTCGCGCTGACCGGCACCCCCGACCAGGTCAAGGCGGCGGCGGACGCTTTCGGGGTGGTCTACCGCAAGCAGACGCCGGTCTCGCAGCAGCCCGGATTCTACCTCATCGACCACACCATGACCACCTTCGTCCTCGACCGCGAGGGACGCATCGTCCACCGCCTGGCCTCCGCCGACACCACCCCCGAGCAGGCGGCCGCCATGCTGCGCGCACTCGCCGGAGGCGCGCCATGAGGGTCATCCTCGCCATGTTCCTGGGCGCCCTCGGCATCGCGGCCGAGGTCTCCGTGGCCGAGGTCTGGTCGCGCGCCACCGTTCCCGGCCAGGAGGCAGGAGCCATCTTCGCCCGCATCACCGGTGGCGACGTCGACGACAGGCTGCTCGGGGCGGCCAGCGAGGCGGCCGCGACGGTGGAGCTGCACGAGCACGCCATGGGCCAGGACGGCGTAGGCCAGATGCGCGAGATCGCCGGCGGACTGGCCATACCAGCCGGCGGCCGGGTGGACCTGAAGCCGCGATCCTATCACATCATGCTGATCGGCCTGCGCGCCCCCCTCGCCAAAGGGGCGACGGTGCCGGTGACCCTGCGCTTCGAACGCGCGGGGGCTCAGCGCATCGAGGCGTTGGTCCTCGATCCGTGGGCGATGGCCTTCGACGACCGCTGACGTTCAGGAGGCGTAGGCGACGGCGACGTACAGCGTCTTGCTGCCTGCCGCGACCACCGGCTTGGCCGGGGACTGCTCGTGCCTGGAGCCGTGGCACGCCCGCAGCCAGTCGCTGACGGCCTGGAGGCTGGCGGTGGCGACCGCGGCGGTGCCGAAGCTGTGCAGCGCCAGGACGGTGTAGCCCTGCCGCTCCTGCGGACCGGAACCGAGGTTCACATCGGTCAGACCGACGTGGACCTTGGTGAATGGACGCCCCCTGCCCAGCAGCCGCACGATGGCGGCCTGCGCCACGTCCTTCGCCTTGGCGATGGCAGTGGCGGAAACGATCGCTGCCGTCTCCTCCGGTGTACGAGCTTTGCTCCCGATGATAGCCATGGGCGGCATGATCGCGACTTCCGCCCCCCAATCCACCCCTTGCTGCGTCCAGGTCGGCAAAACCGCCTCGGTCGGTCCGGTTTCCGCTAGCCGTTTGCAGTCATCTACTTAGGCGCCGACACGGAGGTCGCCGACCGGGCGGAGAAGGCCATCGCTGCGCTGATCGCCAGCCCGACGGCGGCCAAGGGCCAGAACTTCCCACCCAGCAGCGGCCCGCCATGCGAGGCGAGATCGATGAGCAGCCCCAGCACGGGCGCCAGGAGCATCTTGGCGAAGGTCTGCGACTGGCTCTCCACCGAGAGGACGCTGGTGCCGTGGCTCTCGGGCGCGTGGGCGTCGAAACGGCTGATGATCAGCGGCCGCCAGGCGCTCTGCAGCAGGAACAGGACGAAGAACAGGGCGATGACCGGCCAGTAGATCGCGAACCACAGGCACGGCAGCATGACCAGATAGACGGCAGCCAGGCACCACCACATCAACCGGCTGGCGGCATCGTCGCCGCCGCAGCGCTCGCTGAGCAGATGCACCTGCCGGCTCGACCAGGCGCTGCCGAGGTGGAAGCAGAAGTAGACCGCGCCGATGAGCAGGACGCCGCGACGGTCGTCGCCCAGCGACAGCAGCAGCGGGATGCCCAGCACCAGGGTCTTCAGGATCGGCTGCAGGTAATCCTTCACCACATCGAAGAAGCCCTCGAATCCCATCGATTCGAGCATCAGCCGGCGCAATCCCCTGACCTTGACGCTGTCGCGGACGGTCTGCCACATGTGGGTGAAGACCTGCGCGATGCGCACATCCTTGCGCTGCTCGCCGTTGAGTTCGTCGGGATAGGTGCACAGCGCGATGAAGCCGATGGTGTAGGGCACCAGGGCGGCCAGGAACAGGCGGTTCAGGTCGTTGCTGTGGTATGCCAGCGCGGTGGCGATGGGGATCGACACCGCCGACCCGATCTTGGACCAGCTGCGCGTGTAGCCGTAGACGCGGGTCTTGTCCTCCAGGCGACCGTTGAGGCGCAGCCAGGTGAAGATCATCGACTTGTGGGTGCCCTCGCGGAAGGCCTCGCCGATGCCGAAGAGGAAGACCGCCAGAAACAGCGTCGGCAGGCTGTTGGCGCTGAAGGCGAAGACCAGGAACGAGGCCATGTAGGCGACATAGCTGGCCAGCATGCAGCGCTTGCGGCCATAGAGGTCGGCGATCGCCCCGGCCGGGATGTTCATCGCGTTGATGCACAGCTCGCGGAAGCCGACCAGGAAGCCGACGGTCATGAAGCTGTTCCCGCTGCCGAGCAGGATGAGCATCATGAACGGCTCGAAATAGCGCTGGTTCTTGAGGAACCCGTAGAGCGAGAAGCGGAAGATCATGGCGCGTCGGACGTGGGAACCGGGATACCGTCGCCCAACAGCTTGGGAATGGCCATCGAGATCGCGGCCTGGAGGGCTACGGGACGGCGGCCGCCAGCCAGGAACCATCCACGCCACGCGGCAGCGTCGCGATGCCGTCGGCCATCCCATGGCCGATCAGGCGGAGCGGATTGACCACCGCCATCGCATGGAGCTGCGCATCACCCAGACCGAGCGCCGTCCGGGTGGCGTTCACCACCTGGCGGATGGTCATGGACGACCCGGCCAGAAAGCCGGTGTCCGGGTTGCAGAGGCGCCCGTCGGGATGGATGACCGCAGGGCCGCCGAAGCAGGTGTACCTGCCGGGCGGCAGGCCGGCGAGCGGCGAGGCGTCGCTGACCAGGATGCTTCGACCGCCCCCCTTCACCCTGAGGATGACGTGCAACAGGCTCCACGGCAGGTGGTGGCCGTCGCCGATCACGCACGCGCTGAGGCGATCGTCGGCGAGACCGCAGAGCAGCGGATTGCGGTGGCGGTCGACGAGATGCGGCAAGCCGTTGCCCAGATGGGTAAGCGCCGTGGCGCCGGCCGCGACCGCCGTGTCGAAATGGCATTCCTCCCCGGCGGAGTGCCCGAGACTGACGGTGATGCCGAGGCTGCGCGCGTGGCGGATGAGCGCTGGGGCACCCTCGATCTCCGGCGCCACGGTGAGCATCCGGATCATGCCGCCCGCCTGCCGCTGCAGACGGTCGAGCAGCGCCGGGTCGCCCGCCCGCATCCTGTCCGGATCGTGCGCGCCGGCATATCCCGACCGTCCGGACAGGAACGGCCCTTCGAGATGGAAGCCGGGGACATGCGGCGCGAACTCGGGACCGGAGCAGACCCGCGCCAGGATCGGCAGGTTCCTGGCATAGACCTCAAGCGTGGAGGTCACCAGCGTCGGCAGCAGCACCGCCGTCCCGTCGGCGATCAGGCCCCGCACGGCCGCGACCACCGCATCCTCTTCCAGATCCGGGGCGGCGAAGTCGACACCGCGAAAGCCGTTGACCTGGAGGTCGACGAAGCCGCGCACGGTCAGGCCCGCGATGCCGCGGCGACGGAGTGCGATTGCAGCAGGCTCGCCGCTGCGCGGTCGATGTGCAGGCTGCAACGGTTGTGCAGCCGCAGATAGCTGCCGGGGACGAGCGGCGTCAGCGGGCCTTCGATGCTGCCGCGCACCGCCTCGGCCTTGCGCACATCAGGGACCGACGCGACCAGCGCTTCGGCCGCGAGGATGCGGTGCATCGACATGCTGATGGCCTGGCGCGGCACGGCATCCAGGCTGGGGAACCAGCCCTCGCCGAACTGCTGCCGTCGGCAGCCCTCGTCGAGCGCCACCACGTGATAGGGCTCCGTGGTCGCCATGTCCGCCGGGGGATCGTTGAAGGCGAGATGTCCGTTCTCGCCGATGCCCAGCAGGAGGACATCGACCGGAGCGGCGGCCAGCAGCCCACCGAGTCGATCGCATTCCGCGGCGGGATCGGCCGCGTCCCCTGCGACGCCATGGAACGAGCGCAGGCCGCCGACCCGGCTGACGAAGCGATCGTGCAGGTACTTCCTGAAGCTCGCGGGATGCGTCCCGGGAATGCCGATGTACTCGTCGAGATGGAAGACGTCGACCCGCGACCAGTCGATATCCGTGCGGGCCACCAGCCGATCGAGGGTCGCGAACTGGCTGGCTCCGGTCGCCACCACGATGCGCGCCGACCCTGCGGCACGTAGCGCCGCGACGATCAGATCGGCGGCCTCATCGCCGGCATGTTGGCCGAGGACCTGGGCGTCAGCGTGAAGGATGGTGCGCATGTCGGTCTCCCTGTGCCCGCATCCTGGCAATCCCCCCTTCCGATGCATGCGTCAGGTCGGCGCACTGGGTTTATTTAGGACACTTGGTTGTGTCCTTTTTCGACCTACCATGATCGTATGCCGTTCATGCTCGATCCGATGCTCGTGCGCCAGTGGATCGCCGCCTGCAGCCAGGCGCAGGCGTTGCGCTCGGTGGCGGTCGCCGCCAAGAGCCGCCGCAGGATGCCGGACGGCGAGCAGCACACGGTGGCGACCCTGGCCGTATGCCTGCATGGCGTCGTCCGCGTGCAGCTGGCGGACGGCAATCGCGATCTCGGTGTCGGCCAGGCCCTGCTCATCCCCCCGGGAATCCCGCACGCGCACGCCCCGCTGCGCAACGGATCGGCTTGCCTCGGCATGGGGTTCATGCTGGACGTCGCCGATATCGACATCGCCGTCCCCGGCGCCAACTGGCTGCTGACCATTCCCGAACATCCGGCACGCTCGCTGGTCGAGCGGGCATGCGTCGCAGCCGCCGCCGAACGGCTGCGGCTGGTCAGGCTCGCGCTCGCAGAGCTGTCCCTGGCCTCGGCGAAGCCTCTGGCTCCGATGCCGGAGCCGACCCGGCGGATGTGGATGTACCTGCGCCGCGAACGGCTGTCGCCGATCCGCGCCGGCGACGTCCTACGCGCCAGCGGCCTGGCCCCGACGCGGGCCAAGCAGCTGTTCAAAGCCTGGTTCGGGGTCACGCCGCTGCGCCTGCTACGCCGTCACCGGCTGGAGCTCGCGAGCCATCTCCTCGCTCAGGGCGCATCGGTAGCCGCAGCAGCGGCAGCAAGCGGCTTCCGCAGCCGGCGCCACCTCACCGCGAGCTGCCGGGCGGTCCATGGCCGGCCTCCTAGCCGGCTCGATGCACGGCATCTCCGATCGCCTAGCGATGGCGCCTGTCAACCGCCACGGGAAGCGGACATGCCCAGCCCTTGACCTGGTACGGCCAGGCATTCTCACTTCAGCTGCGTCCGCGGAACGGACGCCGGGGAATGCACATGACGATCACGGTGAACGACGACCTGCTGCGCGCGGTGGTGACCAAGGACAAGGCGCTGTCCGACGGCCGCACCCTGGCCAAGAAGGACGCCTACCGGAACCTCAAGCGCCTCGCCGACGGCAGCCTGCTGTGGGGCGAGTGCCAGGGCAGCGGGGCCAACCCCTACATCCTCTCGATCGACCTCGCCGGCGAGAACCCGGTGCTGCGCTGCACCTGCCCGGTGAAGCCGCCGCCGTGCAAGCACCTCTGCGGCATGCTCGTCGCCTGGATGGAGAAGCCGGCCGGCTTCGCCGAGGCCGAGGCGCCTGCCGATCTGCTTGAGAAGCGCAGCAAGAACGTCGAGCGGGCGGAGAAGAAGGCCGAGGCGGCTGCCAAGCCCAAGGAGGTCGACAAGGCAGCTCTGGCCAAGAAGACGCGGGTGCAGCGCGATGCCCTCGACCTGCTCGAACGGCTGGTGCTCGACACTGCCTCGGCCGGCCTGGGCACCCTCGACCGCGCCAAGGCCACCCGCTTGGCCGAGCAGGCGCGGCAGATGAACGACGCCTACCTGCCCGGCGCGGCAGAGGCCCTGCGCCGCCTCGCCGCGCTGGCGGCACGCCGCGAGGACGACGGCGAGGAGCGCTTCTACCAGCTGGAAGAGCCCGGCCACGACCTGCCCGACGACCTGCGTCACCGCCTGATGGCCCGCCACCTCTCCCGCCTGTGGGCGCTGGTCAGGATGGGCCAGAAGGCGCTCGACGAGAAGCTCGACGAGGGCGAGAGCGCGGCCGACGCCGAGGCGGTGGTCGAGGACCTGCTCGGCCACGTCTGGGAGCTGGCTGCGCTGAAGGCCCAGGGCCACGCACGCAGCGACCTGCGCCTGTTCGAGCTCGCCGACGAGCGCTACCGCGACCACGTGCGCGAGGAGCGCATCGAGCAGGGCTTCCTCCTCGACCTCGACCGCGGCGACATCCTGGCCGACCGCAAATTCCGCCCCTTCGCCGCCCTCGACAAGATCAAGGAGAAGGACTCCTACGAGCGTCCCATCACCCTGCGCGAGGCCGGCATCTATCCCGGCTTCATCAACCGCCGGGTACGCTGGGAGGTGGCGGCCCTGGCCTCGCGTCCGGCGACCGCCGACGACTTCGCCGCCATCCACGCCCGCGCCCTGCCCGGCCTCGACGAGGCGCTGAAGCGCTACAAGGAGCAGATCCGCAACCCGCTGGCGCCCGACGACGCGGTGGTGCTGATCCGCGCCGCCGACATCCGCCGCGCCGGCGAGGCCCTCGCCCTGGTCGACGCCAAGGGTGCGGCACTGGTGCTGCGCGATTCGCCGCTCGCGCGCTGCCGCACGCTCAACAACCTGGCTATGGCGGCCGGGGCGCGCCTCGACGGCGGCGTCCTGCGCCAGCCGGCCTCGCTGCTGGTGCGCCTGCACCTCGGCCTCGCCGACGACGCCATCTACGGCCAGGCGCTCGCGCTGGTCGCCGGCTCCGATCACGTCCGATTGGGGATGTAACCAATGCCACGCGACACCATCCGCCGCCTCTCCGCCGACGTCGAGCGCGTCCTCGTCGCTGGCGCCCACCTCGCCGCCGCCGATACCGCCCTGGCCAAGGACAAGATCGCACTCGACGGCCTCGCCGCGCAGCTCGGAGCCAAGGCCCCGGTCCTTGGCCAGCTCGCCGCCGCCGCCGGCAAGGCGATCGGCGCCAGCGGGGCCGAGGCCGCGCGCGAGCTCGTCTCCCTCGCCACGATGGCGGCGCAGGTGCGGGCCGCCCAGGCCC
>JAFLCQ010000440.1 GCA_017302815.1 Planctomycetota bacterium
GCGATCGTTTTCCTTGCTGCATTGGTGATGCTGGGGTTGATCTATTTGGTACACCGTACACGCATCGGCATGGCCATGCGGGCGCCGGCGATCCGGCTGGCCTGTCTCGACCTGCTGCCGCCCGCGCCGCAGACCCGCGAGTTCACCGAGCGGTTGGCGGCCGATGCGCCGACCAGCGCAGGCACGGCGCTGCGCCATGCCTCGGCCCTGCTCCAGGGGCGTGAATGGATGCCCGCCGTCGCCGAGGCCGAGCGCGCGGTCGCGCTGTCGCCGCACTCGCCGCGTACCGTGCGTTCCGCGGCCGAGATCATCGCGCGGGTCGCTGATGCCCTGCCGCAGCGGGCCGATCTGCGCGTGCGCGCCGCGCAGCTGCAGGCCGAGTGCGACCGCCTCAACGCCGTGGTCCACCCGACCCTCCGCCTGAAGGACTGAGCTTCGACGCCTTCCCCGCGATGGGCTTGTCGTCGCGCACGGGGCTCCTAGCATGGGGCGACCCATCGGAGGCCGCATGTCCGCAGATCCCCTCGCCGTCGCCCAGCAGCTCATGGCCGATGTCTGGCCGCAGGTGGAGGCCGCCGCCGCAGGCAAGCCGCCGGTGCTGCCGAAGCAGCTGGTCTGGCTGAACGGGGCGCCTGGCGCCGGCAAGGGCACCAACACCCGCACCATCAAGCAGATCCTGCACATCGAGCCGCAGCCGGTGGTGGTCAGCGACCTGCTGTCCTCGCCCGAGTTCGTGAAGATCAAGAACAGCGGCGGCCTGGTCGGCGACAAGGATGTGGTCGGCCTGCTGCTGAAGAAGCTGCTCGAACCCCAGTATGCCGGCGGAGCCATCGTCGACGGCTTCCCGCGCAGCCGCCCGCAGGCCGAGTTCCTCCGCCTGCTGGTCGCCAAGATGGAGCAGCTCGCCGCCGCCAATCCCGGCGTCTGCCCGAAGCCTGCCCTGCGCATCGTGGTGCTGAACGTGACCGAGGAGGTCGCGGTCGAGCGCCAGATCAAGCGCGGTCGCGAGACCGTGGCCAGCAACGAGCTCTGCCGTCGGCTTGGCGGCCAGCTGCAGGACATCCGCGCCACCGACGTCGACCCCGCCGCCGCCGCCAAGCGCTTCCGTGTCTTCCAGGAGCAGACCGTCGGCGCCCTGCAGTCGCTGACCGGCACCTTCCCCTGCCATTTCATCGACGCCGGCGCCGACATCCCGACGGTGGCCAAGTCGATCGAGAAGGCGCTGGCCTGACGCGGCTTTTCCAGGCCCGGTCGGACCTGGAATAGGGCTTGCCGCGACTGCGGCCGGGCGGACAAATCCCGCCATGCGCCTCCTCGCCCTGCTCGCCCTGGTCGTATCCCTCACCGCCGCGGAGCTGCCGTTCAAGCCGCCGGTGGCCTACGCCTGCGACGCCGTCTTCTCCGACAAGAAGGAGAAGATGAGCGGACGCATGGTCGTCGGCGGCCCCGACAAGCAGCGCATGGAGATGAAGTCCGACGAGGGCAATGTCGTGATGATCATGCGCAAGGACCTGAAGAAGGCCTACATGCTCATGGTCGACGAGAAGATGGCCATGACCGTGCCGCTCAACGCCTCGCAGGGCTTCAAGGATCCGACCCAGGATGACAAGGCGACGTGGAAGAAGGTCGGCAGCGAGACCATCAATGGCGTCGCCTGCGACACGTACGAGTGGAGCAGCGGCAGTGAGAAGGGCGTGACCTGGATCGATGCCAAGCAGGGCGTGATGATCCGTGCCACCAGCGGCACCAGCCAGGCTGACTTCAGCAACTACCGGATCGGCGCCCAGAAGGCCGACCTCTTCGAGGTTCCCGCCGGCTACCAGCAGATGCCCGGCATGGGCGGGATGATGGGCGGACAGTGACCGGCAAGCGCGGCTGGAAGCTCGACCTCGGCGACCACCAGGCCGAGCTCTCGGATTACCAGCATCAGCAGGCGAAGAAGTCCAAGGCCGGCAAGGCCGCGGCGAAGGGCGGCAAGCACCGCAAGCACGACGGCCCCACCTGGACCCCCGGCCAGACGGCGCGGCGGGTCGGCGTCGAGGGTGGCGTACGGCTCGCCGCCTACGTCGCCCGCCAGCGCGGCGGCATCAGCGTGCGCGAGGCCAAGCGCCTGATCGAGAGCGGCGTCGTGCGCGTCGACGGACGGGTCGAGACCTTCGCCAGCCGGCAGCTGCGACCTGGCGAGACGGTCGAGGTCTTCGCCGAGCTGGCGCCGCAGGAGCACGTCTTCGATGCCAAGCGCATCGTCTACGATTCGCCGGCCTTCCTCGCCTATGACAAGCCCGCCTGGCTGCCGGTCGTGCCGACCGACCAGGCCAAGAGCTGGGCCCTGATCCACATCCTCAAGGCCGCCCTGGGGCCCGAGCTCATCCCCGTCCACCGCATTGATGCCGACACCAGCGGCGTGGTCCTGTTCGCGAAGCAGGAGCGCGCTGCGCGCCGGCTCGAAGAGGCCTTCCGCGAGCATCAGGTGCACAAGACCTATCTCGCCATCGTGCGCGGGCATCCCCGCGCCAGCGGCGAGCACCGCAGCTATCTCGTGCAGACCGGCAAGGGCCAGGGCTTCGAGCGCTGGGAGAGCGGCCATGGCGCCGACGCCCGCGCCGCCGTGACCACCTGGGAGGTGCAGGAGGAGCTCGGCCCCTTCGGCGCCCTGGTGCGGGTGCAGCCGAAGACCGGCAGGCATCACCAGATCCGCATCCATTTCGCCGAGATGGGCCATCCCCTGTACGGCGATCGCCGCCATGGCGATCGTGCCGATCCGGTGCAGGCACCGCGGCACATGCTGCACGCCTGGAAGGTCGAGGTCCCCGATCCCGACGGCGGCGAGGCCATCCGCATCGTCGCGCCGAAGCCGCGCGAATTCGAGGCGCTGGCCGAGGAGCTGCGCCGCCTCAAGGGCTGAGCGTTCGGATCAGCTCAGCGCCGCCGGCGCAGCTGCTCCAGCGCGTCCATCACGCCATTGGCCGCCGGCTGGGCGTCCGGTTTCGCTGCGCCGGGTTGCGCCGGCGCGGCTGTTTCGCGAGGCGCCTCCACGGTGTCCGGCGTTGCGTGCGGCTGCGCCGCTGCTGTCCGGGCCGCAGCCGCAGTCGCCGGCTGCGGCTGGCGGCGCGGCAGGCGCGGCAGACGGACATGGATGCGCAGGCGGCGGACGGCCACCTCGCCCAGCAGCAGGGCCAGCGCGGCAGCCACAAGCCAGACCGCCAGCTCGTGGGCCTGGCCGCGGCTGGGCGGATTCTCCCAGATACGCAGGAGGTCGCCCCGGACCATGCCGCCGGTCGTGGTGGCGATGTCGGTCAGCACGCTGAGGCCGGGCGGCAGGTCGCGGCGTGGCGCGACTTCGGGTGGCATGGGC